>SLNQ01000309.1 GCA_007132965.1 Gemmatimonadota bacterium | reverse complement strand
CGAGTTGTGGCCTTCGCCGTGACCCGGAGCACCTTGCACCAGGGGATCGTGGTAGGCCACTCCGGGCCGCTGGTTCGCCCTGGGGATGCCGTCCAGATCGCTGCCCATCGAGATGACCGGCCCGCCGGACCCCCAGGTGGCCCACCACGAGGTGGGGACGTCCATGATGCCCTGCTCGACCTCGAAGCCGTGGTCCCGGAGAATCGAGACGATGTAGCGCGAGGTCTCCACCTCCTGGAAGCCGAGCTCGGAGAAGGAAAAGATCATGTCCACCATCTCCTGGATGAGCCCGGCCCGCGCCTCCACCCCGGCCTCCACCCGCTCCATGAGGTCGGCCATGCGCGCCTCGTCGGGGGCCTCCACCTGGGCGGCGGCGGGGGCGGGGGGTACAAGGAAGAGGAGGGGCAGGACCAGGAGGAGGGCCCGGACGGCGTGCCGGGCGGCGAAGGGGACGGGGCGTTGGCGGCGGGGCGTGACGGTGTGGGGCGGCATGGCGGTGCTCCTTGTCCGGAGAGGTCCGTAGCAGCGTTCCCGGGCAAAGTAGGCGGGACGCGGCCCGCTGTCATCTGGGGAGGGGACGCTGCGGAGTGGACTTGCGGCGGCAGGTGGGATAGGGCCTCTTGTCGGAGGGGGGTGGATGGCTCCGTGCCTCGGGCTCTGCTTTGCCCGAACTGGAGGGGGGAAGTCCAGGCGACGTGGCCAAGTGTCATGTGCTCGGGCCGCTGGAGGCACACCATGATGAGCGAGGATGGTTTATGAAGGCCGACGGGACCAGGCGGGCCCGCTCCGTCCGTGGCGCGGTGGTGGCTGGCGTCCTGGTGGCGGCCGCGTGCCTTGCGGGGTGCGAGGGCGACGAGGTTGATCCGGGGGAGGCCTTCGTGGTCTCCGACAGCGCAGGGGTCGAGATCGCACGGAACGTGGCGGTGGAGGAGGCGTTGCCCCGGATCGACCTGTCGGAGGGAGCCCTCGTGCGGCTGGGATCTGAAGAAGAGGGGAGCCCCGAGCTCTTCGGCAGGGTGAATCAGGTCCGTGTGGATCCGGAAGGACGCCTTTGGGTGGCCGACGGCTTGAATGCCGAACTGCGGGTCTTCGCCCTTCCCTCGGGCGAGCACCTCTTCACGGTCGGGGGACCGGGCGACGGACCGGGCGAATTCGCTCTCCCGTCCCCTCTGGGGTTCGACGAGGAGGGTCGCGCCTGGATCTGGGACCAGCGACCGGGTCGACTCACCATCCTCTCAGGGGAGGGTGAGGTGGTGGAGGTCCGCAGGGTGGGACGGGACGGGGACCTCACCCCACGGCTGCTCCACCTGGCCCGAGGGGGCCACCTCTGGGCGCAGCTCCCACAGGCCTACACCGGTGAGGTGAGAGACGGTCTGGTTCTCCATGACACCATCCGGATCGGGCGCTACGAGTCATTGGACGCGGAGCCGGAACTGGTGGCCCAGCGTCCCGGGGTGACCTGGTACATGGCAGAGATGAACCAGATCGCCGTGCCCTTCGCTGAGGGAAGCCGGTTCGAGCTGCGGGACGAACGCCTCGTCTTCACCGATCCCGGCGGCGCCCCGCTCCTGGACGTGGTGGAGGACGGCGCTCTGGTACGCCGGATCCAGGTGGAGCGGGAGCGGGAGAGGGTGACGGCAGGGCGCGTGGAGGCGGCGCTTGACGGACCCGGCTGGACGCCCCAGATGGCGGAAATCCTGCGCGCTCGGCGGGGAGACCTTCCGACCCCTGACCTTGTTCCGGCCTGGGGATGGCTCCGGCTGACGCCGGACGGCCACGTCTTCGCCCTTCGTCACGGCACGCTCCTGCAGGGGGAGGTGTGGGACGCCTTCGATCCGGCGGGGCGCCTCAGAGGCGTGCTCACGCTTCCGGACGAGGCTCACCTGATGGAGGTGACCGACGAGCTCCTGGTGGTGGTGGAGATGCCCGAGCTGGCCGGCCCGTCGGTGGCGGTGCACGCCTTCGACGGATGGTGAATGGTAATTCGGCGGGAGAGACCCAGGCCTTGCGGTAGAAGCCTCATCGTTGCTGTCATAGGGAAGTGTTGGTGGTGCAGCAGAAGCTCCGTCCGTTCTGTCCCCGGGACGTGTTGGTGGGGGTGGGTCGGGGTCCTCTGACCCCCAGCCTTCGCCGGATCTGAAAGGGGGGGCTGTGGTACGTTGGGAGAGGCCGGGCCGGTCCGTTCCCTCGCTGGAGTCGTCAAATCTCTGGAGGCCTCGTGGTACATGATGACATGACACCCTATGAGACGTTTGCAGGCGCCACCGTGCTTCGGTGTCCGCACTGCGGGGCCGAGTCCCGGGAGCGAATCCCGGCCGACGCCTGCGTGGTGCTCCATGACTGCCCCGCCTGCGGTGGCGAGATCCGGCCCGAGGAAGGGGACTGCTGTGTGTTCTGTTCCCACGGGGCCGATCCGTGCCCCAGTGCGGCAGATCGGGGCCGGTGACCTCGGTGGCGGAGCCCACGGAGCGGTTCTCGGATCGGGTCGGCGACTACCTTCGCTACCGGCCGCAGTATCCCCAGGCGCTCGTCTCGGTTCTGCAGGAGGAGGTCGGGTTGGCCCCGGAGTGGGTGGTGGCCGACGTGGGGTCGGGCACGGGCTTGTCGGCTGAGCCCTTCCTGGATCACGGAAACCTGGTGTTCGCCGT
>SLNQ01000154.1 GCA_007132965.1 Gemmatimonadota bacterium | reverse complement strand
TTCACCGGAATCGCTCTCGGCATCGCTCCCGTTCGTCCGCTCGCGGACCACGAGGGGAGTCCAGCCGTCATCCTCCTCGAGGCCCCAGCCTTCGGACGCGGACTCAGCTTCCGTGGTGAGCATTCCCCGCCCCACATCCTCCTCCACCCCTCTTCTCGCGTACCCCATCATCCCCTCCCCTGCCTACGGTTTGACAAATTGCTATCTATAATATAATCAGGGGGTTGGGCGACCTCTCAGGTTGGCGCAGGAGCGAGAAAGTCGCTCTCGGAGGTCGCCTGAGACCCGAACATAGACCGAAGACCGTCAGGGACACCCTGGAGCGCCTCCAGTGCGGTGTTCAGGCGGCATCTCAGCCCTCACCCACTGCGGGCCCGAAATCCTGTCAAGTCCCCAAAGCCGCCAATTCGGGCCTCTGGGATGGGAACTCGGGACCCGAGGACTGGGAGGCACCCGACGGAGCAAGAGGCACCCGACGGAGCGAGAGGGGTCCGAGGGAAGCGAGACGGACCCGACCTTGCGAGAGATGGGACCGGACGAGGGAGCGAGCGGTGCTCGTGGCGGTGAGAGGTGCTCGTGGGAGTGAGCGGTGCTCGCGGGAGTGAGGCGGGCCCGACAGGGCGGAACGGGCCCGACGGCACAGGAACGTCGGGCTCGTTCAGGGGTTCGGCCCGACCCAATCGTGCGGACCCGAACCGATCGTCCGGACCCGGACCGACTCGATCCGAATACAGGTGTGACAGCCATAGATGAACGCTAAACCCGACTCCCCTCCCGTTGACCTCGCCATCATCGGAGCCGGCCCCTGCGGGATCGCCGCCGGCGCGGCGGCCCGAAAGGCCGGGCTGCGGAGCGTCCTCTTCGACAGGGGTCCCCTCTGCAGTTCGCTGGTGGACTACCCCTACTACATGTCCTTCTTCTCCACCCCCGAGAAGCTGGAGCTGGAAGGACTTCCCTTTGTCACGGCCGAGAAGAATCCCACCCGTCGGGAAGCGCTCATCTACTACCGGCGGGTGGCCGAGTTCTTTGACCTGGATGTCCGACAGTACGAAGGCGTGCAGGCCATCTCGGGCCGGGAGGGTGAATTCCGCCTGGAGACCCGCGACATGGCCGGCCGCGTCCGGGAATGGGTCGCCCGCCGAATCGTCATGGCCACCGGTGGCTTTCACGGGCCCAACCTCCTGGGGGTTCCCGGGGAGGACCTGGCCAAGGTGCGGCACCACTACCGGGAGCCATATCCGTACTGGCGACAGGAGGTCGTGGTGGTGGGAGGAGGAAACTCGGCGGTAGAGGCGGCCCTGGAGCTCTTCCGCACCGGGGCCGACGTCACGCTGGTCCACTTCGAGGAGGACTTCGATCCCGGGGTCAAGCCCTGGGTCCTGCCGGACATCCGCAATCGGATCGAGAACGGTGAGATTGCCGTCCACTGGGGCCACCGGGTGGCGCGCATCGAGCCGTCCAGCGTGGTTATCCGGTCGGTGAAAACCGGGGAAGTCCGCACGCTGAGCAACGACTGGGTGCTGGCCCTCACCGGCTGGAAGGCCGAGCCCATTCTGCTGCACCAGGTGGGCGTGCCCGTGGATCCGCACACCGGCGTGCCGAGCCACGACCCGGAAACCATGGAGACTCCGGTCCCGGGAGTATTCATTGCCGGAGTCCTGGCCGCCGGACACGACGCCAACCGGATCTTCATCGAAAACGGCCGGTGGCACGGCGGGGCCATCGTGGAGGCCATTCGGGAGAGGGTCGAGGCGCCCTCATCCGAGTAGCAGTCTGGTCGGGAAGAGCGGCGAGCCGCCTCAGTCGCCGGAGCCGGCCCCCGCGCTCGGGTGACCCTCGACGCCCGGATCACCCTCCGCCAGCTCCCAGCCTTCGTCCGACAGGGCGCGCACGTCCACCTCGGGGCCGTCCTCGGCACCGAGCCGGGCGGTGGTGGGAGGTTCGGCTTCCCGGCGAAGATACCCCAGCGCGATCCCCTGACCGAACCTGGGCGACTGCGCGGTGCTGCGGATCTCTCCGGCCGGACGATCTCTTCCTTCGATGAAGAGGGGCGTGCCGGGAGATGGAGTGGGATGATCCCCCAGGAACAAGCCCCGGAGGTGACGGTTCACCCTTCCCCGGTCCCGAATCCGGACGATGACCTCCTGCCCGGTGTAGCAGCCCTTCTGGTGATCCACGGCCCGGGCCACGATCCCGGCCTCCGGCAAGAGGGTATCCCGGTCCAGCTCCTGGCCGTAGGCCGGCCGGCCGTGCTCCATCTGGAGGGTATGCCACACGCCCGATCCGGCAGCCGCCAGACCCAGCTCCCGCAACCGGAGCCAGAGAGAGCGAAGGGTGCCCGCCGCCGCCAGGACGTCGAAGGCCGCAGGGGCTACGTCACCATTGCGCACCACCCGGATGCCGGTGACGGAGCCGTCGGCTACCACGCGCTCCTCTCCCTCGGCCATGGCCTCCAGCTCCGGGACGTCCACCCGCAGCCCCAGGGCCTCCCTCGAGAGGAGGGAAGCGGCCCGGCTCCCCGTCACGGTGATGAGCCCCAGCGGATCGGTGGGCTCCACCACCTTCGCCATCCTGGGCGGCAGGTACCGCTTCAGGTGCTCCTGCAGTCCGTCCAGCCCCGAGCGAGGCACATCCATGAGGTGGCCACCCTCGTCTCCGCCCTCAAGCCGGAAGAGCCGGAGATCGGTGACCACCTTCCCCTTGGGTGTGAGGACGGTGGAGTAGTGGGCCTGACCCCTCCACACACCGGGCTCCACCTCGGTGGGGTCCGGGGGCATGCGTCCCGACACGATACCGGTGAGCATCTGCGCCGGGGCCCTGCCCTCTACGGGGAGAAGGGCTCGGTGGGAGCGATCCAACACCGCGCCCTCGCCGGTGGCGGCGGCGTACTCGGCGGTGGGATCGCCGTAGTGCCTTGGCACGGGGATGCCGCCGAGCTCCCCCATGAGGGCGCCCTCGTCCTGGTGAAGCTCCATGAGCTGTTCCCATCCTGCGCGGGACTTCACTTCGGTCATGCTCCTCCTCGTCTCGTGTCGGTGCGTGTCACGCTGCCTGGGGCCTCAACCCCCGCGCCGTCCGCTTCCCTTCAGCTCCTCCACCAGCTCGCGGATCCGCCCGGCGTCGGCGGCCTCAGGGGCGTAATCCAGATACCACTCCAGTTGCTCCAGCGCCTCCTGTGTCCGTCCCATCCGGGCCAGGAGCGTCCCCCGGTCCCGGATCTCGGCTGGTGCCGTGGGATGGATGACCAGAATCCGCTCCACCGCCGCCAGGGCTCGCCGGTGATCGCCGACGTTCAGGTACACGCCCTTCAGGTTGGTGAGAAGCCGCACCAGCATGTCACGCCGCCCGGCCTCCTTGAGGAAGGCAGGCTGCACCCGGATCATTCCGCCGTAGACCCGGTCCAGGAGTTCCTGAGCCTGGTCCTCAAAGCGGATGCGTCCTTCGTCGAAGGGATCTACCAGGAGGGAGAGGCTCTCGCCCCGGAAACGCACCAGAAAGTGACCCGGAAAGTTGACTCCCTCCAGGGGAAGGCCGAGGCGCCACCCCACCTCCAGGAGCACGATTCCCAGGGTGAGGGGGATCCCCTTCCTTCGATCCAGCACGTCGGAAAGGAAGGAATTGCGGGGGTCGTAGTACGCTTCCCGGTTTCCCTGGAAGCCGTTTCGCTCGTAGAGCGTGCGCACCACCTCCCGGAGGATGACCAGGGGGGCGGTCTCGTCGTCCAGGCGATCCTTCACCTCTTCTGCCAACTGGTCCAGGCGTCCCAGGTACGGCTCCACCGGGAGCTGGCCGTACTCCTCCCGGGCCACCAGGAGGGCAGCCCGAGCCAGGTTCACCTGGTCGTCGGCCTGGTCCACCTCGCGGGTGAATTCGGATCGGGCGGAAGGGGCGGGCGCGCTCACGTCGTGATCTTCGGTTTTCCGAATGGCCGCCAGTGACCTACATTCACCATCGGCCTTCAATTCAAGAGGGTCCTCGGTCGACGATCGGTTCCGACTGTGGGAATCCCACCTCGCCAACGAAGGAGATGGATATGCGTACACGAATCGCCCTGTTGGTTTCCGTCCTGGCCTCCGCGTTGGTCCTCACCGCGTGCGGCGATCCGGCCCCGGAGCCCGATGCAACCCCCACGCTGGAGGAACGGGCCCAGACCTTCGACGACCCGGAGGTGGCCAGGATCTGGACCCGCATGATGGAGACCATCGCCCCCGACGACGGCTGGGAGAGGGCCCGGTACCTGGAGTTCCACTGGGCCGTCAGCCGAGAAGACGAGCCCCTGGTCCGGGAACACGCGTGGGACCGCTGGGAGGACCTGGCCCGGGTTCGGGCGCCCACCGACGACGGGGAGATGGTGGCCATCTTTCCCACCGATGACCCGGAGTCGGGAAGCGTCTGGCTCGCAGGCGAAGAGCTCTCGGGTCAGGAGGCTGCCGAGCGCCTGAGCTCGGCCCACCGGGCACACGTGAACGACGGCTACTGGCTCCTCATGCCCTACAAGTGGACCGATCCCGGTGTGGAGGCCCGCTACGCCGGGCACGAAACCGACGACGACGGGATGGAGTGGGAGGTGGTGGAGCTCACCTTCGACCAGGGCACCGGGCTCACCCCCCAGAACATGTACCGGGCCTTCATCAACCCCGAGACCGGGCGCATGGAGCGCTGGCACTTCTTGTCGAATCCCGACGCCGATCCGTCGCCGGCCGACTGGACGGACTGGCGCCAGGTCGGTCCCATCCAGCTTTCGGAGAACCGGATGGTGGGCGGCGAGCCTCGCATCTTCTTTCCCCACCTGAGGGTCGAGACCGAGGTGCCGGAGGGAGCCTTCGACCCACCTGCCATGTAGCTCACGCCCCGGCACGACGGGAGGGCGCCACCGTCGGAGCGAGGCCGAATCAGTCCACCGCCACCTCGGCGGCTCCCACCTCGGTGGCGCTTCGCATTTCCGGGGGGTCGGCCTCTCCGGGCACCAGGGCGTGCTCCAGGACCTCGTCCAGGGTCTCCACCACGTGAATGGTGAGGGTTTCCCGCACCGCCTCCGGGATGTCCTCCAGGTCGGCCTCGTTCTCCGCCGGCAGGATGATCTCGCTGATCCCCGCCCGAACGGCGCCCAGAACCTTCTCCTTGATCCCACCGATGGGAAGGACCCGGCCGGTGAGGGTCAGCTCACCGGTCATGGCCACGTCCCGGCGCACCTTCCTTCCGGAGAGGGCCGAAACCAGTGAGGTGGCCATGGTGATTCCCGCCGAGGGGCCGTCCTTGGGAATGGCGCCGGCCGGAACGTGGATGTGGACCTCGGTGCCCTTCATGAGCTCCTGGGGAATCCCGAACTCCTTGCGCCTGGACTTGGCGTAGGTCCAGGCGGCACGTCCGGATTCCTTCATCACGTCGCCCAGCTGCCCCGTGAGCACCAGGCTTCCCTCACCGGGCATCACGCTGGCCTCCACAAACATGATGTCGCCGCCCATGGGCGTGTAGAACATGCCGGTGGAGACCCCCACCGCATCCTCGGTGCGCATCTTTTCGGGGTGCACCCGGGGCCGACCCAGCAGCTCCCGGATCTCGTCGGCTGTCGCGGTGAGCTCCTCCACCTCGTCGGCGGCGATTTTGCGCGCCACCTTCCGGGCCACCTTGCCCAGGGCGCGCTCCAGCTGACGGACCCCGGCCTCCCGGGTATACTGGCTGATCACGGCCCGGATCGCGTCGTCCTCCATGACCAGTTCGTCTTCTTTGAGCCCCGCCTCCTTCTTCTGGCGGGGGAGAAGGTAGCGGCGGGCGATCTCCAGCTTCTCCTGCTCGGTGTAGCCGGAGAAGTCCACCCGCTCCATGCGGTCCAGGAGAGGGGCCGGGATCCGGTCCACGTAATTGGCCGTGGCAATGAAGAGGACCTCCGAAAGATCGAAGGGGATGCCCAGGTAGTGGTCGGTGAACTCAAAGTTCTGGGCCGGGTCCAGCACCTCCAGCAGCGCCGCCGAGGGATCGCCCTGGAAGGAGGCCCCCAGCTTGTCCACCTCGTCCAGCAGAAAGACGGGGTTCTTGGACTTGACCTGTCGCATTCCCTGGATGATCCGCCCGGGCATGGCGCCCACGTACGTGCGCCGGTGCCCGCGGATGTCCGCCTCGTCCCGGGCGCCGCCCAGGGAGATGCGGACGTACTTTCGCCCCAGGGAGCGGGCAATGGACTGGGCGATTGAGGTCTTTCCGACTCCCGGGGGGCCGGTGAAGAGGAGGATGGGACCCCGCCCCACCACCTCTTCCCCTTGGGGATCCACCTCCGGCTCCGGATCCCCATCCCGCTCCGGATCTGCGTCCGGTTCCGAATCTCCGCCTGGGTCCGGCCCGTCGTCTGCGGCGGCCACTGCCAGTGCGCTGCGGCCGTTCCCGACCGGTCCGGCCTCCTGCGAAGCCTCACCACCAGCGCTCGCAGCGGTGATCTCACCCCCGTCCTCGTCCAGGTCGCCGCCCACCGGAACGGCCGGGGACTCCTTCGTCGGCGCGGTCTTCTTCTTCGGAGGCGGGCTCCGCTCGGCCTGGAGCTTGCGAACCGCCAGGAACTCCAGGATCCGGTCCTTGACGTCCTCCAGGCCGTAGTGGTCCTCGTGCAGGATCTTCTCGGCCACCGTAAGGTCGATCTTGTCTTCGGTCCGCTCGTTCCACGGCAGCTCGGTGATCCACTCCAGGAAGGTTCGGATGACCTGGTACTCGGCGGACTGGGGGCTGGTGCGCTCAAGCCGCTTCAGCTCCCGGTCCACCTCCGTGCGGGCGTCCTCCTCCAGCTCCAGCGCCTCGATCCGGCGCCGGAGGTCCTCGATCTCCTTCTTCTCGTCTTCGTCACCCAGCTCCCGCTGGATCTGCTTCATCTGCTCCCTCAGGAGCATCTCTCGCTGACGTTCGCCCAGCTCCTCCTGGACCTTGGCTTGGATGTCCTCCTGGGCGTCGAGGCGAGCCAGCTCCCGCTCCACCGCCACCAGCGCCCGCCGCATCCGCTCCTCGTCGTCCAGGACCTCCAGGAGCTTCTGCTTGTCCGCCGTCGGAAGATCCAGGTAGAAGGCCACCAGGTCGGCAAAGGACCCCGGCTCCTCAACCCCCTGAAGGAGCTGGTTCATGGCTTCGGCGGGAACGCCGCGGCGGGTGCCCAGTTCGGCGGCCCGGTCCCGAAGCTCCTTGTCCAGCGCCTGGAATCCGGGGTCTTCCGGGTTGCGGGGTGGAAAGCGCTGCAGGGGAATGGCGGTGGCCTCCAGCATTCCCTCGCCGGCGGCCTCGTAGTGGACGGCCTCGGCTCGGTCGTCGCCCTGCACCAGGAGCTGGACCCCGCCCCGGACCCGATGGGTCTGGATGATCCGGACCACCGTCCCCACGGTGTAGAGAACGTCCGGCGTGGCGTCGTCCACGTTCTCCTTCTGGGCCACGGCGAAGAGGCGTCGGTCGCCGTCCAGGGCGGCCTGCACCGCCTCCACGGTGCCGGGCCTCCCGGCGGAGATGGGAACGGCCACTCCGGGGTAGACTACCGTGTCCCGAAGGGGTAGCACTGGAAGGGTGAATCGCTCGGCCATGTCGCCTCGCTACGTGGTGTCCGGCCGCCTCGGCACCTGGAGTGCGCCGCCGCGGCCTTCTGTGATCAGTTGCCCGAACCGTCGGGCCGGATTCCATTGTCATGCACGAAGCCTGCCAGACTCCAGGCCGCCGGAACGTGCCGCTCCGGCCGGTGTCCTGTCAAAATGACTCCGACCCCGAACCGGGTTCCCGACAACCCGCCCCGATCCGAACGCAACCCGACCCGATCCGACGTACCCGGGTACTACCCGCCATCGCCCGAATCCTTCACCGGCTGAGTAGAGTCCATGCCTGAAGCCTCCTCCGCTCCCCCACGATCTTCCCGGGCCCGCTCCCGCCACACCTCCACCGGCGTTTTTGCCGGGATCCGGGTCGGGTCCATCGGCGGAGTCGAGATCTCGCTGGACTACTCGTGGTTCATCATCTTCTTCTTGATCCTGGGCACCTTTGCCGGGGTGGTCTTCCCGGCTCACGTCCCCGACGTGGATCGCCTGGGCTACCTCGCCATGGGCTTCATAGGGGCGGCCCTCTTCTTCATCTCGCTCCTGATCCACGAGCTGGCCCACGCCTTCACCGCCATCCGGAAGGGGATCGGGGTGGAAGGAATCACCCTCTTCATCTTCGGGGGCATGGCCCGCATGGAACGGGACACCACCTCGCCCGGCGACGAGTTCGTCATTGCCGGGATGGGGCCCGTGGCCTCCTTCGCCCTGGCCGCTCTCTTCTACGGGTTGGCGGCGGTGGGGAACCTCACCGGCGCACCGCTGGCCGTCACGGTGGTGGCCGAATACCTGGGCTTCCTGAACCTGATTCTGGCCATCTTCAACCTCTTTCCCGGCTTCCCCCTGGACGGAGGCCGCCTCCTGAGGGCCATCCTCTGGAAGGTCACCGGATCCATGCGCCGGGCCACCGAGATCGCCGCCGGCGCCGGTCGGGCCCTGGGCTGGGGACTCATCGGGCTGGGCCTCTTCTCGCTCCTGGTGGGGGGAGCGCTCATCGGCGGCCTCTGGCTCATCTTCATCGGCTGGTTTCTGGGCCATGCCGCCCGCTCTTCGTACCAGCACGTCCTCCTCCAGGAGATGCTGGCTCCCCTGACGGCCCGCCAGGCCATGACCGCCGGGCCGGAGACCGTATCGCCGGATCTGCCGGTGTCGGAGCTGGTGTCCGAATACTTCCTGCAGCGACCATACAACTCGTTTCCGGTGACAGAGGACGGGATTCCGGTGGGCCTGGTGACCCTGAGTCAGGTCAAGTCCGTGCCCCGGGACGAATGGGCGGGAAAGCAGGTGGCCGATCTCATGACGCCCTTGGAGGACGTGGTGGTCGTGGAGCCCGAAACCAGCATGCTCGACGTACTGGACCGAATGCGCCGCCAGGAGGCCAGTCGGGTCCTGGTGGCCCGGGACTGGGAGCTCATCGGGATCGTCTCGGCCACCGACCTCACCCGGTGGCTGGACCGCATGACCCTGGCCGAGAAGGGGTGAATCCATGGCTTCTCCCGAACCCGCCCACGTGATTCCGGCCCACCGACTCCCTCCGGGCTTCACTCAGCGCCTGGAGGGGGGCACCGGCGAACCGGCCACACCCCGGCCCGCGGCCACCGTCGTGCTTCTTCGCGAAGAAGGCGGCAAGGAAGGCATGGAGGTCCTCCTGCTCCGCCGGACCCGATCCGCCGGCTTCGTCCCCGGCGCCTATGTCTTTCCCGGAGGAAGAGTGGATCCGGCCGACGGGAGCCCGGAGGTGCGCCGGCACCTCACCGGTCTGGACCCGGACAAGCTGGGCGCCAGGATGGGGCTCGACCAGGCCGACCCCGACGACACCACCCCCCCCGCCTTCGCCTTCCTGGTGGCGGCCTTCCGGGAGACCTTCGAGGAGACGGGGATCCTTCCGGGGCTCTCGGCCGAGACCCTCAGGGCCACGCTCACCCGGGAGCTCAGGCGCGAGCTCCTGGAGAACCGGATCTCCTTCCACCAGGTGCTGGAGGCGCTGGACGCTCCGATGGACGGAGCTTCGGCAGCCTACATTGCCCACTGGGTCACGCCGGAAGCCGAGCCCCGACGCTACGACACCCGCTTCTTTGCCCTGCACGTGGCTCCGGGGCTTCCGGTCTCGCCTCAGGAGAGCGAGGTGAGCGACGCCCTCTGGCTCTCACCGGACCAGGCGCTGGAGCGGCACCGCCATGGTCAGCTCCCCATGATCTTCCCCACCATCCACACCCTGGAGGAGCTGGCCCGATTCGACTCACCGGCACAGCTCCTGGACAGCTACCGCACCCGTGCAATTCCGCGGCTCCTTCCGCGACTGGTGCCTACTCCCGAAGGTGTGGGCATCGTTCTCCCGGACCACGGGGATCAACCCATCTCCGAGGGACCGACGCCATGACCTCCTTCGAAAGGTCCCCTTTCGGGCAGCGGCGCTCTCTTCGCGGCAAGCCCACCTCCGCCCGCGCTCTGGCGGCGGTCATGGTCGTCGTCGTGGCGACCCTCCTCACGGCCTGCAGCGAAGCCGGCGCACGGGCTCCTGATACCCTGGCGACGGCGGCAGGCGACGCCGCTCACCCTTCGGATCCCCTTCCCCAGCTCCTCTCGCTCGAGGTCCCGGACTCGGCCCGGGTGGAGGAAGCGCTGGAGGAGCTGGAGGAGGGACTGGAGCTCTGGCGCGACGGCGACGAGGTCCGGGGCGCCCGGATGGTGGACGACGCCCTGGCTCGACTCCCCACCACCGCCGACTGGCGTCCGCTGATCCGGGCCGAGCTCCTGGCCCCTGCCGGCGACACGGCCGGGGTGCGGGCCGCGCTGGAAGAGCTGGACCCCGGGACCAATTTCCGGTCCCGGTGGGGATGGGAGTTCCTCGTGGAGGCCCACGAGGAGGCCGGTGACACCACAGGCGCCCGGGCGGCAGCCGAGGCCGCTGCCCGCGACCGCGCCACCCCTGACGACGGGGGAGCCGGATGGCTGCGGGCCGGCCGACTGGCCCTGGCCGACGCCGACACCGCCGGCGCCATCAGGCACCTGGAGGAGGCCATCGGCGGCGCCGGTCCGGAAACCGCCTCGGCCCGCCGCGCCGCCCGCATCCTGGACGACCTTACCGTCCCTGCCGATCTGGCGCATCGACGGGACGTGGGTCTAGCGCTCCTGGCCGCCGGAGACTGGTCTCGGGCCCACCGGCACCTGGCCTCCGTCCTCCTGCTGGAGGCCACGGAGCTGCAAGAGGAGGAACACTGGGAGATCCGCATCGGGCTGGGCCGCACTCTCCTGGAGCTGAACCGAGCCCGGGAGGCCGAGCAGACCCTCGCCCCGCTGGCCGAGGCCGAGCTACCGGCGGAGGTGGCGGCCCGGGCCCTCTACTGGATCGGTCGGGCCGCGCTGGACCGGGGTCGGACCGACGAGGCCACCCGGATCTTCCTTCGCATCGCGGACGAGGCTCCGGAGTCGTCGTTGGCCGAGGCCGGACTTCTCAGGGTCCTGCAGGAAGCCGGATCGAGGGGCCGGAGTGAGGACGTGCGGGAGCGGGTCATGGACGGGCTCTTCCGGGCGGGAGTGAGCACCGCGTCGGGGGAGCTGGCCGCGGTTCGCTTCGGCACGGAGAAGTACCTGGACGGGGACTACGCCCGGGCGGCCTCGGTCTTCGAGCGGTACCTGGAGGCCGGTCGCCGGGGCGCCAGCCGGCAGCAGGCCGCCTACTGGGCCGCACTGGCCCACGAGCGCGGGGGAGACCGGGAGCGGAGCCGCCAGCTCCTCCACGAAACCCACCGGGAGAACCCCCTCTCCTTCTACGGCACCTTCGCCGGCGAGCGCCTGGAGGCACCGGTCCTGCCGGCGGACCTCCCCGCCGGTCCTTCCCCGGTACCGGGCATGGGCCGCGAGATCCAGAATGCCCTCATCCGCCTCCGAGTCCACCAACGGGTCCCCACCGTGGGCTCCTTCGCTCACGAATTGGCCCGACTGGAAGCGCACTTCCTGGCCAGGGGTGACGCGGCGTACGATTTTGCCGAGGCCCTCATCGAGGGAGACATGCCCATCCAGGGCATCGTCCTGGGCCGAACCATTCACCGGACGGAAGGGGAGTGGAACCTGCGCCTCCTGCGGATCGTGCATCCCTTCCCCTACCGGGAGCACATTGTACGGGAGGCCCGAGCCCGGGGGCTGGACCCCTTCTTCGTGGCGGGTCTCATCCGGCAGGAGTCCATGTTCCACCCCAGCATCCGCAGCGCCGCGGGCGCCGTGGGACTCATGCAGCTCATGCCTGGGACCGCTCGGGAGGTGGCCCGGTCCGAAGGGATCCGCTACTCGCCTGCCGCCCTGGCCGACCCGGCCACCAACGTCCGACTGGGAACCGCCTTCCTGGCCTCCATGGTCCAGCGTTACGGAGGTCGGGCCGAAGACGCCCTTTCGGCCTACAACGCAGGTCCGACGCGGATCAACCAGTGGCGCACCCGACCCGAGTACCGGGACACCCAGGTCTTCCTGGAGCACATTCCGTTTCAGGAGACCCGGCACTACGTGAAGGTGGTGCAACAGTACACCCGGATCTATACCGCACTCTACGGGTGCGGCGAGTTCGCGGCGTGCCCCGGGCTCTCGTACCAGGCGGCAGTGGCCCGGAGCTCCCTGGCCGGGGGCGCCCCCTCTTCTTCGCTGGCCCGGTAGGTCAATCGCTGGCCCGGTAGGTCAGCGGCCTCCCTCCGGCTCCGCGTCCGGCTCCTGCGGCGGGAGCACCGGGCGAACGCGGTACACCTTCCGCTCCACCGCACCCTGGAAGGCTTCCACCGGCCGCTCGGTGTCGAACTCCCCCGTGGCCAGATAGCGGATCATGGCGCTGGTGTGGGCCAGGCCCGCGGTGGCCACCAGCTCCAGCCAGTCGCCCCGGGCCGTCTCGTCCGGCGCTTCGGTGGTGGCCGAAAAGGTGTTGATCCGGGGATTCGAGGGGCCCGATCCGGTGGCGCGGCGCCCGCGAAGCGACAGGTAGGTGAGCATTCCCTCGTGGAAGTGCTCGCGGAAGTTCTCCACGTCCTGCCGTCCGTACTTGGCGTAGCGGGCGTACTGACGCTCGCTCATGGCCTGCACCTCGGGCTCGCCGCTAATGGCGGCGGCCATGGTGTCCAGAATGGCGAACTGGGCCTCGGTGATCTCGGGATGATCGGGGTCGTCGACCCAGGTGAACCCCGGAATGAACCACCCCCGGGGGGCCCACCACGTCCGGGATGTGACCGTCCGTCCCCGCACCCAGGCGGCGTACCCGGAGAAGTGCTGGACCCACTCGTGGGACGGGTAGCCGTGGAGGTTCAGGTAGATGTCCGGCAGCCACGTCTCCATGATCCAGGGACGGACGTTGGCCTCGGGGTAGACGGGGTCGTCGCTCCCGGAGCCGGCGGTCATATCCACGCCCAGGGCTCCCAGGTACCCGGCGTGTAGAGTAAAATCAGGATTCGTCTTCTGCATTTCCCAGGCCAGCTGGGCACCATCGGGGTTGGCCACCGGGTGGAGGACCACGTTCACCTTCCCGAGCAGCTCCCGGTACTCCGGATCGGTGGCCAGCAGCTCTCCCAGCCGGAGCAGGTGGCTCGTGCTGGAGACCTCGTTGGCGTGCTGGCGCCCCGAGAGGAAGACGGTGGGCCGTAGCGCGTTCAGCCGGGCCTGCGAGAGGAGGGGCCCCTCCACGGCCGGGAGGAAGTCGGCGGCGTAGATCTCCCGGCCCAGCAGCGAGCGACCGGCCAGGTAGACGCGGGCCTCCGGAAAGGTGGCCAGTCGGGCCATCACCGAGTCGCTCTCGGCAGGCGGAATGGGGGTCTCCCACTGCACCATGGGCTCGCCGTCCCACTCCCACCCCTCTGCAAACAGGACCGGGTTCCGGGTGGGGAAGGGTGCGTCGGACACCGGGAGGACGGTGCGGGCCTGCACCTCCTCCTCCTCGTCGTCTTCCAGGACGAAGTGGAAGACCAGCTCGCCCACGTCCTGGAAGGCCAGGGCCCGACCCAGCACACCCGCGCCGTGCAGCTGGCGCGTGGCCTCCACCATGCCCTCGAGAAGGGGAACCGGAAGGAGGTTCCGGTCGATGGCCGACTCCGACGCCCGTCCCCGGTACTCCTGGAAGCGGTCCACCGAATCCCGGGCCGCCACCTGGAAGAGGAGGCCCTCGGTCCCCTCCTGGCCGGCTCGCACTCGCATCCCTCGCAGGGACGGCTCCGGGGTGGGAAGGGGCGAGAGGGGATATTGCCAGCGCCCCTGGACAGGCCCCGTCTCCCCCCCCTCGCCGGTTCGGGTCCGCAGCACCAGCTCCGGAGCCGCCCGGGACCGCCCGGTGAGTCGGACTCGGGCGCTCCCGGCTTCCCCAGCCCCCTCCGGGTCGATGTGGGGCAGGATCCGTCCGGCGTAGTTCAGGGCCCCCACCCCGTAGTGCTGCCCCAGGTGGCCCAGGAAGGCCAGGGTGTGGAAGTAGAGGTCGTTGTGCACCGACTCCAGCGACGAGATCACCTCCTCGTCGATCCCGACCCGGTGGTTTGGCTCGCTGAGCCGCACGTCGATCCGCAGCTCGTCGAAGAAGGGCGCGTTCCCCGGCGAGACCTCCCCCTGGTGCAACTCCATGATGTAGTCCCGCACCCGCGGGAGCACCTCGGTCTGCCACGCCGTCCAGAATCGCTCCAGGTCGGTGGGCACCCGGCGCTCCACCTGACGCCGGCCATCGGCCTCCACCACCAGCCGCCCGGTGCTGATCCGCACCCTCTCGTAGTCGGGGTAGAGGTGAAAGTAGGGCTCCACCACGTATGACGGAGAGAAGCTCTCCTCCAGGATCACGCCGCCTGCGGCATCGGTGGCCCGGAGGTGGTAGGTGGGCTCCGGGTCCCGGGTGGCCTCGAAGACCACCAGGGAGTCGGCAATGCCGAGCTCCCGGGCCAGGACCGCATCTATGGGGAAAAGCTCCTGGAGCCAGCGGGTGTCCGAGCCGATGACCTGCCAGGGGAGCTCATCCGATTCCTCCAGGTGGTGATACCGGATCCGGATCTCCCCCGGCTCGCGTCCCTCCAGCTCGGCCCTGAGCCGCGGAAGCAGGTGATCTTCGATCCAGCTGAATCCCTGCTTGTAGGCGTTCAGGACCACCACCTCAAGCTGCTCCGGGTTCATCCCCCTGGCCCGCAGCTCGTCCCGGATCTCCTCCTGCAGCTCCCCACGCACCTCCGGCGGCTCGCTCACCCTGAGCTCGATGCGCCCCTGGGACGCCCCCTCCAGCGCCGGGTAGCCCTGCCGGCTCAGCAGCTCCCGAGCCACGTCCACCTCCCATTCGAACTCCATGGAGCGGTCCAGGATGGTGTCGCCCACGCCGAAGCCCGTGGGCTCCAGCGTCACCGTCGAGGAGACGTCCGGCAGGCGGCGGGCCAGGAGCTCCTCGAGGTAGGTTTCCAGACCCTGGGGGATGGAGTCGACCCCCACCTCCAGGTGGAGCTCCGAGATCGGGGGTGCCCCGGCCTCCGGGGGCTCCGGCGGCCAGGGCGCGTCGGAGGGGGGCACGCCCGGCCGCTCGCCGGCCTCCAACCGCTGGAGCCACTGCTCCACCTTCCACACGGCCAGCGCCACCTGGCCCACACTGCTGCGGGCCTGGAAGAAGCGGCGCACCTCGGTGGCCGCTTCCCCCAGCTCGAAGCTTCCCCGCGCCGGGACCGGATCGTGATCCCCGAGCCACGGGAGCCGGCGAGCCACCACATCGGCGGCGGCCTCGAGGCCGGCCTCGTCACTCCCTGACACCACCAGTGCCGGACGGTCGTCTACGGCCCGGGCCACCATCTCCACAAGTCCCTGGCCGCCTCGCTCCCGGTCCGGATCGGGAAGAAGGCCCAGTCGGCCCTCGTCCCGCAGGCGCCGGGTGGTGTAGTGGTCCACGCCGTACAGAATGGGAAAGCCCAGCTCCTCAGCCGGATCATCCCGGCCCGCCGCATGCGCCAGGGGAAGTCGGAGGCCCGCCGTCTCCAGCGCGATCCGCTGCGCCATCCGCACCGCGCCGCCTGCGCCCTCCCCGCCGGCCAGCGAAAGGTGGGCCTCGGTGCGGTCGGGGACCAGGTCCTGTCGGCTGTCGCGGTAGATGCCCTCCAGGGTGAAGATCTGGTGGAGCGAGAAGGCCGAAACCGACCGGGGCTGCCACGCCCCCAGCTCCTCCGGTCGCCAGCGGCGCTCCGGCGCCACTCGGTGCACCTCGTCGGTGTCTTCGGGCCCCACCAACCGGAGGTCAAGGCGCAGCAGGCCTTCCGGAATGAGTCCGGCCACCCCGTCCTCGTCCCGGGCCAGACTGCGGCGGAGCCGCTCCACCTCTTCCGCGTCCGCGCCCTCCAGCACCCCCTCCAGCCGAACCAGCCCCGGGCGCGCGGCCGAGACCACCGCCCTCCGGAGGGTGAGGCCCGGGGCCGGCGCCTCTTCCTCCCCGGCGAAGTATTCCGTCAGCGCCTCGGCCAGCTCACGGTAGCTTGGGCCGTCGGGGAGCCAGAGAGCCGGAAAGCGGCCCGCCAGGTAGTCGGCGGCGGCCAGCAGCCCCGTGTCGTCGCCTCCGGCCACCCATACACCCCCCGCAGGGAGCCGGGCGGAAGGGAAGAGCCACTGGAGAGCCCCCTCGCCAGGCGCCAGGTCAGCCAGGGCGCGCCTGGGATCTACCCCGGCCATGTCCAGGACCTCCGGGGCCTGGCCCACCACCACCAGGGGAAGGCCCTCGGCCGCCGCCTCGGGGTGGTCGCCCGTCAGGAGGTCGAGCCCCACGGCATAGCTCTCGAAGGTGAAGCGGGCCGCCAGGTTGGCCGCCGCCGCCACCTGGGCGCCACGGGCGTCGTCCGGCGCCACGATGCGGACAGCCACGAAGTCGGGATGGCCGTCGCGGTTTCGGTCCTGGAGGATGTAGCCCTCCTCCAGGATCCCCCGCAGGTCAACTGGCGGGTCGGAGTCGTGGGCCGCCGGCTCGGCCCCCACCGGGGAAGCCCAGCCGGCGGCGGCCCACGCCGCCAGCAGCAGGACCACTCCCAGCAGCGCCACCCCCAGCCACGCGGCGCGGCCCCGCACCTCGCGACCCATCAGTACCGGGGCAGCGGAGCGTCCGGATCCATTTCCCGCTCGATCTTCTGCTGCCGCACCATCTCGGCCACGTCCTCCAGGAGCTGGCGGGCGTCGTAGACGATGCCGTCCTTGATGGTGTAGCGAATGCCGCCCACGCGGGTGGCCTCGCCGGTCTCGTCATCCAGCTTCACGGCGCCCGTCCCGTAGAGCACCTTCAGGTTCTCCAGCGGATTCTCGGGAACGATGACCAGGTCGGCCAGCTTGCCGGGCTCGATGGTTCCCATGGGAGGCTCCTCTCCCCGGGGCTCGTAGATCTCCTGGGCGGCGTAAAGGGTGGCGGACTGGATCACCTCCATGGGGTGGAGACCCACCTCCCTGAGCAGCTCCAGCTCCTCGATGTAGCCGAAGCCGTAGAGCTTGTAGATGAAGCCCGAGTCGGCTCCGGTGGTGAGGCGGCCCCCGGCCCGGTGGAAGTCGTGGAGGAAGGACATCCACTTCCGGTAGAAGGCGCGCCACTCGGCCTCCTCCTCGGTGCCCCAGTAGAACCAGTACGACCCGTGCGCCCGCCGGTCGGGACGAAAGAAGTCCCACATGGAGGGGAGGGTGTACGTGTCGTGCCACTCCGCCTCCCGGGCCCGCATGACGTCGCGGTTGGCCTCGTAGATGGTCATAGTGGGGTTGATGAAGAAGTCCAGCTCCACGAACTCGTCTACCAGGGCGTTCCACGCCTCGCTGCCCGGCTCGTGGCTCTGCCGCCAGAGCTGGGCCACCTCGGCAAAGCGGTGCTGCTCGTCCTGGTAGTTGTAATCCAACCGGTAGGGCTGGATCTGGTGATCCTTCAGGAGCGCCTCCATGAGACCGTAGAAGTGGGTCATCCCGGTGAGGCCCAGGCGGGCGGCGTCCAGGGCGTTCATGTGGGCCACCCGGGGCTGCGAGAGGTGGGCGGTGGTGCCCATGCCCAGGCTGTTGGCCTCGTCCACGATGGCCTCCATGAGAGGAGGCTCCATTCCGTGGGTGTGGAACTTGATTCCCTCGACCCCGTTCTCGTGG
Source organism: Gemmatimonadota bacterium (assembly GCA_007132965.1). Taxonomy (GTDB): domain Bacteria; phylum Gemmatimonadota; class Gemmatimonadetes; order Longimicrobiales; family Gaopeijiaceae; genus PWLA01. The sequence continues at coordinate 12,977 of SLNQ01000154.1, read as the reverse complement.
GCCCAACGGACCCACTCCCGGCCCATCTCAGGCGAATCGATGCGGCCCCGGTCCCACCCGCTGCTGGGCCGCTGGTAGTTCACGATCCGGGGTGCCACGATCTCGTTGGCTTCGCTGCGAGCCTGCTCCTCCAGGGCCCGGTCGAACCCGGTGAGCCCCACGCCTCGGACGGTGGTCACGCCGTGGGCCAGCCACAGCTTGTAGGCATACGAGAGCTCCGGATTCTTGGGAGCTCCCCCGGCGTGGGCGTGGTTGTCGATGAAGCCCGGAAGCACGTACATGCCGTGGGCGTCGATCTCCCGGTCGGCGTCGCCGGGGCGATTGTCCTCGTCGATGGGCACCCCCGGGTATCCCACCGTGGACACCTGCACGATCCGGTTCCCCTCAATGACGATGTCGGTGGGGCCGGCCGGGGGTCCGCCGGTGCCGTCGATGACGGTGGCGCCCCGGATGATGAGGCGTTCGAAGGGACCCTCCCCCTCGTCGGGCCCCCGGTCGGGAGCTGATACCGTCTGGGCCCCCAGGGCCACCGGCAGGAGAAGAGCGGAGAGCAGGAGAAGGCAGGTCCGCATGGCTGAGCGGCTGGTCATGAATGGACTCCGGGGTCGTCGGGTTCTGTGTCGGTGAGGGCGCGGGCTTGCTCCGGACACCAGCTCCGGCGTTCCGCGCCTCGCAACATAGGACGCTCCGACGGATCCGGGCCAGGGGGTGCGGAGCAGACGGTGGAGGCGGTAGGTTGGCGCAGTGGCGAGAGGCGACTCTACCGGATCCACACAGGAGGAACGGTATGAAGCGAGCATCGGGACCGGCCAAGAGCTCGGCACAGTGGCGCAAGGAGGTGGCCCGTGCCCGGCGAAAGCTCCACCGGGGACTGCTGGCGTCGGCGGCCCACGCGGCCATCTACCTTCTGCCGGCGCTCCTGGCGGGCATCGGCGCACCGGTGGTGCCCCGTGGGTGGGGCGTGGTCATGGGGCTCACGGTGGCGCTCCTGGTGCTGGGCGGCCTGGCCCGAATGGGCTCGGCCGCGGCAGCCTTCGTGCTCATGGCGGGAGCGCTGGCCTCGTTCGTGGTCCCCCTGGTGCAGGGCAGAGGCCTCACCCTGGAGATGGTGGGGCTCATCTTCGCCTGGTTCTATTTCGAAGCCCTGCGGGCGGCGCTGGCGCTGAAGCGCCGGCTCCACGCTCCGGCGCTGGAGAAGTAGCAGGGCAGCCCCCTCAATGACCCCGCTTCGGGGTGAGCAGGCCGATGATCAGAACCACGATGGTGGCGCCGATGATGGACCACACGATGGGGAAGTCCTGTTCGCCGATCCGCACGGAGAAGAGCTCGGGAAGCCCCAGGCCGGTTGCGATCCAGGGCCCCACCAGGGCACCGATGAACCCCAGGGCCACCGAGACCAGGCAACCGCCCCGGGTGAAGCCCACCAGGGCCTGGGCAATGGACCCGCACACCCCGGCGATGACCAGGAGAACCACGAATTCCACGAGGGTCATGCTTCAGCTCCGGCTGTGAGTTGAATCGGGGACGCCTGCAGGGGGCGCATGGCTACATGCGCCGGTATGCGGGCCCGCTGCCGCCCTCCCGGGGCGTCCACCGGGGCCCCAGGATGTCGGTGGCCTTGCAATCTACGCAGTTGGGGGCGTTGACCACCAGTTCGTTGCCGTCCCGCTCGTAGACCGCGGCGGGACACACGTGGGCGTAGAACTCCGCCATTTCCGGCGAGACGTCCTCCCCCACCACCAGGTGCGAGGGGATGTCGTCCCGGGTCTTGTTTCCGGACTTGAAGACGGCATCGACCTTTGAGAAGGTGAGCTCGCCGTCGGCGGCGAAGGCCGGAGCCGGGGCCTCCAGGGTGCGAGGCTCGGCCGCGTCCTCTTCCACTTCGATCTTGCCTCCCGGCAGACGCCCCCCGGTGAGGGTCATGAGGCCCGCCTTCATCCCGCCCCTGTAGAAGCCGGACTTGAAGGCCAGGCGCATGTTCCGGGTCTGGTACAGGTCCTTCATGATGTAGGACTCGTTCACCGCCCGGGTGTAGCCGGCCAGCCCGGCCTCGGAGGTGTCGCCCTCCTTGAGCGCCTGGAAGATGGTCCGAGCCGCCAGGATCCCCGACTTCACCGCGTAGTGGATACCCTTGAGGGAGGGCACGTCCACGTATCCCGCCGCGTCGCCCACGATGCAGACGCCGTCGCCGTGGCGACGCTCGGCCACCGAGTAGTAGCCGCCCTCCGGGATGGTCTTGGCTCCCCACTCCACCAGCTCGCCTCCCTCCAGGATCTCCCGGATCAGAGGATGGACCTTGAACTGCTGCAGGAGCCCGTGGACATCGAGCCGGGCGTCGTGGTAGTCAAGCCCCACCACCAATCCCAAAGAGACCAGGTTCTGGCCCATGGGGTAGACCCAACTGCCCCCGAAGGCGTCCCGGGGCAGGGGCCACCCCAGGGTATGGATGACCCGGTCCAGGGGACTCTTCACCTCCCAGAGCTCCTTCACCCCCAGTGCGTAGATTTGCGGGTTCTCCGCCTCGACCCCCTGCCAGCCCAGCCAGCTCTGCGTCAGGGGCCCGCGGGTTCCCTCGGCCAGCACCGTGACCTGGGCCGTCAGGTCCATGGGGGGCGTGTATCCGCCGCCGGGATTGCCCTCCCGGTCCAGTCCGGCGGGGGTGGTTCGCACGCCCACCACCCGCTTCTCCTCCACCAGGAGCGAGTCCACCGGAAAGCCCGGAAAGACGTTCACCCCCAGCTCCTCGGCCTGTTCGCCCATCCACCGCACCACCTCGCAGATGGAAGCCACCCGGTTGCCGTGGTTCTTCATGGTGGGCGGGGTGGGAAGGCGGAGCGCCGAGGATTCACGCATGAGGTAGACCGCTTCCTTCTCCACCGGACCCTGGAAGGGGAAGTCCTCGTCCTGCAGGTCCGGAAAGAGCTCCCGGAAGGGCTCGGGATTCAACACCGCGCCGGAGAGGCAGTGCTCCCCCAGCTCCGCGGACTTCTCCAGCACCCCGATCTCGAGATCGCCCAGCTCCCCCCCGTCCTCGCTCTCGGCACGGACGAGTCGGGCCAGCTCGATGGCTCCGGCCAGGCCGGCGGGTCCGCCGCCCACGAAGAGCACGTCCATGGGCACCGCCTCCTCGTCGGGAGCCTCCTCTACGATGAAGCGTTCGGTTGGAAGTGGGGGCTGCGCCCGATCAGGGTGAATCACACCGTCGAGGGGGGTCGAGTCGGCCATTCCGTGGCTCTCCATCGGGGGTGGGTCAGGGAAATCGAGAGGGGGTCGGGGGTTTGCATGAGAAGGCACCACCGCCGGCCGCTTCAAAGGCGGAGGCCCGGCGGCGAACGCCGTTGAACGTTAGCGAATCCTGTGAGGTGCGTCACCCCGCACCTCCCGGGTCCAATTTCCGTACGATACGCACTTCCGGAGGCGAACGCATGGCGGCTCAGCGTCCCAGTACACTCGGCGCTCTGAGGGAGTCGGGCTACCAATCCCGATCAGTGAAGGACGAGCTGCGGAGCAATCTCATTCGCAAGCTGGAGGCCGACGAAGAGCTCTTTCCGGGGATCCTGGGTTACGATGAGACGGTGACCCCGCGGCTGGTGAACGCCATTCTGGCCCGCCAGGACTTCGTTCTGCTGGGACTGCGGGGACAGGCCAAGAGCCGGATTCTGCGGCAGCTCATCGGGTTTCTGGACCCGGAGATCCCGGTGCTGGAGGGCTCGGAGGTGAACGACGACCCCCTTCAGCCCATCTCCCGCGAGGGCCGGCTCCTGGTGGAGGAGGCCGGCGACGAGGCCCCCGTCACCTGGGTGTCCCGGGAAGCACGCTACGTGGAAAAACTGGCTACTCCCGATGTCACGGTGGCCGACATCCTCGGCGACGTGGACCCCATCAAGGCGGCCCGGGGAGGCCATCTTCTCTCCGACGAGCTCACGATCCACTACGGTCTGCTGCCTCGGGCCAACCGCGGCATCTTCGCCATCAACGAGCTGCCCGACCTTTCGGGCAAGATCCAGGTGGGGCTCTTCAACATCCTCCAGGAGGGCGACGTACAGATCAAGGGGTACCCCATTCGCTTTCCCCTGGACATGCTGCTGGTCTTCACCGCCAACCCGGAGGACTACACCGCCCGGGGCAAGATCATCACCCCCCTCAAGGACCGGATCGGCGCCGAGATCCGGACCCACTATCCGGAAACAGTGGAGATCGGGAAGCGGATCACCCGACAGGAGGCCTGGGTGGATCGGGACGGGCTACCGGTGGAGATCCCCGACTTTGTCGCCGAGGTCATCGAGCGGGTGGCCTTCCGGGCCCGCAAGGACAAGCGGGTGGACCAGCGCTCGGGGGTGAGCCAGCGGATGCCCATCACCCTCCTGGAGGCGGCGGTCTCCAACGCCGAGCGGCGGGCCATCCGCCTGGGTGAGGAAGCGGCGGTCCCCCGGGTGGGAGACACCTTCGCCGCCCTTCCCGCCATTACCGGAAAGCTGGAACTGGAGTACGAAGGCGAGCTGCAGGGCGCCGACGCCATTGCCCGGGAGCTCATCGCCGGCGCCGGACGAGCCGTCTTCCACGACCGGACCGGGGGTGCCGACGTGGAGGAGATCGTGGGGTACTTCGAGAGCGGAGGCGCCCTGCAGGTGTCGGCCGACGCCGGAGCCCGGGCTTGTGTGATGGGGTTCGAGCAGGTACCGGGGCTGCTGGAGCTGGTGGACCAGACGGGCCTGGCACCCGCCCAGGCGTCGGACGGGGTCCGGGCCGCGGCCTGTGAGCTGGTGCTGGAGGCCCTGGTGGCCGAGCGCCGGCTCTCTCGCTCCGAAGGTGGACGCTACGGACCGGGCCGCCCGGAGCGGGGACCCGGCTCCGGGCATCAATCCTCCTCCGGCTCCCTGTAGACCAGTACCGGGATCTCGCTTCCTCGGACCACCTTGTCGGCGACGCTGCCCAGGAGGAGCCGGGCCACGCCGCCACGACCCGCCGTGCTCATGGCGATGAGGTCCGCCGCCTGCTCCCTGGCCACCTTGAGGATCGCCCCTCCGGGCTGATTGGTAACGGGGACCGCCGCCTTGAAGGTGCGAGCCTCCCCTCCGATGGTGGATGCCATCTCCTCCAGGTACTCGCGGGTGGCCTCCTTGATCTCCTGCTGGTCGTGCTCCTCCCGAACCGAGTGCGGCAGGTAGGGATAGCCTCCGGCGCTCAGGGGTGGCACCGCCTGCAGGAGCGTGACCTCCGCGCTCTCGGCCAGAAGAGGGGTCACCCGGGGGAGGATGCTCTCAGATGCGCTGGATCCGTCCAGGGGCACCACCACCCGCTTGAAGGCCGCCGGCGCCTGGGAGAAGGGCTGGGGCTCCGCGGGAGCCTCGGACTCCGTGTCGGCCGGGGGCCGAAGCAGCAGAACCGGACACGGGCTTCGCCGGATGACGCCGTCGGCGGTGCTCCCCAGCCACGCCCGCTCCACCGCGCCCCGTCCGTGCGTGGTCATGACCACGAAGTCGGTGCTGCCCTCGAAAATACGGTGCACCAGGGTCTGGGCGACGTTGCCGGGCGAGAGCACGCTGAGCTCCACCTCGCCGGCGAAGCCCGCGGAGCGAATCCGCTCTTCCACCCCCTCCAGGTACTCCTGGGCCATCGTCTGCCCCCGTTCCCGGGACTCGTCACCCTTCACGCTCCGGGCCTCCCCCCGCCCCGCAGCGGCGGTGGCCACGGTGGCCAACTCGACGGAGGCCCCCCACCTGGAGGCCAGCGCCAGGGCCTGGGGAACCGCTCGCTCAGCAAAGACCGAACCGCCAAGTGGAACCATGATCCGCTCAAACACAGTCGCCTCCAGATCAAACGTGAGAGATGTCCATCGTGTCGTCTTCGTAACTTCTCGGGCTCACTCCGCTTCGGGATCGTCCGGGCGGACCACCAGGACCGGCCGGGTGGTTCCCCTGATGATCTTGTCTGCCACACTCCCCAGAACCACCCGGGCCAACCCGCCCCTTCCATGACTCGAGAGGACGATGAGGTCAGCCTCCAGAGCCTGGGCGGCCTTGATGACGCCCTCGGCGGCGCTCCGGTCCTCCACCACCTGGGCCGACCAGGTGTCTCCCCCTTCCTGGGCGACCACCTGCGAAAGGTACGCCTCGGCCTCGGTCTTCCGGGTCCGGTGCCCCTCGCCCTCCATGCGAACGCCGGCCATCCCGTAGATGGAGGTGAGCTCCACCGGAGCCGGAACCACCCGGAGGACCGTCCCCTGGGCGTCGAAGGTGCGGGCCAGGGACCTGGCAGGCGTCAGTGCCGCCTCCCCTTCTACCGACCCGTCCAGGGGGACTGCCAGCTGGGAGAAACGGGGCTCGCCCTCCGGTCTCTCCTCGGTCTCGTCCCACGGACGCACCAGCAGGAGGTCGGTGCCGCCCCGGCGGAGGAGGCCGTCGGCCACGCTTCCCAGCCACCAGCGCTTGAGACCTCCCGCTCCGTGCGTGGTCATGACCACCAGGGGGATCCCGTGCTCCTCCAGGTACTCCCCCAGGGCGGGAACCACCCGACCCTCCAGGGTGGCGACCTGAACCGTCACCCCGTCTTCGCGGAAGGCCTCGGCCTCCTCTTCCAGGTAGACTTCCGCCCCCTCCCGGACCGACTGGGTCCAGTTCAGGTCGTCCTGGGGCATCTTGAGGTCGGCGTCGGGCGCCGGCCGGATGACGTGGATGAGGTGCACCTCCGCCCCGAGGGTGCGGGCCAGGAGACGTGCCATGGGAAGGGCGTCCTCCGAGAAGGAGGAACCGTCCAGGGGAACCAGCAGGGATGGATACATGAAATGCCCGTCGCAGAGGATTTCGGGATGTGGGAACCGCGCCGTCGTCTACCGGCTAGCCTCAGCATATGCAGGACCCGGACCAAAGTTCACCCGGGGCCAGAGGAAGGTCACCTCCAGGCCCGGAGGAAGTTCACCCCCCTCGGCAAGCCGGGTGCACGGAGTGCGGCCTGCAGGGCCTGGCAGAGGTCAAAACTCCCCATTCAGTGTCGGCTCGCGGGTCAGAATGGGGAAATGTAGCTTAAAAACAGGCCAAGAGTCCCCACGCCTCCCCCTTCGTGCCGAGGGAGCGTGGGGAAAACTGGCCTGAAAACAGGCCAATCTTACCCACAGGACAACTACTATGTCACTCCGAGGGGAATTTTTGTCGGGCAGACGGCCTCCAGCCGGGAGCGGGCTTCCAGCCGGGAGGGGGCAGCCGGCTGCCCGAGGACGTAGCGGGAAACCGGGGAAGGTCCACCTCGGCAGGAGTGAAACCCGGGAAGAGAGCTGGGAGCGCGAACGCACCCTCCGTCTGAGTCATTTTGTCCCGCGCTCGGGCCACCTCTTCCACTTGGAGTCCCCCGACCCCTGCGCTCACGCCCCAGCCAACGAAGCCTCCACGAGGCGTAGGATCCGTCGCTGAGCCACCGGAATCGGAAGAGACCTGAGCTCCGAGGCGTCCACCCAGCGCTGCGGCGTACCATCCGCAGAGGTCGCTGGTTCGTCGCGGGTCGCCGGTTCGTCGGCGGTCGCCGGGACCCTGTAGAAGAGGAAGGGCCGGTACGTAACCTTCAGGTGGGAGAAGGCGTGATCCACGGCGGCGAGGGCGCGGCCCTCAGGGAACTCGTTCCCGCCCGGCGCGCTCTCCCGCTGGCTCCCGCAAAGCTCGCGGGCCAGCCCCGCCGCCGCCCTCCCGGCCTCCTCCGACTCGGCTACCTGCACCCCCGGGAGCTCCCACATGCCCCCCAGGAGGCCCTCCGAAGGACGGCGCCGCAGGAGGAGCCGAGACCCGCCACCTGCGGCGTCGCGGTGCAGCACCGCCACCGCTTCCACCACCCGGGGCACCTCCCGGGGTTGCCTGGGTGCCGGGCGTTGCTCCTGGGTTCCGGCGGCCCGGGCCCCGCAGAAGTCGGCCAGCGGGCACCGCCGGCACCGGGGCGACCGGGGGGTGCAGACCAGGGACCCCAGCTCCATGAGAGCCTGGTTGAAGTCGCCTGGTCGCCCCGGATCCACCAGCGCGGCCGCCCATTCCCGCAAGCGGGCCGGCGTGGGCGCCGGGTCATCGAGGAGGCGTGCGAGGACCCGCCGCACGTTACCGTCCACAGCCGGGGCCGGCACCCCGAAGGCCATGGAGGCCACCGCTCCAGCGGTGTAGGGGCCCACGCCGGGTAGGCTCTGGAGCTCAGCCGGATCCGACGGCACACGGCCCCCGTAGCGGGCCTGCAGCTCCCGGGCCGCACGGTGGAGGTTCCGGGCCCGGGAGTAGTAGCCCAGCCCCTCCCAGAGGGCCAGGACCTCCTCCTGCTCGGCGGCGGCCAGGCTAGCGGCGTCCGGGAACCGCCGAATCCACCGCCGGTAGTATGGAACCACGGTCTCCATCCGGGTCTGTTGCGACATCACCTCCGAGACCAGAATCCGGTAGGGGTTCGGATCCTCACGCCAGGGCAGTGGTCGGCTCCGTTCCTCGAAGAAACCGAGGAGTCGGATGCGGATCTCCTCGACCTCTTCCCGGCTCCAGGGAACCTGGGCAGACGTTCGGGACCCGATGGTGGCCTCCCGGCGTTGGAGATGGGCGGATTGCGTGGTCGGGGTCGCCCTCCGACGCGGCTCGGGGACCCAAGGTAGTCATTCCACCAGAGGAGCTCCATGCGCTTCACGACCTACACCCGGTACAAGGGAAGCTGGCTCGACGCGCTGAACCTGCAGGCGCTCCTGGATCACCTCTCCGATTTTCTCCTAGACGGGGGCTTCGCCGGAGGGCCCAACTACCATCCCTGGTGGGGCTGGTCCGGAGACCGGGACACCCAGTCGATGGAGGCCCTGAAGGACGCCCTCCTGGACGCCCTCCTGGAGAGCGGCGAGCTCACGGCCGAGATGCTGGACGAACTCCGGGGGGATGGCCAGGGAGACGAGGATCTCCAGGCCCGCATCGCCTCCATGCTGGACGACCTCGTGCAGCGCCTGGTGGACGAGGGGTACCTGAGCCTCGAGGAGGAGCGGGGCTCCGGGGGGCCCGGGGCCGGTCCCGACGGGACGGGGCAGACCGGGCAGGTTGACGAGGCCCGGGAGGCGGCCCAGAGCGTCGACTTCTCCCTGACCCGCAAGGGCATGGACTTCCTGGCCTTCCGAGCCCTCCGGAATCTCCTGGGAGGGATGGGAAGTGCTTCGCCCGGAGCCCATGACACCCCGCACCTGGCCACCGGGATCGAGGCGGGAGCGGCCAGCCGGCCGTACCAGTTCGGAGACACCATGAACCTGGACATCCCGGCCACCCTCTCCCGGGCCCTGGAGCGGGAGGGTCCCGGGGTGCCCCTGAGGCTGGACTACGACGACCTCATGGTGCACCAGGCAGAACACCGCTCCTCCTGCGCCACCGTCCTCATGCTGGACGTATCCCACTCCATGATCCTCTACGGAGAGGATCGGTTCTCGCCGGCCAAGAAGGTGGCCCTCGCCCTCTCGCACCTCATCCGGACCCAGTTTCCCGGCGACACCCTCCGGGTGGTGACCTTCGGCGACCGGGCCCAGGAGATCCCGCTCTCCCGGCTGGCCCGGGCCCAGGTGGGTCCGTATCACACCAACACGGCCGAAGGCTTCGAGATGGCCCGGCGCCTCCTCCTGGCCCAGAAGAAGGAGATGCGCCAGATCATCATGATCACCGACGGAAAGCCGTCGGCCATGACCCTCCCCGACGGGCAGGTCTACACCAACTCGGGCGGGCTGGACCCCAGGATCCTCCGGCGCACCTACCGGGAGGTGACGGCGTGCCGCAAGGCGGGGATCGCCATCAACACCTTCATGCTGGCCCGGGATCCCTACCTGGTCCGGTTCGTGGAGAAGGTGTCGGAGATCGCCCGTGGAAAGGCCTACTTCACCACCACCCTCACCCTGGGCCAGTACGTCATGAAGGACTTCATGCGGCGCAAGCGCCGGAGGGTCGGTTGAGGGAGGCGGGAGCGGACCTCCTCGACTATCGGGTGGTGGACGCCTTCACCCAGCGACCCTTCGCCGGGAATCCGGCCGCGGTGATCCTTCCCGGCGCGGCCAGCGACGAGTTGGACGACAGGCAGCGGCAGTGGCTGGCCGCCGAGATGAATCTGTCGGAGACCGCCTTCCCCTCCCCGGCGGACGACAGCGGGCTCCGACGGCTGCGCTGGTTCACGCCCTCTACCGAGGTGAGCCTCTGCGGACACGCCACCCTTGCCACCGCCCATGCCCTCCTGGAGGAAGGGGCCGAGTCCCCTCTCCGCTTCCACTCGGCTTCGGGCCCGCTTCCGGTGGAGGAGGAGGAAGGCGGCCGACTCCGACTGGACTTTCCCGCCGACCCGCCCGAACCGCTGCCGACCCCCGAGGGCCTGATGCGCGCCCTCGGACTTCCCCCGGACACTCCCTTCCTCAGCGGCTCCCGTTGCGCGCTGGTTCTGCTGGAGAAGGAGGCGGCGGTGCTGGCGGTGGAACCGGACCAGGGGGCCCTGGGCCGGGTCGCGCTCCCCCCCGGGGTGATGGGGGTCAGTGTCACCGCCCCGGGCTCGGAGGCCGAGGTGGACTTCGTGTCGCGCTTCTTCGGTCCCTGGGTCGGGGTGCCCGAAGACCCGGTCACGGGGATGGCCCACACGGTGCTGGGTCCCTACTGGGCCGATGAGCTTGGCCAAAGCGAGCTCGAGGCCCGTCAGCGGTCGCGCCGCGGCGGCCAGATCGGGGTGCGCGTGAAGGGGGACCGGGTACACCTGGTGGGCACCGCGGTGACCGTGGCACGGGGACGGATTCGGGTCCCGCCGACGGCTGCGGGAAGCTGGAGATCCGGCTAAAAGCGGGCCACCACGCTCACCTCGGTGCGGCCGTCATAGTTCGTGTCGGCGCCCCTCTCCTTGGCCCGGGAGTCGTAGTCGGTACGCACGCTAAAGCGGAGCGCCACCACCTCGGTCAGGTCGTAGGAGACGCTGTTTCTTGACGACAGGCGGAAGTTGCCGAAGGAGTCGAAGACCGGTCGGTAGGAGTTGTTCGTGTCCAGGGACACCCGATCCGACAGGATGGACCGCCGCACTCTCAGGCTGGACGACCACCGGGTCAGGCTCACGTCATCGGCGGTGTCGGCCCCGCTCCCGTCCCGGGCGTACGTCCTCTCCGCCAGGATCGAGACCGAGAAGTCGATCCGGTTCCGGCGGTTGTCGTCATCTCGAAAGCTCACCTTGAGCCCGGCTCCGGTGTCGTACCGAAGGGCAATCCGTCGCTCGAAGGACGACTCGATACTCCCACTCACGAAAGGCTGCCACGGCGCGTTGGGCCGAAAATCCAACTGGCTGGCGGCGCCCCACGACCGGGCACTCACCGAGGTGATCCCCTCGTCATCGGTCTGGGTCCCGTAGAGGAAGCGGAACTCGGTGGAGGACTCGAAGAGGGAGTCGGCCCGCTCGATCTCGGCCCGGGTCGAGAAGTTGGTCTGGTCCCGATTGCCGAAGAAGAAGCTGCCGCCCAACTGCCCCTCCACGCTCCACGGCGCACGCTGGGCCAGGACGGCCTCCGGCATGAGCGGAAGAAGTACTACCAGCGAAAGGAGCGCCGGTACGACGGCCGGCAGGGTGCGGCGCATGGATCCACCTCGATGAAACAGGGATTCGGAACCAAGATAAGGCCCGAGGGCTCGTCGGACACCCCCGCCCGGGGCGCCGGGCTCAGGGACCGGTCTCACCTGTGGGCAGCGCCTCGGGATCCTCCTTCCAGCTCCGGTACTCATAGCTCGTCCACCGGAAGAAGACCGCGGTGATGGCCACCCAGAAGACCAGCATTCCCGGGATCCACATGATGAGGCCGCCCAGGCGCTGGTCGTCCAGCACCGTCAGGCCGGTGATCCGCGGCGCCGCCGCGTACCAGGTGTAGAGCACCTCGTCGGAGAGGGTGATGAGGGCGCTCACAATGGTCCCCGGAATTCCGAACAGAAAGATCCACCCCATGAGGAGGGGGCCGTTGGGAATCCGCTGGAGCTCTTCTACCGGATTGATGATGGGCCACCACATCATCACCGCCACCGCCATGAAGCTGAGGTGCTGGACGATATGCACCGTGTGGTCCATGAGGGCCCAGTTGTACATGTCCGGCAGGTGCCAGAAGATGAAGACCACGTTGTAGGCCACGAAGGCCACCACCGGGTGCGTCAGGACCCGGCCGGCCCCGAAGATCCAGCGCACCCCCAGCGCCTTCCGGATGACCCAGGTGGGCAGGCCCCACAAGAGAAAGGGCGGCATGATGAGCATCAGGAGCAGATGCTGCACCATGTGGGCGCTGAAGAGGTAGCCGTCGGCCCACTCGTGCAGCGGCCCGTTCAGCGAAAAGAAGATGATGAGCACCGCCGTCACCCACGAGGCCACCTGCCACCTGGAGGGAGGTGCGGCGGCCCAGCCGAACCGTCGCCGTGCGGGTCCCACCACCAGCCAGTACACCCCGAGCAGGTACAGGCATCCCACCAGGATGCTGGGAAAGATTTCGAATCCCAGGATGTCCATCAAATCGGTCGGGCCGGAGGGTGGCCAGGCGCCCGGCTAGAAGATCGGCAGTACGTGATACAGGATCACGAGGGCGGTGACCATGAACGAGGCCAGAACCACCCCGGCCATGAATACCCAGGTCAGGAAGCGGGGCTCCATCTTGAGGTGCATGAAATACGCAATGACCAGCACTACCTTGGCCGCCGAGAGGACCACCAGGATGGGGGCCTCGTAGGGATCCATGGCCTCAATATAGAAGATGGCCACCTCCACCCCCGTCACCACCGCCAGGATCACCCCGATCCAGACGTAGAAGGCGGCGGAGGCATGCCCTTCCTCGTGCCCGTGGTCTGCGGCTCCCGCCGCCTCGCTGTGTTGTACGTCGGTGCTCATGCCTTGTCCTTACTGGATCAGGTAGACCAGGGTAAAGATGACGATCCAGATGATGTCAACGAAGTGCCAGTACAACCCGGCGATCTCCACCTGCTCGGCCTTGGCCGGCGGGATGCGGT
>SLNQ01000399.1 GCA_007132965.1 Gemmatimonadota bacterium | reverse complement strand
GGCCACTGGATTCACGCCCTGCGGTACAACGTGGACATGACGGCGCTCCTCCTGGACAACGCGATCTACGGGCTCACCAAGAACCAGACGTCTCCGACGACCCCCGAGGGGCACCGGAGCAACACGCACCCCAGGGGGAGCATCCTCCCCAGTCTGAACCCGCTGAGCGTGTCGCTCGGCGTCACGAACGCCTCCTTCGTCGCGCAGACCGCCGAGTGGATTCCGGCCCACCTGGGAGCCACCCTCCAGGCGGCCTACCGGCACCCGGGCTTCGCCTTCGTCCGGATCCTGCAGCGGTGCCCCGAGTTCACGCCCCACCTCTACGAGGGGCTGCTGAAGGATCCGGCGAGCCTGGAGCTCCTGGTCCACGACGACGGAGTAAACGTCGCCTCGCTGGAGACGACCTATCCGACCCGCACGCTTCACGATCCCGGGGACCTGGACCGGGCCCGCAGCCTGGCGGAGGACCAGGACAGGGTGCGGCTCGGGGTCTTCTTTCGCGACCCGACCCGACCACGGTACGAGGAGATCAGTCAGGCGCCTCGCCGCACCGTGGCCCAACGGATCACCCGCCTGAACGAGGAGCTGGACCGTCATGCCGTCTGATCGCTCCCGCCCCGATGACGGACGACCGGCCATCGTCCAGCGGCTCCTTGCCCCTGCCGGGGAGGAGTACACCTCCGCACTGTCCTCCGCCGTCGAAGAGGCGAGGGCCGTGCTGCGGACCCTCCAGTCTGCCGGAAATGGTCGGGTTGCCCGCGTGGCTCAGGAGTTGGGAGGGCTCTCCCTGGGGCCCCTCGACCCGGTGCAATTCACCGCCCTCCTGGATCCCGCCAAGCAGGTGGACCCGCTTCACCTGGAGCGCCTCGAGGAGGCGGTCTCCATCATGGAGTGGAGTCTGGCCGAGGTCTCGCCGGTGGACGTGGTTGGGGTGGAGCCCGGGATCGGGCTTCGGGACGCGGTGGCGGAGGCCATCGCCGAACGGGGCCGGGCCTACGGGGCTGTGCGCACGGCCGCCCTCCTCCGGGGCGGCAGCTACTCGGCTGCCCGGGACGAGCGACTCCTGGGACGGCTTCCGTTCCGGGACTGGCGCTCCCTCGAGCGGGAGCTGGCTCCCCCTCTCGTGGTGAACGTCGAGGGGCGGGATCTGGACACCGTGGCCGGCCTGGCCGAGTTCCTGGACGGAGGCCAGAAGATCGTGCTTCTCGTCGGCGGTCCCTGTCCGCCGGCGCCCCTGGCTCGCCTCATGGCGCCCGGCATTTTCGTGGCTCAGACGGGCGACCCGGAGGCGCTCGAGCGACTGGCCTCCTTCTCGGGGCCGGCGGTGGCGGCGCTGGTCCCCGAGGGAGCGGCTCGCTTCGTCCATGATCCCGGCGCGGACCCGTCGATGGGGGGAGTGGTGGAGGTGCACGAGCTCCCGGAGGCTCCCCCCCGGATGTGGGTCGGCGGAATCAGCCCGAGCCAGCAGGCCGCGGATCTCCGGATCCTGGAGCGCTGGGTTCGCCGACAGGAGGCGGGGGTGTCGCCGGGACGGGCGGGTCCTGCGTCCGGGGCATCGGGGGAGGGAAGATTGGGGGACCTCCGTGACTCAGACGAAGGCTCGCCTCCGGCCGCTCCGGATCCGGCCGAGCGTCTCGCGGCATGGCTCCTGAGCCGGGCCGACATCGATCCCACCGAAGGGTGAAGGGGAACGGGCCATGGAGATCGGAGCCGTCCTCGGAGCTGCCGCGATCCTGGGAGGAATCGGGATTGTCTTCGCCGTGCTCATCGCCGTGGCCCACCGCACGTTCTGGGTCTGGGAGGATCCCCGGCTCGACGAGGTGGCGGCCATGCTCCCGGGGAGCAACTGCGGGGCCTGTGGGGAGCCGGGTTGCCGGGCCTTTGCCGAGGCGCTGGTAGAGGGACGACTCCAGCCGGCGGCCTGCACCTCCATGGGGGAGGCCGAGGTGGAGGCCGTGGCGGACTACCTCGGAGTCGAGGCCGGAGAGGCGAACCACCAGGTGGCCCGTCTCCTCTGCGCCGGGGGCTCGCACGTGGCGGCCCAACAGGCGGAGTACCGCGGTCTTCCCACATGCGCGGCCGCCGCGGTGGTGGCGAAGGGCGGAAAGGGGTGTCCCTGGGGATGCTTCGGCCTGGACGACTGTGAGGTGGCGTGCACCTTCGACGCCATCGTGATGAGCCGGGTCGGATTGCCGGTGGTCATCCCCGAGCTGTGCACGGCCTGCGGGGACTGCGTGGAGGCGTGTCCCCAGGGCCTGTTCACCCTCATGCCCAGCGACCACTCCCTCCTGGTCCAGTGTCGGAACCTGGTCCACGGGGACGAAGCGGAGGAGATGTGCACCGTGGCGTGCAACGGGTGCGCCCGGTGTGTGCAGGATGCGGCTCCGGAGCTGATTCGAATGGAGCACGGCCTGGCCGTGATCGACTACTCGAGAATCGACCTGGCCGAGCCGTCCGCTACGGAACGGTGCCCTACCGGCGCCATCATCTGGCTCGAGGGGATGCAGTTCCCCGCCGAGTCCCGACTGACGGGAAGCCTGACATGATCGAGATTCCGAAGGGCCTCAAGCTTGGTCGTCGACGGACGGCGGAGGAGCCCCCGTCACCCCGGTTTCCAGGCGTTCGTCGGGCCATGGACGGCACGGAGGCCGTGGTGGCCATG
The DNA here is from genome assembly GCA_007132965.1 of Gemmatimonadota bacterium. Lineage (GTDB taxonomy): Bacteria > Gemmatimonadota > Gemmatimonadetes > Longimicrobiales > Gaopeijiaceae > PWLA01. The sequence goes on along the minus strand of SLNQ01000399.1, from coordinate 7,960 downwards.
GAGACGGCGGGCAGCGAGGCGGCCGGCGCCTATCCCATCACGCCCTCGACCCAGATGGGAGAGGGATGGGCGTTGGCGGTGGCACGGGGCGAGACCAACGTCTTCGGTCGGCGACTCCTCTTCTTCGAGCCCGAGGGAGAGCACGCCGCCGCGGCGGTCACCGCCGGGATGAGCATGACGGGCCTGCGGGCCACCAACTTCTCCAGCGGACAGGGGATCGTGTACATGCACGAGTCCCTCTACCCCGCCGTAGGAAAGCGGCTCACCTACGTGCTGAACATGGCGTGCCGGGCGCTGACGAAGCAGTCGCTGAACATCCACGCCGGCCACGACGACTACCACGCGGTGGACGATACGGGGTTTTTTCAGCTCTTTGCCAAGAACGCCCAGGAGGCCGCCGACCTGAACCTCATCGCGCATCGGATCGCCGAGCTCTCCCTGAACCCGGGGATCTGCGCGCAGGACGGATTCCTGACGAGTCACGTGGTGGAGTCGGTGCTCCTTCCCGAGCCCGAGCTGATCCGGGAGTTCCTGGGCGATCCATCTGATCGGATCGAGTCGCCCACGCCGGCGCAGCGGATGGTGTTCGGAGAAGAGCGGCGCCGGATCCCGGAGCTCTTCGACCTGGACTATCCAGCCATGCTGGGGGTGGTGCAGAACCAGGAGAGCTACATGCAGGGAGTGGCGGCTCAGCGGCCGTACTACTTCGACCACCTCCCCGAGCTGGCCGAGCGAGCCTTCGCAGAGTATGCCGAGCTTTCGGGGCGACGGTACGCGCCTCTCCAGGGGTACCGGCACGAAGACGCCGTATACCTCCTGGTTGCCCAGGGGTCCGTGGTCTCGGACGCCGAGGCCGTCTGTGACTACCTGAGGGAGGTGGAGGGGCTGAAGGTCGGGGTCGTGAACGTGACCATGTTTCGCCCCTTCCCCACGGCCCTCATGGCGGAGATGCTGGCCGGCAAGCGGGGCGTCACGGTCCTGGAGCGGCTGGATCAGCCCCTGGCCAGCGATCCGCCCCTCCTCCGCGAGATTCGGGCGGCGCTGGCGCAGGCGCTGGAGAACGGGCGTGCCCGGGCTCGTAGGGACGCTCAGGGTCGGAGATCCCGCCGTCCCGCCGTCGGGTTGCCCGTCGTGGGTGATCCCGGCGTCCCCCACCCAGGCGTACCCGCCCTGGAGCAGGCGGAGCTTCCGGACCTCTACTCGGCCACCTTCGGGCTGGGGAGCCGGGACCTCCAACCCGGTGATCTCGTGGCCGCAGTCCGGAACATGGGGCAGGAAGGGGACGGCAGACGTCGCTACTACCTCGGAATCGACTTCCTCCGATCTGGCACGCGGCTCCCCAAGCTTCAGATCTGGCAGGAAGAGCTGAGCGGAGCGTACCCCCACCTGGGGCGTCTCGCGCTTCCTGGGACCGGGCACGTGGACGTGATGCCCCCCGACGCCCTCTCCGTGCGCATCCACTCCATCGGTGGCTGGGGTGCCATGACGATGGGCAAGAACCTGGCCCTCACCGCCTTCGAGCTGCTGGACATGCACGTGAAGGCGAATCCCCGGTATGGCTCGGAGAAGAAGGGGCAGCCCACCGCCTTCTTCCTGACGCTGGCCCGGTCTCCCATCCGCACCAACGGCGAGCTCAAGCGGGTGAGCGTGGTCCTCTCGCCGGACCCGAACGTCTTTCGCCACTCGGATCCGCTTGCCGGCCTGAAACCCGGCGGCGCCTTCGTCATCCAGACCGACCAGGACGCCGAGGAGCTGTGGGCCGGTCTGCCCGCCACCGCCCGCGCCGACATCCGGGAACGAGAGCTGAAGCTCTTCGCTCTCGACGGATTCCGGATCGCCCAGGAGGAGGCCTCCAGTCCGGGGCTGCGCTACCGGATGCAGGGGGCGGCCTTCATGGGCGCCTTCTTCGCCGCCTCGTCCCTCATGGAACGGGAGGGGCTGGACGAGGAGCGCCTCTTCGACGGGATCCGCACGCAGCTCGCCGCGAAGTTCGGCCACCTGGGAGAGCGGGTGGTGGAGGACAACCTGCGGGTGATCCGCCGTGGGTTCCGGGAACTGGAGTCCGTGGAGGTCCCGGCCGAGGACGCCGACGAGGACGAGGTGGCCGGAGAGGTTCCGCAGATTCCCGCCCTCATGGACGTGCCGGAGGCCGGCAAGGGAGTGGCCAATCCCGGACAGTTCTGGGAGCAGGTCTGTTCGCTGTGCAAGGTGGGGCAGGACCCCCTGGCCGATCCCTTCAGCGCGGTGAGCGCCATGCCGGCGGCCACGGGGGCCGTTCGGGACATGACCGGGGTTCGCCTGGAAGTGCCCGACTTCATTGCCGAGAGGTGCACCGGCTGCTCCCACTGCTGGGTCCAGTGCCCCGACTCGGCCATCCCGGCGCTGGTGAACCCGGTGGAGGACGTCCTGGAGGCGACGATCACCGCCGCCTCCAACGGCCACCCCCTGGATCGGATGCGGCAGATTGCCCGACCCCTTGCCGGCGAGGTGCGGAAGGTGCTGAAGGGGGTTCCGTTCCACACCTTCGGGGAGGCGCTCTCGCAGGCGTACGAGAGCGTGGCGGACAAGCTGAAGTGGGACCCGGAGCGACGCACGGCGCTGGACGCCGAATTCGCACGGGTCTATAGCGCGGTGGCCGACTACCCCCTGGCCAAGACCGCGCCCTTCTTCGACGGGCCGGAAGGCAAGGAGAAGGGCACGGGGGGGCTGCTGTCCATCATGATCAACCCGGAGACCTGCAAGGGCTGCAACCTCTGCGTGGAGGTCTGTCCCGAGGAGGCCCTGGTGACGGTCCCTCAGACCGACGACATGGTGGAGATGCTCCGGCGCAACTTCGAGCTCTGGAAACACCTTCCGGAGACCGACGACCGGTACGTGAACATCGCCAGCATGGAGGAAGGGATCGGGATCCTCTCCTCTCTCCTCCTGAAGAAGGAGAACTACCTCTCCATGGTGGGAGGCGACGGGGCCTGCATGGGCTGTGGTGAGAAGACCGCCATGCACCTGGTCACCTCGGCGATCCACGCCGTCATGGGACCCCGGGTGGCGGACTACGTGGAACGGGTGGATGGACTCATCGCCGAGCTGGATCGTACGGCCCGCGAGCTCCTGTCGTCGGAGGCGGAAGTGGACGCGGCGGACGCCTGGGCGGAGGAGGGCGAGGTCACCCTTCCCCTGGCCCCGGAGAAGAAGGAGCGGTTGGAGCGCATCAGTCGCCTCATGGGCCGGCTGAAGGATCTTCGCTGGCGCTACACCGAGGGACCGGGCGGCCGGGGCCGGGCGCATCTCGGGATGACGAACGCCACGGGTTGCTCCTCGGTCTGGGGAAGCACCTATCCCTACAACCCGTACCCCTTCCCGTGGGTCAACCACCTCTTCCAGGACGCTCCGTCGCTGGCCATCGGGATCTTCGAAGGCCACATGCGGAAGATGGCCGACGGGTTCCGGGACGTTCGCCGGGCCGAGCTGGAGCTGGACGGCGAATACGACCCGGAGGTCCACGACCAGGAGCTTTCCGAGCTGGAGTGGCGCGACTTCACCGACGAGGAGTTCGCCCTCTGTCCGCCCATCGTGGCCACCGGCGGCGACGGCGCCATGCTGGACATCGGGTTCCAGAACCTCTCCCGGCTCCTGTCGTCCGGAAAGCCCATCCGGGTCATCGTCCTGGACACCCAGGTCTACTCCAACACGGGCGGGCAGGCCTGCACCAGCGGGTTCACGGGCCAGGTCTCGGACATGGCCGCCTACGGAGCCGCCCAGAGGGGCAAGGAGGAGGTGCGCAAGGAGCTGTCGCTCATCGGGATCGCCCACCGGGGCGTCTACGTCCACCAGTCGTCCCAGGCGTCGGCCACCCACCTGCTGGAGGGAGTGCTGAAGGGGCTCCAGCGCCGAAGGCCCGTCCTCTTCAACCTGTATACCCCCTGCCCGGTGGAGCACGGCACCGCCGACGACGGCTCGGTGCAGGCGGCGCGGCTGGCGCTGGAGAGCCGGGCCTTTCCCTTCCTGACGTACGATCCGGACGCCGGAGAGACGCTGGCCGACCGCCTGAGCCTGGAGGGCAACCCTTCTCCCGCGGAGTCCTGGCCCAGCTACACCCTGGCATACGTGGACGACGAGGGTGAGTCCCGGGAGATGGAGCTTCCGTTGACCACCGCGGACTGGGCGGCCACCGAGGGTCGCTTCGGAAAGCACTTCAAGCGGATTCCGAAGGAGGAGTGGGACGACGACCTGGTCCCCTTCCACGACTTCGTGGCCCTCGCCCCCGACGACCGGGAGGGCCGGACGCCCTTCATCCACACCCTGGGAGACGGGCGGCGGCTGGAGCGGATGAGGGTCTCCGAGGAGATCGTGACCCTGGCCGAGGAGCGCCTGGAGCACTGGGCGCTTCTCCGGCAGATGGCGGGGCAGGAGCTGGCCGACTCGGTGCGGAGCGGGGTGGTCCGGGAGCTGGAGAGCGAGTTCGACGAGCGGGTCCGGAAACTCAAGGAGGAGCACGAAGCGGAGATGGACGAGCTCCGGGCCCGGTACCCTGCCATGGTGGCCCGGCGGATGGCCCAGGGACTCCTGCGGGTCGGCGACGGCGACATGACCCTGGCCGAGCTCCTGGAGGAGGCGGCTTCGGCACCGCCGCTTCCGCCCCCGGAGCCGGAGGAGATGGAGGGGTGGTCCGGACCGAACGGGGGCGGCCCGGGCACCCGGGAACGGCCGAAGGGGGGCTCACCAGCCGGTGTACGGGTCTCCGAGGGAAGCGGCCACGAGGCGGAGGCACAGGGAGAGGCGTCGTCCGCCCCGGCCGCGGTGGCCGAACCCGAGGTCGAGGCGGAGGAGGCCGATGAGGACGAGGACGACGACGAAGGGATCGCTCTGGAGCCATACATCGAGACGGCCCGGTGCACGACCTGCGACGAGTGCATCAAGATCAACGACCGGATGTTCGCCTACGACGAGAACAAGCAGGCGTACATCAAGGATCCCCATGCCGGGACCTTCGCCGAACTGGTGAAGGCCGCGGAACGCTGCACCATCGAGATCATTCATCCCGGAACGCCCCTGGACCCCAACGAGAAGGATCTGGACAAGTGGGTCAAGCGGGCGGAGCGGTTCAACTGATGGCCGGCCCGGTGGTGCGGGGTCCGGTGGGCCGGCTGCTCGAGCGCTGGGGGCTCAACGGCGGAGGCTTTGCCCACGGCGTTCACCCGCCCCCGCACAAGGAGCTCACCGCCCACCTTCCCACCAGGCGGCTCCCTTTTCCCGACGAGGTCGTGCTTCCCATCCGGCAGCACGCGGGCAAGCCGGCTCGACCCATCGTGGAGCGGGGGGACCGGGTGGAACGGGGAGACCTGGTGGCCGAGTCCCAGGGCTTCGTCTCGTCTCCCATTCACGCCTCGGCCGCCGGGACGGTGGCCGACGTGGACTTCTGGCCCCACCCCGACGGAAGCTGGGAGCAGGCCATCCGGATTCGTGTGGACCGCTTCTCCACGCAGCTTCCCCGACCGCGACTCGTGCCCCGCTGGGAGACCCTGGACCCGTCCGAGCTGGTGGACGCCATCCGCCGGGCCGGAGTGGTGGGGCTGGGCGGCGCCGCCTTCCCCACGCACGTGAAGCTGTCTCCACCTCCGGAGTATCCCATCGACACGGTCCTGGTGAACGGCTCCGAGTGCGAGCCCTACCTCACCACCGACCACCGGACCATGGTCGAGTTCCCGGAACGGGTGCACCTGGGGTTGCGGGTCATGATGCGGGCGCTGGGGGTGGAGCGAGGGGTCATCGGGGTGGAGCTGAACAAGCCCGACGCCATCGAGGCCCTCCGGCGCAGCGCTCCCACCGACCTGGACGTGTCGGTGGTGGGCCTCACCGTGAAGTATCCCCAGGGGGCTGAGAAGATGCTCATCCGGTCGCTCCTTGGACGGGAGGTTCCCGGGGGCAGCCTTCCCATGCACGTGGGCACCCTGGTGCAGAACGTGAGCTCGGTGGCCACCATTGCCGAGGTGTTCGAGACGGGGCTGCCCCTGGTGGAACGGATCGTGACCGTCACCGGGCGGGGGGTGCGTTCGCCGGCAAACCTCATCGTGCCCGTGGGCACGAAGCTTCGGGATCTGCTGGAGCACTGCGGCGGGCTCACCCCCGACGCCCGGGAGATCGTCTTCGGCGGCCCCATGATGGGGGGATCGGTGGCCCACCTGGATGCCCCGCTCCTGAAGGGCACCACCGGGGTGGTGGTACTCACCGAGGCCGACGTGCGGGTTCCCGAGTCCTATCCCTGCATCCGCTGCGGCCGATGCCTGGACGCCTGTCCCTTGTTCCTGAATCCCCAACTCCTGGCCAATCTGGCCCGTTCAGGCCGCTGGGACGAGATGGAGGACGCCCACCTGGCCGACTGCATGCTCTGTGGCTGCTGTGCCTACGTGTGTCCGTCGAACATCCCACTGGCTCAACTCTTTCGCCTGAGCAAGGACGCGGTCCGCCGGAAGCGGACCGTGGCCGCCTGAGGCGGGGCCCCGCGCCATGGCCTCCGATCGCTCCGAGCGGTCCCTCCTCGTGACGACCCCGCCCCACCTGGGGTCGGGGGACACCACACCGCGCATCATGTGGACGGTGGTGGCCAGCCTGATGCCGGTGGTGGCGGCGTCGGTCTGGTTCTTCGGGCCCAGCGCCCTGCTGGTGGTGACGGCCAGTGTTCTGGGGGCCGTGATCACCGAGGCGGGGTTCGTGGGGCGGGTGCGGCTGCGGGGTGGGTCCGGGGTCATCACCGGGATCCTCCTGGGGCTGACCCTTCCAGCGGGGATTCCGCTCTGGATGGCTTTCCTGGGCGGTGCGGTCTCCATTGGGCTGGGAAAGCTGATCTTCGGGGGACTTGGACAGAACATCTTCAACCCGGCCCTGGTGGGTCGCGCCTTCCTGCAGGCCGCCTTTCCGGTGGCGGTGACGACCTGGCCGGAGACCGGGGGTCCGTGGTGGGCGCTCCGGGGAGACAACTTCGCCCTCCCCTTCCTGAGCCCGGATCCGGCCCACACCGTGACGGCCGCCACCCCGCTGGGCCTCATGAAGTTCGAGGGGGAGGGGACGCCCCTCGTGGACCTGGCGCTGGGTACGACCGGGGGCTCCCTGGGTGAGACTGCGGGCCTCCTGATCCTCCTGGGGGGAGCGTACCTGGCCTGGCGAGGCTACCTGAACTGGCGGATCCCGGTGGGGATCCTGGCCACGGTCGCCGTGTTGGCCGGCGTCCTCCACGCCGTGGATCCCGGGCGCTACCCCGGGGCCCTGTTCACCCTCTTCTCCGGCGGACTCCTCCTGGGAGCCGTCTACATGGCCACCGACATGGTCACCGCACCGGTGACGAACCTGGGGGCCTGGGTCTTTGCCGTGGGCATCGGCGTCCTGGTCGTCGTGATCCGGATGTGGGGCGGGCTTCCCGAGGGGGTCATGTACGCGATCCTCTTCATGAACGCTTTCGTGCCGGTGCTCAACCGGGCCACCCAGCCCCGCCCCTTCGGAGCCCGGACGGTGGAGGCCCCGTCATGACCGCGCCTTCGCAGCCCCGACCGGCAGCTCCGGAGGCCGGGAGTGGGGGGCCGCAGCAGGGAGGAGGACGACCCCTTCGCTTGATCCTGACGTTGGGGGGCGCCGGGATGTTGGCGGGACTCCTCATCGTAGGTGTCTACCACGCCACGCTGCCGGCCATCGAGGCCCACCGGGCCGCTCGGTTGGCCGCGGCGGTGGAGGAGGTCCTGGGGGCGCCCGACTCGTTTCGGACCCTCTACCTGGTGGACGGGGAACTCCAAGCCGACCTCCCGGCCGACACGGATCCAGGACCGCTGGAGCGCGTTTACCCCGGGTACCGGGCGGACGGCAGCCTCATCGGCTACGCCGTGGAGGGGGCCAAGCCCGGCTTTCAGGACGTGATCGACGTGCTGTTCGGCTACGACCCACGCACGGGAACGGTCCTGGGAATGAGCGTGCT
>SLNQ01000353.1 GCA_007132965.1 Gemmatimonadota bacterium | reverse complement strand
CCACGTCCGCGGCGGGGACGTGATCCCGGTAGAGGATATCGTGCCACTGCCAGGTGGCGTCGTCCTGGCCGTCCTCCACCCGCGGCAGGCGGATATCGGTGCCCTCGGTGACGAACTGCACCGCCTCCCCGGCGTCGAGGTAGGCTCTAGTCTCGACGTCGCCGCCGGGGAAGAAGTCGTCTTCGCGCAGGTCCCGGCACAGGTCGTCGCCGTCCTGGATGTGCCAGTTCTCGGGCGGCCGCGTAAAGGGCCTCGCATCGGGCGCCTGGTCGCCGGCGAACCAGGCGGAGGTGCGGACCTCGGGCCCCCAGTCGTGCGGACGCACGAGCTCGAGGCGTACGACGCCCCCCTCGGGGAGGTCGATCCCGCTCTCCCCGGGACAGGCGTGGCCGATGCACGCCTCGGCCGCGTCGGGGAGATCGGCCGCTTCCGGTGCTTCCGGAATATCGACCTCGCCGGCATGGGCGAGAAGAATGCTACGGTCTTCTTCGAGGACGTAGCCCTCGGCGATCACCTCGTCGAGCGCCGCTTCGTAGCGCTCGAGGTAATCTTCCCGCGTCGGGTAGCGTTCGGCCAATTCCTCGGCGCTAAATCGCTCGAATGCCCCCCCAATGGCTGCGGCAATATTCGGGGGCTCTTCCTCCATGTACTCCCAGGCCGTCCCGAGGTAGGTACCGACGGGGGCGCCGACGACCGTGCCGTCGCCGAGCTCACGGGGCAGGTGGGGCAGCCGGATGCCGCCTACGGCGTTGCCGTCCTCATCGACTTCGGTAGCGAGAAGCCCAAAGGTTTCGGAGTCCGGGTCATCCTCTACCGCGCCTTCGATATGCACCGACGGCGGAGGATCAACGTTATCCTTGATCCATTGCTCCATGTGGTAGAAAGCGGCCCGCACGACCGGCCGGAAGTCCGCATGAAGCTGGGGCCCTTCCGCTCCGTATTGCCCAACGTCGAGGATCCCCGCCGGAAGGTGCGGAGTACCGGCCACCTCCCACCTGCGATAGTTGGGGTTGGCATCCACCTCGGGGTCACCTTCTGTGGGGTCACGCGCCATCGCGCCGAAATAAAGCTCCAGATCCGTCTGCGCATCGACCACGATCACCCTCGTGTCGCCCGTCTCCCAAGGCTCCACGTCCGTGGCAAAACAAGGGAGCCCAGGTTCGACGAAGGGTGGATCCTCGATGAGGAATCGGCACATTCCCGTACCAACTCCCCCGACGAAACCGTCGTAAAGCGGGCCGTCCTCGGACTCGTTGATCCCTTCGTGGATGAGAGGATAAATCATCGAAGCCGTCTGCGAGTATCCGAAGCCGATGACGTGGTCGCTCCCGAACAGATCGGCGTCGGGCGCGGCATCGCCTTCGAAGTTCGAGGGATCGCGCAGCCAGCGCGCCGCTTCCTGAAGGATCTCGAGCACATCGAGGGGATTCTCGATGGTTCCGTAGGCAAGCCGGTGGCGCTGGTAGCCCTCGGGAGGCTCGGAGCCGAGGTTATCGAGAACCCCTTTGTCCCACTGCACGGCCAGATACGCATACCCCTCACGCATGAGGAAACCCTGTGTGGTGTTCAGGGCCTGCTGGTAGAAGAGTTCCTCCACCCGGCGTCCCTCCGTATCACCCTCCTCGTCGTCGCAGAACAAAATGTCTTCACCTCGGACGCAGGCGTGCGGATTCCCGGCCGCCATTTGGCTGCTAAAGGCCCACAGGGCAGTGTTTACCATGTCGACCACGGCCACGTTGTTCCCGCCGCCCACGGGGTAGGCGAGCTTGATCGGCACCGCGTACTCGCCCGTGCTGCCGTCGTCCCGCTGGATAGTCCCTCGCATGGTGGCATCCACGAACTCGTAGTCGTAGTCGCCGAAGGTCTTCTGGCCGAACGAGAAGTTGACTTCGACAGTTGGGGCGGTGACAAGAGTTTCGTCCGTGTCGTTATCGATCTCGTTGTCGTTACTGCACGCGCCAAGCGCGAACAGCAGCGTGAAGAAGATGATCGGAATTGCCTTGGTTGAGTGGCTCATGATTGGCCTCCGTCTGCCGTTGCGTTTAGCAGATATTCGTTGTCGATCAGGTACCGCGCCTCGCGGCTGTTGACGCCGATGAAGTCGATGCGGCGCCCGTCGAGCTCCTCGACCCGGTGGTTGAGGAATCCGAACTGCACCACCCCGCCCGGCGGCATCACCTCGAGGAAATCCGCCGCAATCGTCATGTGCTGAGAAGGCGGTCCGATGCAGAGCCCGACCGGGCCGAACGGATCCGCGAAGCCGACGAAGGTGTAGTCGAACGCGTCGGGGTCGGGGCGGTCTTCGGCCAGGAACCGGAAGTCGCGGCCGGCCGGCATGATCACGACATCGTCCATGTTCGGGAAGGCGATCCGGAAGCTCCCGGGCACGCGGAGCGCTCCCTCGTAGGTGGTTCCGGAGAGGTCCTCTCCTCCCGCGAGCACCACGTCGTAGTCGGCGCCCGCCGCCACGTCCGCGGCGGGGATGTGGTCCCGGTAGAGGATGTCGTGCCACTGCCAGGTGGCGTCGTCCTGTCCGTCCTCCACCCGCGGCAGGCTGATCTCGGTGCCCTCGGTGACGAACTGCACAGTCTCCCCGGCGTCGAGGTAAGTCCGGCGGTCGACGTCGCCGCCCGGGAAGAAATCCTCTTCGCGCAGGTCCCGGCAGATGTCCTCGCCGTCCT
>SLNQ01000148.1 GCA_007132965.1 Gemmatimonadota bacterium | reverse complement strand
GGCCCTGGCGCTCTGGGCCCAGGCCCGGGTCTGGCGTCGACGGAGGACGGCCCGGGTGGAGCGCTGACGCCGTGGCCCATGCGACCACGGCCCCTGCGAACGGGAGCCGGAAGGGGGCGCTTCATGTGGGGCTCACCGGGAACGTGGCTTCGGGCAAGTCCGCTGTGGCCCGGGTGTGGGAGGAGATGGGCGTGCCGGTGGTGAGCGCCGACGAGCTGGCCCGGCAGGCGGTGGCCCCCGGCACCGAGACCCTGGAGCGGGTGGTGGCGGCGCTGGGTCCCGAGGCGCGCGCCCCCGACGGAGGCCTGGACCGGGCGGCGGTCCGGGAGATGGTCTTCGCCGACGCCGATGCCCGCCGGCGCCTGGAGTCCGTCCTGCACCCCCGGATCGCCGAGTTGCGGCAGGAGTGGATCCGAGCTCGGGAGGCCGAGGGGCACCCGATCCTGGTCTCCGAGGTTCCCCTCCTCTTCGAAGCGGGGCTCTTCGACGCCTTCCACCGGGTGGTGGTGGTGCATGCCTCGAAGGAGGAGCGCCGTCGTCGGCTGGTGGAGGAGCGGGGCCTCTCCCCCCAGGAGGCCGAACGGATCATGGCGGCCCAGGGCGATCCCGACGAGAAGCTCAGGCGAGCCCATCACGTGATCCACAACGACGGGACGCTGGATGAGCTGGCCCGGGAGGCCAGGGCGCTCCTGGAGCGGCTGCGGAGCGAGGCGGCGTGAGCGCTCCGGCGCCGGACGAGCTGCAGGTGGACCTTCACCTCCACACCTGGGACTCGTGGGACTGCCTCTCGGACCCGGAAGCCGTGCTGGCCCGGGCCCGCTCCCGGGGCCTTCACCGCATCGCCATTACCGACCACAATCGACTGGCGGTGGCGCTGGAGATGGCCCGAGCCCACCCCGACGAGGTGATCCCCGGCGAAGAGGTGAGGACCGCCGAGGGGATCGACGTCATCGGCCTGTACCTCTCGGAGTCCATCCCCCGGGGGACGCCCGCCCGGGAGACCTGCCGACGGATCCGGGCCCAGGGAGGGATCGTGTACCTGCCTCATCCCTACGCGGCGGGAAAGGGGCGCTCGGGACGCTTTGCCGAGGAGCTGGTGCCGGAGGTGCAGGTGGTGGAGGTGTTCAACGCCCGCCTTCGCTCCCAGAAGGCGAACCGGAAGGCGCTGGAGCTGGCCCGGGCCCACGACAAGCTCCACGGGGCCGGCTCCGACGCCCACACGGTGGGGGAAGTGGGGAACGTGCGGCTCCGCCTGCCGCGGCATCCCAACGAGCCGGCGGCCCTCCTGGAGGCCCTGAGGCGGGCCCGGGTGGAGGGCCGGCGCGCGCCCCTGCACGTCTTCGCCTGGTCCAACTGGGCCAAACTCCGCAAGCGTCTGCCCTTCGGCCGCCCCGGCCCTTGATCCAGGGTCCCCCCTTCTCTAGCCTTCACCCTGAACCCAACACCGGGAGCCACAGGTTGGATTATTCGATTCCAGAGTCCAGGCAGGAGGCGGTGAAGGCCGTGCTCCAAGTGCTGGAAGACGCCACCAGCGTCGTCCTCACCACCCATCTGAACGCCGACGGCGACGGTACGGGGTGCCAGGCGGCGCTGCTGGACTACCTCACCCGGAGCGACAAGGAGGTGTGGATCGTCAACCCCACCCCGTTTCCGGACCAGTACCGCTTCCTCATCGGCGATCCGTCGCGGATTCTTGCTGCCGGCTCGGAGGCGGCGCTACGCCGATGTCAGGCCGCCGACCTGTGCGTGGTGGTGGACACCGGGGAGGTGCCCCGGATCGGTCGGGTCAACCCCCTGGTGGACGGGGTCCCGAAGGTGGTCATCGACCACCACCCGCCGGCGGACCGGGCCATCGAGGGGCTTGCGCTCAGGGACGCCCAGGCCGCCGCCGCCGGCGAGTTGGTCTTCGACCTGCTGGTGGAGGCCGGCGGGCCCTGGACGCCGGCGGTGGTCCGGGGCCTCTATACCGCGATCCTCACCGACACGGGCTCCTTCCGCTTCGCCAACGCCACCCCCGGGGTGCACCGGGTCGCCGCCGAGCTCATCGCCCTGGGCGCCTCTCCCGACGAGTTGTATCGGCGCATCTACGGCTCCCATCCCATGCGCCGCTTCCGGCTCCTGCAGCGGGCGCTGGACACGTTGGACACCGCCCACGACGGCCAGGTGGCCTGGATGGTCATCTCCCGCGACGCCTACCGGGAGCTGAGGTGCACGCCGGACGATCTCGAGGGCATGGTGGATGTGCCCCGAGAGGTGGAGGGCGCCGAGGTGGCCCTCCTCTTCCGGGAGATGGAGGACGGCTCCGTGAAGGTCTCCTTTCGGTCGAACGGGGAGGCCGACGTGAATCAGTTGGCCCGGCAGTTCGACGGGGGCGGTCACGTGCGGGCCTCGGGCGCGGTGATCCAGGGAGAGGTGGACGAGGTGGTGCAGGACGTGGTGCAGGCCGCCGCCGGGGTCCTGCCCGGCGGGAGCGGCACTTCGGAGCGAGGGGAACCGGAGGGGCGGGAGGTACGTACTTGATGGCGGAGGGCGACCCGGGCGTCCCCGACGCCGTGGCACGGGCCCTCAGAGCCCTGGAGAGCCAGGTGGGCGCCCCGCGTCTGGATCGACTCTGGATCTTCCCCCCAATTCGCAGCGGGCGTCGGGAAACCGGCGTCGTGGCGGCGGGATGCTACACGGAATCG
>SLNQ01000017.1 GCA_007132965.1 Gemmatimonadota bacterium | reverse complement strand
GGGCCTCCCGGTCGCCTTCCCGGCTGCGGGCCACCCGTTCGGGGTAATCCTTCTGCAAGATCTCGAAGTAGGTGTTCTGGGCGGCCCAGAGATCGATGGAGAAGGGAAGGGAGTGCACGAAATCGATGAGCCGCCGGGCCTCCACCAGCCGCTCCGGGTCGTCGGGAACCTCCCGGAGGCGGGCCAGGAGCCGGGTAACCGCACCCTCGGCGGCGTGGCGAAGGGTCTCGCGATCAACCCGGAGCCCGGTGAGACGGGCCTCGTGGAAGACCTCTTCCAGCGTGGATGGGTCGGGGCGATCGCGCCGGAGCTCCCGTTCCAGGCGGGTGTTGAGCGTGAACTCGCCGGCGGCCCGGAAGGGTGGAGGCTGGGCGATTCCCAGACCGGCCAGGAAGCGCATGAGGGGCATGCGGCCTTCATAGAGTCGCCCCAGCGTGCCCTCGGCGTCGGCCAGCGAGCCTTCCAGGATCCGCCTCACCACCCGTTCCTGCTCGTCCTGCAGGAGGGAGTGGAGCGAGTAGTCCGAGGCGTGGAACTCCCGGTCCAGGGTACGGATGATCTCCAGCGTGGCCCCCCGCTCGAAATTCTTCACCATGGGGTCTACGAGCTCCTGGTAGCGTTCCTCGTCGTTGAACGAGCGCACCCCCCCCACCAGGTGGTGATCGCCCATGTGCAGGATCCCATAGCTGAAGCGCCCCGAGGTCAGGGTGATGCGTGAGGTGACCTTCAGGTGGCCCACGTCGAAGCGGACGCCTCCGGCGGCGTGTCTTCGGCGGTCGCCCACCCGCACGTCGTAGGCGTAGACCCGGTCTTCGGCTCCGGCCTCGTGGTCTCCGTTCTCGAAGAACGAGGCCACGGCGTAGTGGGCGCCCACCCGGGACAGGCCAATGCGTTCCGGGGCGATGCGGGTGCGAAAAAGGTCGGCGCCGGTGCCCAGGGCCGGCACGTTGCTCCGGGCCCGGGCCAGGCGCGACAGAAATTCCTCGGAGAGATCGTCGCCGAAGAGGACCTGGTTCAGGTGCAGGGTCCGGGCCGCGTAGCGAAGAACCTGCAGCGTCTCGATGCGGGCCAGGTCGTCGAAGAACCACCCACAGCTCGTGTACATGAACATGGCGTTCCGCTGGAGCTCCAGCAGCTGAAGCATCCGGACCCGTTCGGGGTGCTCCAGCTCCCGCCCGGCCTCCCGGTCCAGGAAGCCGTGGACGTTCTCCGACTCCCGGTCCAGCACCACGTCTACGTATCGGGTTCGGGCGCCCCAGGGATCTTCCACCAGTTCCCCGGCCGCCTCCTCGTAGCGCGAGATGAGCTGATCTCGCAACCAGTCCAGGGCCTCCCGGAGGGGCGCCCTCCACCGTTGGCCCCACTCGCCATGATCACCGGTGGTGCACCCGCAGTCGGCTCGCCAGCGCTCCACCCCGTGGACACAACTCCACGAGCTGTCCTCCACGATCCGGGCCTCCCACTCCGGGGGGTGGCGGTCCAGGTATGCGGCGTAGTTGATCAGGTGCACCTCGGGCTCGTCCTCGATGAGCTTCAGGGCGTAGGAGAGGGCCATCTCGCCGTGCCGGTGGTGGTGCCCGTAGGTTTCGCCGTCGGTGGCGATGTGGATCAGGGAATTCTCCGCCCGTCCCGGGCCGGCGGCCTCCAGGAGCCGGTGGGCCAGGGCGGTCCCGTCGGCCAGGAGCCGCTCGAAGGCCACCGCCCTGGAGAGGTCCCCGTTGTAGAAGAAGACCGCGATGTCCCGGCCCGAGGGAAGCTCCACGCGGTACGCCCGGCCCGGATCCACCCGCTCGCCCTCCACGGCTTCCCACTCCTGGTGCTCCGGTCCCCGGACCGCCGCCGCCTGCCGGGGCGCCAGAACGGTGAACTCGATCCCTTCGGCGGCCATGAGGTCCAGGGACTCCAGGTCCACGGCGGTCTCCGGCAGCCACATTCCCCGGGGATCCCGTTCGAATCGGTGCTGGAAGTCCCGGATCCCCCAGTGGACCTGGGTGCCCTTGTCGCGACTCGTGGCCAGGGGCATGATCATGTGCCCGAAGGCCTGGGCCATGGCCGACCCCTGTCCCGAGAAGCGCTCCGCGCTCATGCGGTCGGCCTCGAGGATGGCCTCGTAGGTGTCGGGGGCCTCGTCCTCCATCCAGCGCAGCAGCGTGGGACCGAAGTTGAAGCTGATCCGTGCGTAGTTGTTCACGACCCGCTGAATCTGACCGCGCTCGTCCAGGATCCGGGAGAAGGCATTGGGGGCGTAGGCCTCCTTTGTGATCCTCTCGTTCCAGTCGTGGTACGGCCGGGCCGACTCTTGCCGGGCGATCTCCTCCAGCCAGGGGCTCTCCCGTGGAGGCTGGTAGAAGTGTCCGTGGATGCAGACGTATCGGGTACTCACGAATCCGCCTCCCCGGTGTCGCTCTCCGGAGCCCGGAAGGCCAGCGCGGCCAGGGGGGGCAGGGTCACCACCAGCGACTGATAGCGGCCGTGGGAGCGCACCGGATCCGCCTCCAGCCCGCCCAGGTTGCCCGCTCCCGAGCCACCGTACTCCCGGGCGTCGGTGTTCAGGACTTCGGTCCAGAATCCGCCGGTGGGTACGCCGATGCGATAGTTTTCTCGGGGCATGGGAGTGAAGTTGAAAAGGGCCACCACCGGAGGGCCGGGCGGCCCCGCCACGTCCTTTCTGAGAAAGGCCAGGACGCTCCG
>SLNQ01000278.1 GCA_007132965.1 Gemmatimonadota bacterium | reverse complement strand
TGCCGCCGGCCCGGGTGCGGCTGACGTTCTGGCGCTCAGCTATCCCGGACGACCAGATCAGGTTGCCGGCGAGGCGGATGGTGCCGTAGGCGACGGCGATGGGCGCCCCGTAGGCCGAGGAGGTGACGGTGAGATCACCGAGCCTCGGCCCCTCGACGCGGCTGTCCGGACCCTGGGTCGGGAACAGCAGGCTGCCGACCGCGGCCCCGGCGAGCCAGCCGGCAGCCGGGCCGACGCCCAGCGCCGTGCCCAGCGCAGCACCGCCGGCAGCGACGAGAATGGCCATGAGCGAGACTCAGCTGGTCCGAAAGCGGAAGGCGAACTTGACCTCGAGCGGCCATTCGCCGGCATAGGGCTCCTCGATCACCTTGCGGCGGAGCGCGTGGGCGTGGAGCAGATGCGGTACCGCGTGCTTCGCGGTGAGGAACCCGCAATGGCAGGGATAGGCGGCATCGGCGAAGACCAGCACGTCGCCGGGTCCTGCCGCGGGCAGCGGCAGGCCATCCATGGCGGCCCCGGCCGCCAGCCCTGCAAGCCCGAGGCCGCGCAGGGCACCGCCGAGCGGCCCCAGCCGCCCGGTCAGCCCCTCCAGCGAGCCGCGCACCTGCCCGGCGGCACCGTCCACCGCGAGCAATGCCCGTGACGCCGGCCTTGATGCCTCCTCGATCCGCCGGAGCGAGCGCTGCCCGCTCTCGCCCACATCGCGCAGCTCCGCCTTGACCTTGCCGCCGTCGACGACGGCGAGGCGGACGGCGAGGTTGCGGGTGGTCATGGATCTGGCTCTGCTAGTGCGACGCTTCGGGCATGCGGGAGAACGGCAGCGCTACGATGTCAAAGGCGCGACAGCCGGCATTGCGGGTCGTCGGACCTTCTACCCGGCAAGAGCTGTTCGTCTGGTCGGCTCGCGCTGCCCCGACCTTTGACAGGGCTCAGTCGCCGGCAATGAGCGCAACGGCGATCTTGTTGCCGCTGCCGTCGGCCACGACCGCCATGCCGAGCGCCTCGGCAGCGGCGTCGGTGAGCGCCTGATGCTGGTCGGGCATCTCACGCCACTGCTCGAGAAAGAACCGAACGTCGGCGCCGGTCGCGGCTTCGCCGCAGCCGCTACAGCTGCCGGCCAGCATGCGAAGGCGCGTCCAGCCCTGCTCCGTCGACAGGAGGTCTTCGGGCGGGGCGAGCGATCCGAGCGCGGTCTCCGAAAGATCGCCCGCGGGAATGATCGCGATAGCGGCGGCGCTCAACTGTCGAGCCGCTTCAACGGGCTCGGTTCCCGCGGCGCGCCGCATGTCATTGATCAAGGAGACCGCGAGTTCATTCTGCGCAGCGGCCGGCATGGGAGGTGCGTCGGCGCTGGTAGCGCCATGTGGGGTTCCCGGGCCAGCGAATGTCTCCACGCCGAAGATGGATCCATCGGCTCGGTCCACCATGCCGAAGCCATAATGCGAGAGGCCTTGCATCAAGATGTTCTCGCGATGGCCGGGACTTTCCATCCAGCTCTCGTGCATCCAATCGACATCGTCCAGTCCGGCCGGGACCGAGCAGTCCTCGCATCGCGCGATGTTCTCCGCGACCACGACGCCCGTGGACCCGCCGGCCGCCAGGTAGCGGTCCATCGGATCCTGTCCGTCTGGCGTCACGTGATCATAGAAGTCGCGGTCCAGCATGTCCTGGGCGTGCGCCTGAGCCGCTTCGTTCAGGATCGCGTCGAGCTCGAGGCGATCGAGTCCCCCCTCGACACGCGCTTCGTTGACGCGCTCCAGGCTGGCCTGGCGCAGCTCTTCGAGATTTTCTGGTGCATCCACCGCCGCTCCCGTCGATGCAGCGGCAAGGCTGAGCGACAGGCCGATCGTGACGATACCAGACATCGATCGCAGCATGCTGTTCTCCTCGATCCGGACGACAAAAGAACCATGCGCTCCGGTTCAGGTTCCGGCCTGATCGATGGGCTTCCATTGATCATTGGCTCCGCTGTCGCGAGCGCCCGTCACTCGACCGGCGTGCCGGGAAGCCGTTCGTTCACTGCCTCGACCATTCCCGCCTCGCCGGCGGGCATCAACTCAGCCACCCCGGCCAAGCTATATCCGAGTGCTTGCCCCAAACTGAATACCGCATCGAGATCGAGCCCGACCACTGCGCCGGTAACGATCCGCCACTGCCCCGAGCAGCGCAGCAGCACGTCCCAGGTCTGCCAGCCGGCATCGGTGAGCGGCTCTCGGGCGACGTACGGGCAGCGCTCACCATCAGCGCCCGCCTCACCGCGGGCGCAGGACCGGGCCTGCCGGGCGCAGCCGTCACAATAGCGGGTGCCGCCACCGAAATGCCACTCGGCGCGGGCCCTCAGCCGTTTTTTTCCTCTTCCAGCAAGAGGGCCGGGCCGAGGTATTGACGCTCGAAGGCATCCGCGATCGGCCAGAGGTCAAGGAGCGCATCGATGCCCTCGGGCGAGATCGCCGCCGGCTTGCCATCGGCGTCGCCCACTCCCTCCCAGGCATCGACGGCGAGCTTGGCCAGCGTCTTGACGAACGCGGCGGTGAGCGTGCCCACAGCCGGTTCATCATGGGACGTTGCGGTGCGGGCCACCGCAGCCCGGGCAGCCATCACCAGCGCCGTGGTGCAAGGCCGGACGTGCAGCCGCACGCCATGGCCGAGGTCGAGCCAGCGCGGCTCGCGCTTCAGGTCGAGACGGATCATGGGACGG
>SLNQ01000156.1 GCA_007132965.1 Gemmatimonadota bacterium | reverse complement strand
CGCCCCCTCGACCTCTCCGGCCTGCGGCTGACCGCCGGCCTGTCGTACCGCTTCTAGAGGAGATCACCATGAAGACCCAGACCACTGCTCTTCCGGCCCTGCTCGCCCTGCCACTCCTGTTCGTGGCCGGGCCCGTGGTGGACGCCGAGGCCCAGGCGCCCACGGCGGGCTCGCAATGGCTGGCGTGGTACGGGTGCTGGGAGGCCGACGACGTCCGGGACGACGAGTCGCCCCTCCTCGTCTGCTTCGAGCCCATGGACGACGAAGCCGGGGTAGAGATCCGCACCCTGGCCGACGGCGACGTCCTGGGGGTGGAGCACATCGTCGCCGACGGCACCCCCGTCGCCGCCGAAGAAGGCGGCTGCACCGGGGACCGCTCCGCCACCTGGTCCGCCGATGGTGCCCGGGTGTTCATCTCCTCGGAGCTGCACTGCGCGGAGGGCGTCACCCGTAGCACCTCCGGGGTCATGGCCCTCACCAACGAGGGCAACCAGTGGCTCGAGATCCACGCGGTCAGGTCCGGCGACCGTGAGCCGATTCTGGGTGTGAGAGCGTTCGCCCCCGCCAGCAGGGAGGCCATGGAGGCCCAGGGCGTGCAGCCCCCGGTGGCTGACCGCGGCCTCGCGGTTCGCACCGCCCGCTCGGTGGTCTCGGCACCGCTGAGTCCCGCCGATGTATCCGAGGCCGTGGAGCTTGCCGGCGCCCCGGTGACCCGGGCCCTCATCGCGGAGATCGGGCATCCCTTCCAGCTCTCCTCCGACGTGGCCCGGGAGCTCACCCGGCAAGGAGTGCCCGGCGACGTCCTGGACGTCATGGTGGCGGTCACCTATCCGGAACGCTTCGACATCGAGGGGGCGTCGTGGGAGGCCGAGCAGGCCCCTCCGGCGCGCTACGCCCAGCCACGCGCGACACGCAGCGTGGCCGGCTGGCCTGACCGGGGCCCCCGCTACCGGGCCGGGTACTCGCCCTGGGCGCTGGACTGGTACTACATGCGGGGCTACTACGGCTTCGGCGCCCGGTACTGGGATCCCTACTGGGGGTACGGAGCCGGCGGGGTCTTCCCGGGTCGGGTCATCGTCGTACAGCCCGAGGTCCGCGATCGGCGGGCCCGGGTGAATCCCGTCACCGGCTACACCACCGACCGGTCGTCGGACCGTTCGGCGACACGTTCCGGCACCACCGGGGCGCCCAGCTCCCAGCCCAGCACCAACCGCTCGCCAAGGCCCGCCCGCTCGGCGGATCCGCCCTCGACCCGCACGCGGCCCACCACCACCCGGGTGACGCCCCAGGGCGCCCGCTCCGGAGGCTCCAACAGCGGTGACCGCCGTGCCCGCCAGGGCAACCGCAGCGGATCGTCGTCAGGTGGAGGCGGCGGGGGCTGACGAACCCGTCCCGGGACGGGAGCCGGGGCGCCCCGGACTTGGGTCGGCACGCCCCGGAGGTGGGGCAGATCCAGCCCCTCACTCCGACGGGTCCAACCCTTCCCAGAACCGGTCCATCTTCTCCGGGCTGATCACCTTCCGGCACGAGCCGGTAGTGTTCGTAGGCTCCATCCCGCGGAATCGGTGCGCCTGGACCATGGCCCGGACCGGGTCCGGCGCCGCGCTGGCCGGCAGCGCCATGGGCGGCGCCTGGTCCGGGATCCGGCACCCGTTCAGGTCCAAAAAGTAGGGCCGGCCGTACCGGCCCATCCTCACCTCGAAGCCTCCCTCGTGCACCGCCTTGTGATGGGCGTGGCAAAGCAGCACCAGGTTGTCCAGGCTCGTCTTTCCCCCCAGCGCCCAGTGCTTTATGTGATGCCCACAGGCGTGGCGGGAGCCGCATCCGGGGAACCGGCATCCTCCGTCGCGGGCCCAGAGTGCCCGCCGGATGGCCGGCGGGATCACCCGGGTCTTCCGGCCCACGTCCAGGATCTCGCTCTTGGCCCCGCGCACGATGCGCACCACCGCCGAGTCGCACGTGAGGCGTCGGGCCGTCTCCAGCGACACCGTGGCCTCGCCGTCCAGCTCCGCCCGACCCCCCGTCTCCCCCTCCAGCGTCTTCTGGTCCACGTTGAAGAGCACCAGGTAGCGCTCCGCCGACGCGCTGGGCGGCGTGCGGGAGCAGGTGCACGAGCGTTCGGGGGCGTCCGTTGTGGGTTCGGGGGCATCCGTTACGGGCGCGTCGGTATCCGGGAGTGCGGCCGTCGATTCCGAGGAATCGCGCTCCCGCGCGGGAGGCTGCGAAGCATGGTCCGGGGGCGAGCCCGATGCCGCGGAAGCGGGCACCTCGGTCGCGGGCGCGTTGGGGTCCGAGAATGTGAGCCCATTCGTGTCCGTGGGTGCCGCCGGCGATTCCGGTGAATCGGTCCCCGGCGAGCGAGCTTCCGAGTCCTCGCTCGGGGTGATCTGCGCTTGCCCGGAAGCGCCCTCCCCCGAGCCGGCCTCTCGCTTCTCGTCCGAGGCCGTCCGCGATTCCGCGGGGTCGCCCGCACCTCCAGCCTCGGCCCCACCTCCCACCTCGCACTCCGGCGCCCCGCACCCACCCGGCAGCTCGAACCCCGCCTCCATGGCCCGCTCCAGGATGAGCCGCAGGGCGTCGGCGCGTCGCTGCTGAGGCTTCACCTCCTTCACCGCCGGGCCCCAGCGTCCGCCCTCCGCCGACCACTCGTGGTCCTTGAGGAACAGGGCGTCGCCTGCGGCGTCGATGACCCGCGTGAGCAGCGCGCCCACGTCCGGGCTCACCAGGCCCCGGATCTCGTACATCCCACCGCCACCCGGCCGCACGCTGAGCCGGCGGCGCTGGTAGCGACGCCGCTCGGCCTCATCGTCGTCCCACTGCTCCAGCTCTCGCCACCGCTGCAGCTCCCGCTCCAGCTGGTGCGCCGTGCACTCCTTCGCCAGCGGCAGGAGCTCCGCCTCGTTCTCGGGGGTGGCCACCCGGACGAGACCTCGCACCTTGGAGAACGTCAGCTCCCCCTTCGCCATGGCGTTGCTGGTCTCCGGTAACTCGTGCAGCGCCCGGGCCACCCGCACCCGCTCCCGGGCGGTGACCCGGTTGAGTCCGGTATACATCTCCAGCCAGGCGGCGCAGTCCTTGTGGCCCGCAGGCTTCCACCCCTCCCGGCGATCGAACTCACCGATCATGAGCAGCAGCCGGTGCTCCGCCGCCGACATGTGGGCCGAGAGCTTGATGATCCGGTCCCCCAGTTCGTCGATGGCGTCGTCCTCGGGCCTGTCCACGAGGTCCGAGAGGTCGTCCAGGGAGACCTCGGGGGTGGACGGGGTGGAGTCGGCGGCCGGGGTGGGATCGCTCGAGGTGGAGTCGCCTGGCGATTCCGCGGGGTCGGTCGATTCACCGGAATCGCTCTCGTTCGGCCGCTCCCGGACCACGAGGGAAGTCCAGCCGTCCTCCTCCTCGAGTCCCCAGTCGTCGGACGGGGTGCCGGTCCCAGTGCTCAGCGCCCCTCGACCCGCGTCCTCCACCGACCACCGCTCGGCATACTCCCCCGACCACCCCTCGGTATCTTCCACCGGCCCCCACTCCGCATCCTCCTCCACCCTCCGCTTGCGGTACCCCATCATCCCCTCCCCTGGCTACGGTGTGACAAATTGCTATCTATAATATAATCAGGGGGTTGGGCGACCTCTCAGGTTGGCGCAGGAGCGAAAAAGTCGGCCTCGGAGGTCACGCGGAGACCGAAGAGACAACGAAGATGGTCAGGGACGCCCTGGAGCGTCTCCATCGCGACGTTTGGAAGTCGTCTCGGCCCTCACCCACTGCGGCGCCCCAAAGTTGTCAAGGGGAAAACCCCGCAAATTCGGGACTCCAGGATAGGAATTTGGGACCCCCGTGGGAATTGGAAATCCGACGGCGTGAGAGGTGCCGGAGGGCGCGACCCGGACCCGACGGTGCGCGAGAGGAGGCCGGACGACGGGGCTCGAGGGAGCGAGAGGGGGCCGACGCGGCGAGACGGGGTCGACGGGGCGAGACGGGATCGACAGAGTGAGCGGCAGGCGATCGTGCGACCGGACCCCCACGTTGCGAGCAGGACGCCCACGGTGCGGGAGGAGACCAACCCAACGGTGCAAGTGTAGACCGGCCAACGGTGCAAGCGGGAACCGGACTAGAAGGCCGGGGAGAAGTCGCCGGAGGCTGCCCGAGAGCAGCCAGAATGCCCTCGTCCGCAAAGAGGGCAGTGGAATTGGCCTCATCCCCCCCATCATCCCTGAAAAACAGGGAAGCCCCGTTTGACGACGGTCAACCCTCGGTGACGTGGAACCTCCGGTAGCTCACCGCCGGTGGGTCGTCGTCGAGCTGGATCTCCATGAAGAGGTCGTAGACCCCCGGGTCCAGCTGTGGGAGTTGCAGGTTCACGGCCCGGAAAACCACGCCGGGCGTCTCCGCTTCGGCGTCATCCCACCGGATCGTCACCGGCTCCACTGGGTCCAGCACCCGGAAGAACTCACCCAGGCGACGCAGGGCGCTACGTTCCGCCGGCTCGAGTCCCAGCGAGACCGAGGCGATCCGACCCTCCGGAATCCCGTACACCTCCCACCCGATCCGGAGCAGCGTGCCCTGTGGAAAGCTCACGGTGGGCAACACGTAGGGCAGCGCCTCGTCCAACGTCTCCGGTTCGTCCAGGGGTTCCGCATCCAGAAAGACCGGGTCCGACACCATGAGCTCGCCTTCAGGCGTCGGGAGGTCCGGCAGACCCTGACGGGCCCTCCAACCCACCCGGTCGAGCCGGGACCAGGCCTCCATGCTCAGGATGTAGTCGCCCCTCGGGACCGTGGCGGTCCACACGTCTTCCAGCGCTCCGCCCTCAGGCAGGGGCTGGTTCCGCAAGGGTTCGGGACCGTCCTCTACCACAGGTCCCATCACCGGGAGCAGAAAGAGGGCCTGCTGCAGATCCCGGGGAAGCGCGTCGGCGCCGCCGACAGGGGCACGTTCACCCCACCCTCCAAACGGGTCATCGTCCTGCTCGGCCCGGGCCACCGACTCGTCGTCCTCCTCCGGCTCCCGAGCGAAGGCGTGCACCACCAGGAGCTCGTCGTCCCGGATGAATCGGGCCGTCTGGCTGCTGAGGTTCTCGATCCGGGGTGCGTAGGACGGGGTGTATCCGGTGGTCTGCCGGCCGTCGCGGACGTCCAGTGCCCCTTCGCCGGTGCCCGGGAAGCGCTCCAGTACCTCGCCCATGGGAAGGAAGCGTCGCCGCTGGGGATCCAGCCGGGCCACCATCCGGTTCGGCCGGATCTGCATGCCGCCCCGCATGTCGGGCGTGCTCATGCTCCGCTCCCAACCCAGGGCCCAGCCGTAGCGGAGTAGAATCTGCTCCAGGTCCTCATCCCACGAGAGCCCGAAGGCGTTGTAGGCGTCTTCCAGGATTCGGACCTGTGTGAGTCGGGCCATGTGGGCCGTCCACCGATCGTTGCCCGGCACCAGGAAGAGCGGATCGGCCAGGCGCCAGAGAAGGGCCCGGCGGCGCTCCCGCTCGCCGGCATCGCCGGCGTCCAGGAAGCTCCGGCCCGCCCGCTCCATGACCCAGTCCTCGCCCGTCCACCCCTCCATTTCGTCAGCCGGTGTCTCCTCGAGGGCGTCCAGGAAGGCTTCTCCCGCCTCGATCCACCGCTCGTCATGGTGGAGCACGAGACCTCTCAAGGCCAGGCACCACCACTCCCGGGCCTGGCAGTCCTCCGCCACCTCCCGGGCGTTGAAGATGTCGCCGGCCTCCAGGTAGTAGTGAACCCGCTGCCCCGCAATCCACATGTCGCCGGGGAGGGCCTCCGCAGCCCGGGCAAGCTCGTCCAGGAGCTCGGCCCTGGCCTGGACCACGGGAAGCGGGGCGCGGCCGA
The DNA here is from genome assembly GCA_007132965.1 of Gemmatimonadota bacterium. Classification (GTDB taxonomy): domain Bacteria; phylum Gemmatimonadota; class Gemmatimonadetes; order Longimicrobiales; family Gaopeijiaceae; genus PWLA01. Next base: position 4,870 of record SLNQ01000156.1, on the reverse strand, counting down.
TGGGCGGGGCCTCATCGCCGGTGAAGTTCAGACACAACCGACCCACCGGTTCGTCACAGCGGCCCCCTCCCCGACCCCGTTCAGCCGGGATTCGGCTCTCGCGGAATCGTTCGAAGTCCTCCTGCGCCCGTCGCGCCTCGCGGTTGACCTCGACGGAGTCCGGTAGGCTCGGAGGCTGCAGGCCCGGCGGGGACAAGGGATCCGGCGAGGGGATCACCTCGAATGACGACGGCGTCGTCGGGACCTCCGCCCCCACCTCGTCGAGGTGGAAGTCGGTCGCGGACGACACGCCGGCCGCTCCGCTTCCGATCCCCAGGAGGGCTACGAGGCAGAGGGCGGGAATCCTGAGTTGAGATGACATGGGGTCCAGGGTGAGGGGCGTGTCCGGCTCGACGGCCGAGCCCACCGCCGGCAGGAGGCTCTGACCCTTGGAACTCTTTTGCTACACGCAGCGTTCGCCACCGATCCCCGCGGACGTGGGACAGATTACTCGCGAGGCCGGCACCAAGCCGGTTCCGCCACCGGGAAGATCCTTCCGGGTGGGGAGGAAGGATCGTCGACGGGTCGTTCACAGCCGCGGGCCGGGGCTGGTGGCTCGCACCCCGATGACCCCTCTCTCGCCTGGCCCTTCCCCATCCGAGCCACGCTTGGCACCCCCCTTGCTCCTGTTGGACCATCCCGAGGCCCGGCCATGCACGCCGGCGAAACGACTTCGACGAATCTGAAGAAGGAGGAACGGTCCATGGAACGCTACCAACGAGGACGTGCCACCCGGATGGGGCTCGCCACCATCGGCGCCCTTTTCCTGGTTTCGGCGTGTTCACACGTCAGTCAGGACGAGTTCGAGCGGGAGCTGGATCAAGTCCAGGCCGACATGCGTCAGGAGCTGCACGAGGAGACCCAGGCCCTGGAGCAGCGCCTGAGCAGCGACATCTCCCAACTGGAGGCTCGTCTTACCACGCTGGAGGGAGATCTCGAGCAGCTGCGCCAGGACTTCGACGTCACCATCGAGCGGCTGGAGTCGGCCATCCGCTTCAATGCGCCCGTCCACTTCGCCTTCGATGACGACGCCATCCGAGCGCAGGACCGGGAGCTGCTGGAGCGGTTTGCACAGGTGGCCCGGACCCACTACGAAGGCGCTACCATCACCGTGGAGGGCTTCACCGACCCGGCCGGCAGCGCCGAATACAACCGGCGACTGGGTGAGCGGCGGGCAGAGTCCGTCAGGGAGTACCTGGTGGCTCAGGGCCTCTCCAGCGACCAGCTCCGGACCGTGAGCTACGGTGAGGATCCGGACCGGCAGGTCATCCAGGGAGCCCAGGGACCTGGTGAGGAGGGTTGGCAGAATCGTCGGGTGGCCATGGTCATCGACTTCCGGCCCGACACCGACCGACCGCAGGTGGCTAGCTCCGGCGACGAAGAAGAGGGTCACTGACGGGCTGAAGAGCGCTGGCGCCAGCTGGAGCCATTCATGCCGGCTGGAACGCTCGTCCCGAGTTCACCGGCTCCATTCCGGGATCCCGCGTCCGTCATGCCAGGACACGGCGGGCTCTCCGGAGTGGAGCCGGACGTCGTCCACGGAGGGCCGTGCTCGGGATGGGAAATGGGGAGCGCCAACGACGCCGACATTGTATCTTTGAGGTTGACCGTCGTTCGCTCCCTCCCGGCCGGGAGGGTACTCACCTGCAAACACGATCCCACCCATGTCGGAACACCCGCATCGCATTCTGGTGGTAGATGACGATCCCACCTTTCGCAACGTCCTGGAGATGCGTCTCCAGAGCTGGTGCTACCATGTGAAGGTGGCCGCCGACGCGAACCGGGGCCAGACCCTGGCCTCGTCGTGGGATCCGGATCTGGTCCTCTCCGACGTGGTCATGCCGGAGGTCTCCGGAATGCAACTCCTGGAGCGCCTACGGGCCGACCGACCGGATCGTCCCGTCCTCCTCCTTACCGCCCACGGTTCGGTGGAGATGGCTGTTGACGCCATGAAGATGGGTGCCGTGGACTTCCTCACGAAGCCCCTCAACTATCGCAACCTGAAGGCGGTGCTGGACGAGGTCCTGGACTCCTCCACCTCCATGGCGCCGGTGGCCCGGGAGGCCGACGAGGAACCCGAGGCCGACTCCGGGCAGGGTAAGGCCGCCGGCACCGGGAAGAAGGCGAAGATGGAGTCGGCGGCGCTCGCCCTGGAGGAACGGGAAGACGGGTTCGGCCCCTTCGTGGCCACCAGCGACGCCATGGGGGAGTTCTTCGACATGCTCCGCTCAGTGGCCGACTCCGAGGCCTCGGTGATGATCACCGGCGAAAGTGGAACGGGAAAAGAGCTGGCGGCTCGAACGCTTCACAATCTGAGCCCCCGGGCCGACGGTCCCTTCGTGGCCCTCAACACCGCGGCGATCCCGTCGGAGCTCATGGAGAGCGAGCTCTTCGGTCACGAGAAGGGTGCCTTCACGGGAGCCGGCCAGCAGAGGGAAGGGTGCTTCGAGCTGGCCGACGGTGGAACGCTCTTCCTGGATGAGATCGGCGAGATGCCCGCCGCGCTTCAGCCCAAGCTCCTCCGCGTGCTGGACGGGAGTCCCTTCCGCCGGGTGGGCGGAAAGACGGAGATGTCCTTCGACGTGCGGGTCCTGGCCGCCACCAATCGCAACCCCCGGGAGGCGGTGGAGGAGGGAACGCTGCGGGAAGATCTCTTCTTTCGGCTCAACGTCCTGACCCTCCAGCTCCCCCCGCTGCGAAACCGGCCGGGCGACGTGGAGCTCCTGGCCCGGCACTTTGCCTCCACCCTCTCGGAAAAGCACGGGGGTCCGGAGCGAAAGTTCGCCGACGAGGCCATGGAGCTCATGGAGAAGTACGGTTGGCCCGGTAACGTCCGGGAGCTCCGTAACGTGATGGAACGGGCCGTGATCCTGGCCCGGGAAGGCACCATCGAACCCGATCACCTCCCGGCCTACATCCGGGAACCGGATCGGGCCATGGAAGGCAGCTATCGCTTCCCTCCGGACGCCACCGCAGAAGAAGCCGAAAAGGAGCTCATCCTCCAGACCCTCGACGCCACGGGGAACAACAAGAGCGAGACCGCCCGGCGGATCGGGGTCAGCGTCCGGACCATCCGGAACAAGCTGAAGGCGTACGGGATCGACCGATGAGCGCAGCGGCCCCCCTCACCCGCCACCCATGAAGATCACCACCCGGATCGCCCTGGGCCTCTTCCTCCTGGCCGCTCTCACGGTGGGCGTGCTTTCGTACCAGCTTCGCACCGTCCAGCATCTCCAGAGCATCAACGAGGAGCTGTCTCTTACGAACCTGGAGGCCGCCCGGATCTCCATCCGGTTGGTCCAGGAGCTGGAGGGAGTTCGGGAGTTCGCGTCCAAGGCGTTGGTCCTGGAGGACCCCGGGTACGTGGAACAGTGGGAGGCCTGGGAGGAAGCAGTGGACCAGGACCTGGAGCGGATGGCCGAGCTTGAGCTGGGTCCGCTGGAGAGGCAGGCGCTTCGGGACGTGCATGCCGGGTGGGAGCGATACCACCTGGACCTTGCCCCCCTCCGGACCGACGAGGCCCTACGGCCCACCTCGGCCGAGGAGATGGACACGGTGCTCCTGCGCATCGAGGAGCTCATGTCGATGCTCCGGGCAAGTGTCGAAGAGGTGATCGAAGCGAATCAGGCCGCGGTGGCGCGTCAGGCCGAAGCCTCGGCCGAGGCCGGAGAACGGGCCCGGCACATCTCCGCCATGGCGGCGCTGGGGGCGGGCGTCCTGGGATTGCTCATCTGCGTCATCCTCTACCTCTCCATCTCCGGGCCCCTCAAGCGACTCACCGGGGCAACCCGGGAGGTGGCCGAGGGCCACTTTCACCACCGGGTCCCCGCCGGCGGAGGCGACGAGCTCTCCCGCCTGGCCAGGGATTTCAACCAGATGGCGGCCCGACTGAACGAGCTGGAGGACATGAAGCGGGACTTCGTGTCTCACGTGTCGCACGAGCTGAAGGGGCCGCTGGCGGCCATCCACGAGACCATCCTGGTGCTCCTGGACCGAATCCCCGGCCCGCTGAACGAGAAGCAGGCGCAGCTCCTCTCCCTCTCCCGGCAGAGCGCCACCCGACTGTCGGGGATGATCTCGAATCTGCTGCAGATCTCGCGCATAGAGGGAGGCGCCCTGTACCTGGACCCGGAACGGGTCGACCCCAGCTCGGTCCTGAGGGAGGTGGTGGACGAGCTCACTCCCCTGGCGGCCGAGCGGAAGCTCGAGGTCCGGGTCGAGGCCGACTCTCCCTTGGAGAGGATGGTGGTCGATGAGCAACGGCTGCGAGAGGTCATGAGCAACCTGGTGGGCAACGCCATCAAGTTCTCGCCCCGTGAGGCCACGGTCACCGCCAGGCTGACCCTCCTGGACCATCGGCCCGACTCGCTTCCCCCGCGCTACACCGATGGCGCCAGAACCCGTTCACCCGACGACGGCACCGACGGCCCGGTGCGTGTCAGGAACCAACCGGGCCCCTTTCTCTGTCTGGAGGTGGAAGACCAGGGGCCGGGCATCCCCGAGAGACACCGGGACGGCGTCTTCGAGAAGTTCTACCAGGTCCGGCGGGGCGTCCGTATCGAGGGACAGGGCGTGGGTCTGGGTCTGTCCATATGTCGCAACGTGGTGGAGGCCCACGGCGGCGCGATCTGGGTGGAGGAGGGCAACGACGGGGGAGCCCTCCTGCGGGTCCTCCTCCCCCAGGAGCCGGCGCACCTGGCGGCGCCCGGAGAGGCGACTTCCCCTCATGGACCGCCGCCTGTCGGGAAGCCTGCAGCCGAGGACGAGCCGGGAGCCGGAGGTGGGCTTGCGGAGGAGGAGCCTGCGGATTCCCCTGAGGCCCCGACACCTG
>SLNQ01000208.1 GCA_007132965.1 Gemmatimonadota bacterium | reverse complement strand
GGGTGCCGCCCCGCTTCGTTCGCTTCGTGCGCGGCGGCACGGAATCCAACAACCTGGCCATCCTGGGACGAGCCGATCGGATCCGGCGTGCCGGCGCCCAACCTTTCCTGGTATCCACGGCGGTGGAACACTCCTCCGTTCGTGAAGCCGTGGCGCAGGCGGTAGAGTTCGGGGCAAAGGCGGCGGTACTCCCCCTGGATCCCTCGGGCCGGATCGAGCCCCCCGCACTGGACGAGCTCCTGGCCCGCAGCCCGGCGCTCATCTCAATCCAGCAGGTGAACCACGAGACGGGCACCGTCCTACCGGTATCCCAGGTGGTCCGGGCCGCCCGGGACCGGGGAATCCCGGTTCACTCGGACATGGTTCAGGCCATCGGTCGCATTCCCCTGGACGATCCCGCGGGCCTCCCGGATCTGATCTCCTTCTCGGCCCACAAGCTGGGAGGGCCCCGGAGCATGGGAGCTCTCGTCATCCGCGATCCCGACCTGCTGGCCCCACGTCTCTTCGGCGGAGGGCAGGAAGACGGACTGCGACCCGGCACCGAAGATGTGGTGGGAGCTGTGGGATTCGCCGCCGCCGTCGAGATGGCGCTGATCGATTCCGCCGGCGAAAATAGTCGGCTGACACGCCTTCGAGGCGAGCTGGAGGAAGGCCTTCGTGAGAAGATTCCGGACCTCATTGTCCATGGAGAGGGCGGACCGCGAGCCCCCCACATCCTGAATGTGGGCGTCTCCGGACTCTCGCCGGACCTGCTTCCCAGAGCCCTGGACATGGAGGGGCTCGCCGCGTCGGCCGGATCCGCATGCCGGAGTGGGAGTACCACCATGAGCCCGGTTCTCACCGGCTTCTACGGAGAGACGCACGCCGCCGACGTGGCCCCGCTTCGCCTGTCGCTCGGATGGACCACGACACCGGAGGAGGTCCGACGGGCCACGGAGGTCATTGCTCAGGCGGTGGCCCGGGCCCGGGAGGCCCTGGACCCCGGCCATCCCTGAGAGCCTGAAAGCCTCCGGCTCGGGAGCGAATCCGGATCACCGCAACCTTCATCCGTATGATCAACGAGCGTCATTGACGATGTCCAACAAGCGAATACTGGTGGCCATGTCCGGAGGGGTCGACTCCTCCGTCACCGCGGCTCTCCTGAAGGAGGAGGGCCACGAAGTAATCGGGGCCACCATGAAGACCTTCTGCTACCAGGAAACCCCTGCGCATTCCCGAACCTGTTGCGGGCTGGACGGGATCATGGACGCCCGCAGGGTGGCCGACCGGCTCGAGATTCCCCACTACGTCTTCGACGTGGAGGAGGAGTTCACCCGGGACGTCATCGATGACTTCGTGGAGGAGTACGGCAGGGGTCGAACACCCAACCCCTGCGTCCGGTGCAACAGCAGAACCAAGTTCGGGGATCTGCTCCGGAGGGGGCGCGCCCTGGGATGTGAGGGGATCGCCACCGGGCACTACGTCCGCTCGGGTCCGGGGCCCCGGGGCGAAGCGTCCCTGTTCAGGGGGCGGGACCGGGAGAAGGACCAGGCCTACTTCCTCTGGGGGTTGTCGCCTGAACTCCTTCCCATGCTGCACTTCCCCCTGGGCGGGCTCACCAAGGACCAGGTCCGCGAGCGCGCCAGGGCGCTGGAGCTGGTCACCGCCGACAAGCCCGAGTCCCAGGAGATCTGCTTCGTGCCCACCGGAGACTACCGGGACCTGCTCAAGAAGCGCATGAAGCCTCGCCATCCGGCGCTCCAACCTGGCCGGATCGTGGATCTGCACGGGAACCAGGTGGGCGAGCATGACGGATACGCCGGCTTCACCGTGGGACAGCGCAAGGGACTCGGCGGCGGATTCAGCGAACCCCAGTACGTCATCGAGATCCGACCTGATCGGCGGGAGGTGGTGGTGGGCCCCAGGGAAGGCCTGGAGTCCACGGCCCTGGCGGTAAACGATCTGAATTGGCTTCACGGGAGCCCGAGTCCGGGTACCGAGGTGCAGATCCAGATCCGACACCGGGCCGCTCCGGCCCCGGCCGTCGTAGGCACGACCGAAGAGGGCGTCCTCACTCTCGAGCTGACCCAACCGCAACAGGCGGTCACGCCGGGACAGTCCTGCGCGGTCTTCGACGGCGACCGGCTCCTGGGCGGAGGCCGGATTCTTCGGGCCCTGCGGCCGACTGCGGTGGCCGGCGACGTCAGTTGATGGGCTCGGCTCCGGCCAGGAGTTCCTTCAACTCACTCGTACTCGCCGACTCCAGCACGGCTTCGGCCGACCCCCGTCCCTCGGGAATCGTCACCTGCCGAGCCCGTGCATTGGGCTCCCCGGTGGAGCGAAAGATGAGCCGACCCGGCTGAGGCATGCCGCCCCGCGAGGGCACGGCCCACACCGTCCACTCCATCAACTGGTCATCATACAGCGTCCGCATCGCGCCTCCCTTCGAGTGGGGTCAATGCCGCAACTCGGCCGCCTCGGTGAACGCCCTGAAGTGTTCCTCGGCCTCCGAGGTCAGTGATTCCGGCACCTCTACCTTCACCTCGACGTACTGGTCCCCGGTACGTCCGTTTCGGGTCACACCCTGGCCGCGAATCCGGAATCGGGTTCCGGATTGAGTGCCGGCCGGCACTCGCAGAACCACGTGCTTTCCCTCCACCGTCCGCACCTTGATTCGGCTTCCCAGCACCGCCTGAGCCAGGTTGATGGGAACCGTGCAGTGCACGTCCAGGCCGTCACGTCGAAAGAAGTGGTGTGGCTTGACCTTGAACACCAGGATGAGATCGCCAGGAGGTCCCCCACCGGGGCCCCGCTCGCCCTGCCCGGAGACCTTGAGCCGCGAACCGGTTTCCACTCCGGCGGGCACCTTCACCTCCAGCTTCCGCGTCTGGCGGACCTGGCCCACTCCCCGACAGATGCTGCAGGGCGAGTCGGGCACCCGGCCCCGGCCCATGCACGCGGGACAGGGCCGCTTCACGGCGAATCCGCCCTGGCCGAACGACACCGTTCCGCTTCCACTGCATTCCTCGCACCGGTTCAACGCCGTGCCTGGCTGGGCACCGCTTCCCTGGCAGGTGGCGCATTCTTCGGTAACCGGAACGGAGAGCGAGATCTTGCCCCCTCTGGCCGCGATCCGGAAGGAGATCTCCACCTGGAGCTCCACGTCCTGCCCCCGGGCGCGGGTCCCACGGGCCTGCTGGGTGGGGCCGTCGGCACGGCTTCGGTCGAAGATGGTGCTGAAGAGATCGCCGAGCCCCCCCAGGCCACCCAGGTCATCAAAGGAGAAGCCTCCCTGGGGCTGGCCGGCACCCGGTGCGCCGCCGCGCCCGTAGCCGCGGGCCCCGGCGCCGCCGGCTCCGCGGCCGAAGCCGAAGGACTCCATGCGGCGCATCCGGTCGTACTGCTTTCGCTTCTCGGGATCGGAGAGCACCGCATAGGCCTCGCCGATCTCCTGGAATCGCTCCTGGGCCTTCTCGTCTCCGGGATTCGCGTCGGGATGGTACTCCTTGGCCAGCTTCCGGTACGCCTTCTTGATCTGGTCCCGATCAGCATCTTCGGGTATGCCCAGAATCCGGTAGAAGTCCTTGGAGGTGGTGGTCATGGCATGCCTGCGTCAAACCCCGGAGGTGGACGGTTCAATCGTACTTGCGAACACTGACCCGCGCAGGCCGCACCAGGTGGCCCTTGAAGCGAAATCCGCGCTGCAGGACCCGGGCGATGGTATCGTCCTCCTCTTCCGAGTCCGTGGGCTCCTTCATCATGGCCTCCATGGCGTTGGGATCGAAGTCCTGGCCTTCGGCTTCGATGGGCTCGAGCCCGGCGTCCTCCAGAACCCGGTGGAGCTTCTGTTCCACCAGTTTGACCCCGTCCAGGACCGACTCCACCGTGGCCTGCTCCGGGTCCAGCGACGTGACCCTTTCAAAGTCGTCGAGGATGTCCAGGAGCTTGCTTACCAGTGCCGCCTGGGCCCGGGTGCCCGTCTCGCCCAACTGGTTCTGCGAGCGCCGTCGAAAGTTGTCGAATTCCGCCGCAAGCCGAAGGTGACGGTCATTGAGTTCGGCCAGCTCGGCCTCGAGCCTACTCACCTCCTGGCCGACCTCGTCGTCAGCGTCGGCCTGATCCCCGGTCTCACCACCCTCGGGGACAGTGGCGGAGTCAGTGGCTTGGTCGCCGTCTGCCCTACCCGCACCGGGCCGTCCGGAACGACGCCCGCCGGAATCGGGCTCCGGGTTCTCGTCTGGTCCCGGGGACCCCGAGGTAGCATCCGCAGCGTCGCCGGGATCGGTGGATCGGGGTTCTGTGGTCGTATCGCCTGGCTCGCTCATGTAATCATACCCTGGGTTTCGATTGCTCTCCGGAGTTTTCCGGCTTCACTGGACGCGGTCGACAGCGGCCTGCACCCCGGTGGGGCGCTGCTTCCATTCCAACCTCTACCCGCTTCCCCGGGACGGGGTTCGGCCACTTTACCACCCCCGCAGCGCCCGGTCAGGGGGAGAGTTCCGGATCGGCGTCCAACGCTCGGATTCGCTCCTCTCTACCCGGCGCCTTCACCGATCGCAGGACCAGGTGAAGGGCGTGCTGCGCGGCCCGCTCTCTGACCTCGGCGCGTCCCCCGGGGAACCACACCTTCTCGGCATGGGTCCCCCGGGCGCCTGCGACACCGAACCAGACCGTCCCCACAGGCTTCCCTTCCACCCCACCTCCGGGCCCGGCGATGCCCGTGACACCAACGCCCACCTCGACCCCGAACCGACGCCGGATCCCCTCCGCCATGGCCCTGGCCACCGGCTCCGACACCGCTCCCCAGGCCGAGAGGACCGATGTTGGGACCTCGAGCCAGCCCTCCTTGATCCGATCGGCGTAGGCCACCACCCCTCCCACCACCCACCCCGAACTGCCGGGAATATCGGTGAGGCGCTTCAGCACCAGCCCTCCGGTGCAACTCTCCGCCACGGCAATACGAAGTCCAGACGAATTCAACGCCCTGCCCACCGCCGTCGCAAGATCACCGTCGGGAGCATCATACCGGTACGGGGCCAGCACCGGCCCGATCCGCTCCTCGGCGCGGTCCAGACGGCCGTCGGCATCCGCTCCTCGACCCAGGAGCTGGAGCGTCACCCCGAGCGTCGACGGTCGATACGCCACTTCGAGCCCCTCCACGTCGGCCAGCAGAGCCTCGAGTCGACCTACCAGGGCCGACTCGGGGATCCCCGTGGTGTGAATCGTGCGAACCGACGCAGGGGTCAGATCTTCTCCGAAGGCGTCGCGCAGGGTGTCCCGCACCGGGCCCTCCAGCAGGGCCCGTACCTCGCGTGGGATTCCGGGCAGGAGAATGAGCACCCCGTCTGCTGCCCCACCAGCTTCCCCAGGAAGGTCCAGCCTGAGTCCAGGCGCCAGACCGGCCGGATTCGGCAGGACTGAGGCGCCTTCCGGAAGCCGGGCCATCCGCCGGCTCGGCTCGGGGGCTTCGTGGTATCCGCGACTCCGAAAACGTGAGCGGATCTCGGCCAGCACCTCGGGAGACTCCCGGAGTTCGAGGTCCCATGCGTGAGCCACCGCTTCCCGGGTTCGGTCATCTGTCGTGGGACCCAACCCTCCGGTACACACCACCAACTCCGATTCGTCGAGGGCTCGGCGCAGGGTCTTGCCGATGCGGCGTGGGTCGTCTCCCACCGCCAGGATGGAGCCAACCCGGAACCCCAGCTCCGAAAGCCTTCGGGCCAGCCAGGGACCGTTGGCGTCGGCCCTGATCCCCGAAAGCAACTCGTCTCCGATGGCGACGATGGAGGCTCTGGGCTGACCGTGGTCCGTCATGTCCCCGAGCTCGACTGTCCACCCCGGCGGAAGAGGGCCCGGTTCTGGACTGCGTAGACCCCCATGGAGTACACCGTCAGGATCAGGGCCACGGCCAGGGAGATGGCCACCACGGCACCATGGAACTCACTCCAGAAGGCCCACAGAGCGTCGCCCTCCCACCCCCGCTCCCGGGCCGACCGGGCCAGGGCGTACCAGAAAAGGAGCGCGCCAATGAAGATGCTCTGGGCAAAGGCCTTGAACTTTCCCGACGGTCCGGCCGACACCACCGAGCCCCGTCGGGCGGCCCAGCTCCTGAAGAGCGTCACCGCCAGCTCCCTTCCGAAGATCACCACCACCACCCAGAGCGGCAGAGGGCCCCACCAGGGAATGTCCGTCACCGGGTCGGGCCGATGCGACACGATGTAGAAGGGGATGAAGGTGGAGACCAGCAGAAGCTTGTCGGCCGCCGGATCCAGGAGCTTGCCTACGTCCGTGACCAGGTCGTGCTTGCGGGCCAGGTACCCGTCCCACAGGTCTGACACCGCAGCCAGCACGAAGAGACCGAACGCCCACAGCAGGTGCGAGACACGGGGCGACAGTGCCAGCACGAAGATCACCGGACACGACACGATCCGGGCAATGGTGATGCTGTTGGGAAGATTGAGACGTCGGGCAGCCATGATTGAGCGATCAGCTCAAGGTCTTCACCACCTGCTTGCTGACCGCTCTCAACGTCTCAAAGACGCCCTGACCCTCGATGGCGATTGCCTCGTAGTCCGGGACGCCCATGGGGTTGAGCTCCTGTCGCAGTTCTTCCACCGTAGCGATCCGGTCCAGGTCCCTCTTGTTGTATTGGATCACGAAGGGGATGCGCGACAGGTCGTACCCGTACGACTCCAGGTTCTCGTAGAGATTGTGCATGGCCTCGATGTTGGCCTCGGCCCGGTCCACCTGGGAGTCAGCCACGAAGATGATCCCGTCCACGCCCTTCAGGATCAGCTTGCGGCTGGCATTGTAGTACACCTGCCCCGGCACGGTGTAGAGGTGGAACCGGGTCTTGAACCCCCGGATGGAGCCCAGGTCCACAGGCAAAAAGTCGAAGAAAAGGGTCCGGTCGGCTTCGGTGGCCAGCGAGATCATCTTGCCCCGGGTCTCCGGGTCGACCCGGGAATAGACGTGCTCCAGGTTGGTGGTCTTGCCCCCCAGCCCCGTCCCGTAGTAGACGATCTTGCAGTTGATCTCCCGGGAGGCGTAGTTGATCATCGACATGATCCGACCCTCCCGAATTCGGGTTCCCGTTGGTGTTCCGCCACGTTGTCTTCTGGATGGAGGGTGAGCCGGTCTGCGAACCGGGACCCCATGGTCCTGGTCCGGTTCCGGGAGTCCCGTGAGCCGGCGCTATCTCTCTCCGGCGTCGCACGGCGGCTCGCATGGACTCCGCGGACGGCCCCTAAACTCAACTCCCGGCGCACTTGGGGCAAGATGTCGGCTTTTGGCAGGATGGTCCCGCGACGCGATGCCGGGGGCAGGTCGAGCCGGAGCGTCAACGGGCCCGCCCTCCCATCCCGTTCAGCTCCGCCGCCTCTTCTTCCATTCGCTCCACGATGGCCCGGGCCCGGTTCCGGAGGAGCTTTCGAGGCTCCCAGTTGATGTAGTCCCTCAGGAGGGTGATGTGATCCACGGAGGGACGTTGTCGCGCCATGTGTTCCAGGGCGGCCATGCGTCTGAGCGAGAGAGGGTTGAACAGGTTTCGCCGTTGTCTCGATATCTGGTCGCGCACCAGAAGCACGGCTGCGATCCCCGTGAGACCCACCGCCAGTGCGGTGAGCCCCACGATCCGGACGACTCGCTTGGTCCCAGGGTCCATGACGGCTCCAACGGGTGCTTGAGGATTCACATCTCACGACGGCCCGCCAGCGCTTCAGCCAGCGTCGAGCCGTCAACATACTCCAGATCGCTTCCCATGGGCAGGCCCCGGGCCAATCGGGTCACCCGGAGTCCCCGGGTCCGGAGAACCTTTTCAAGGTAGACCGCCGTGGCCTCGCCTTCAACAGAGGGGTTGGTGGCCAGTATGGCCTCCTTCACTCCGCCTCCGCTCTCTTCCACCCGCTCCAGGAGGTCTTGGATGTTCAAATCCTCGGGACCGATCCCGTCCAGAGGCGAGAGATGTCCCCCCAGCACGTGGAAGAGACCCCGATATTCGCCCGTGCGGTCGATGGATCGGACATCGAAGGCGCTTTCCACGATGCAAACCACCGACCGATCCCGCTTCGGGTCCCGGCAGATGGGACACCGTTCGTCCTCCGAGAAATTTCCGCACACCACGCACGGGCGGACCCGCTCCACCAGTGCCTCCACGGCCCGTGCCAGGCGACGCGCCTCTTCCGGCGGTTCCCGCAGCAGGTGATACACGAGGCGTGTGGCCGTCCGGGGCCCGACCCCCGGAAGCCTGGACAGCTCCCGGGTCACCTCGTCGATGACGGACACTGGCGGCGTCTCAGAAGAGGCCCGGCAGCTTCATGGGAAAGGGAAGTCCGCCGGCCACCTTCTTCATCTCGGCCTCGTAGACCTCCCGTGCCTTGTTCTGGGCCTCGGAGATCGCGGCCAGGACCAGGTCCTCCAGCATTTCCACGTCCTCGGGGTCCACGACTGTGGGGTCGATGACGATCCCCTTCACGCTCCCCTTCCCGTCGACGGTGGCCGTGACCATTCCCCCTCCTGAAGAGGCGGAGACCTCCTCCTTGTCCAGGTTCTCCTGGATCTCGGACATCTGGGACTGCATCTGCTGTCCCATCTTGAGGAGTTGCTGCATGTTCATGCAATGTATCCTTTCAAAAACGTGGTCGAGGCGTCCCAGAAGGAACGCCCCGGATCAGGCTTCATTCAACGATCTCCAGGTCCCATCCTTCTACCGCCCCCCGGAGGCCCGGTTCCTCCTTGAGGAGGTCACCCAACCGGCCTTCCCGCACCTCCCCTTCCGACACCCGACTCTCATCCGAGGCATCAGGCACCGCAGCCTCCACGATGGTCAGCCGCGCTTCATGCGCTAAATGACGGGCGAGGGCGGACTGAAGGGTCTCCCGCTCTTCGGGGTCTGAGAGCCGCTCCAGGGCCGGGCCGGGGGGGAGGGCCACCTCCAGGACTCCGTCTTCGGTTACGGAAACCCCTGCGCCCATCAGAAAGGGAGAAAGGCCGGGCGGGATCCCCTCGCCCGAGGCCAGCAGTGTCCTCCACGCCGAACGGATCTCCTCCGGCGTTCCCCCCGGTTGGGCCCTCGGTTCCGACGTGTTCCGTCTCTCCTCCCCCGCGTGCATCGAAGTCCTCTCTTCGGCCTTCGGGCTCTCCCCGGAGCGGACGCCTTCCTCTGCCTCGTTGGATTCCGTGGCCGCGGCGGACTCCGGGGTCTGGGCCGGGGAATGCGCCACGCCATACGGCGTCGGCCCGCCACCACCGCTGGACGGAGATCCGGGCGTCCGGGTCTGCTGCGCCGTCGAAGGCCCGGGGCCGGACGGAGGCGAGGGGGCCGAGGGCAAGGTCGAGCCGGGCCCCGTCGGCGGGGCCGGCCGGCGCCGGGCGCCGGAATCGCCCGTCTCCTCACCTCCCACCGCCCTCAGGAGCTCCTCCAGCTCCACGGTGCGGTCCAGGTACGAGAACCGGAGGAGGAGAAGCTCCAGCAGGACCCTGGGCTGGGAGCTCCGCCTGAGGCTGCCCCCGGCCTCCAGCTCCGCCGCCATCCCCAGCATGCGCACCAGATCGCCGGCTGCGAACCGCCGAGCCCGCTCTTCCCACTCGGGAAGGCTCTCCGGGGCCAGCTCCGCCACCTGGCCACCCACCTGGATCCGGAGCAGGAAGCGCAGGGCCTCCACCATCCCGCCGTAGAACTCCACCAGGTCGTAGCCCTGGTCCAGGAGCTCCTCGATGAGCTGAAAGATCCCGGCCTGGTCACGAGCCGCCAGCAGGTCCATCAACTGCAGAAAGCGCTCCTCTTCCACCACGCCCAGGATCTTTCGGACCGTATCCACATCCACCGCCGATCCATCCGACAGGGCCAGGACCTGATCGGTGAGTGAGAGAGCGTCGCGCATCCCGCCGTCGGCCTTACGGGCAATGAGGCGGAGGGCCTCGGGAGGGGCCTCGGTTCCCTCGCTTTCCAGGACCTCCGAGAGCCGGGACACGATCTCGGGCACCCCCACCCTGCGAAAATCGAAGCGTTGGCAGCGAGAGAGGATGGGCGCGGCCGTCTGCTCGATCTTCTCGGGCTCCGTGGTGGCGAAGATGAAGATCACCCGGTCCGGCGGTTCCTCCAGCACCTTCAGGAGGGCGTTCCAGGCCTCCCGGGTGAGCATGTGGGCCTCGTCCACGATGTAGACCTTGAAGCGGCCTTCCTCCGAGGGGGCGTACATGGCCCGCGACCGAAGCTCCCTGGCATCGTCCACGCCCCGGTTCGAGGCCGCGTCGATCTCCACCACGTCCAGAGCGGTGGTGCCGGCCCAGATCCGGCTGCAGCTCTCGCACTGCCCGCAGGGCTCGCCGTCGTCACTGCGGTCCTGACAGTTGAGGGCCATGGCCAGCACCCGGGCCAGCGTCGTCTTCCCCACACCCCGGGGACCACAGAAGAGGTAGGCGTGCCCCACTCGTCCTCCCGAGACCGCCCGGCGCAACGTCTCGGACACGTGCTCCTGTGTGGCCACGTCGCCAAAACGGCGAGGACGATATCGGCGAGCCAGTGCGGTATGGGCCACGGCGCAAAAACAGGGAGGGGATGGGGTCAGGGCCCGAGGCCCGCCACATCAGGGTGCGCAAGGCATGAGATGTCGATCAAACACCGGGACAAAAAAATGCCCCAGGCGAACCACAGCAACGATCACCACACTTACCGCTGCTACCGGCGAGGTCCTGACGGGTTTCGTGGGCTTTCGATCTGCGAACCTGGGGCACG
>SLNQ01000217.1 GCA_007132965.1 Gemmatimonadota bacterium | reverse complement strand
GTGTGTCCGATGCCTGGGCCGAGCTGCCTCAGGAGAAGGGGATCGCGGTACTGCCCTTCCGCACGGCGGACGGGGAACCGTTCCGGGAGGCGTTGAACCACGACCTGGTGGAGGCCATCAATAGCCATCTCTCCCGGGTGGAGGGGCTCCAGGGAACCCTGTGGGTGGTGCCTCGGGCGGATATCCAGGAGCAGGGGACGAGCTCGGCCCAGGATGCCCACCGTCAGTTCGGGGTGACCCTGGTGGTGTCCGGACTCGTGGAGCGGAGTGGAGAGATCGTCGACGTGACTCTGGAGTTGGCGGATGCCCGCCAGGGAGAGGTACTTCGCTCCTCACGCTTTTCGGCTCCTGTCACCGACGCGCGCCGGATCGAAGCGGGGGTGTGGAGTGGGCTGGCAGATCTCCTGGATCTCGAGGTGACGGAGACGGAGCGGGAGATCCTGACCTCCGGACGCACGGAGGACCGGCTGGCCCACGGGCTCTACGCCCAGGGTCGGCAGTACCTTGAGCGGTTCGAGAGGGAGCAGTCCGTGGAGTACGCGATCGAGCTCTTCACCCGGGCCCTGGACCGGGATCCGGAGTACGTGCTGGCCCGGGCGGGCCTGGCGGAAGCCTACCTGAGGCGCTTCGACCTGGCCCGGGACCTGGCGGACCTGGAGCGGGGGCGCGAGGTGGCGGAGGAAGCGCTGGCCCAGTCCGACGAGATCGCCGCGGTCCACGTGACGATGGGTCTCATTCAGGTGGAGACGGGTCGGCACGACCGGGCCATCGAGTCGCTCCAACGGGCCCTCGAGCTGGAGCCCCATTCGGCCGAGGCCCACCTGGCGTTGGCCCGGGCCTTCCGTGGCATTGGCGAAACGGCCCAGGCGGAGATCCACTATCGGGAGGCGCTGGATCTGCGCCCCGGCTACTGGGGCGGCCACAATGAGCTGGGGAGGTTCTACTATGGCAACGGGCGGATGGAGGATGCGGCCGAGGCGTTCGCCGCAGTGGTGGAGCTGGCCCCCGACAACCACCGAGGCTGGTACAATCTCGGGGGTGTGCGGCAGCAGATGGGCGACCGTGACGGAGCAGAGGAGGCGTTTCAGAAATCCATTTCCGTGCTTCCCAACGCGGTGGCTTTCTCCAACCTGGGCACCCTGTATTTCGATGAACGGCAATACGGGGCGGCGCTGGAGAACTACGAGCAGGCGTTGGAGCTGAACGAGCGGGACTATCGAGTCTGGAGCAACCTGGCAGCAGCCATCCGGCAGGGAGGCGTCGGCAGACAGGACCGGGCGGAGGAAGCTTGTCGACGGGCGGTGGAGTTGGCCCAGGCCCACCTGAATGTGAACCCGCGCAGCACGGAGGCCATGACCCGCCTGGCCACCTGCCACGAAATGCTGGGGGAGGAGGACCGTGCACGGGTCATGCTCCGCCGGGCGGTGGATGAGGCGCCTGACGACCCCTTCGTGCTCTTCAATGTGGGGGACACCTACGAGGACCTGGGCGACCGGGAACAGGCGGTCCGTTGGATCAGCGCAGCGCTGGAGCGTGGATTGCCGCTACGGGAGATCGAGGGGGCTCCGGGGCTGGCCGATCTCCGAGGGGATCCGCGAATTCAAGAAGCCATGGAACGAGCCCGGCAGCCTACGAACCCGTGACCGGGGCGGGGTGCACGCACATCTTCAACCTCAGGAGGCAGCATGGGGAATCAGCGAAACAATCCCGACCAGACGATCCGCATTTTCAAGGATGGCCAGGGATCGGTCGCCAAGGCCGTGCCTGGTCACGCGGTGGTGGCACGGGGAGGAACCGTCGTCTGGAAGAACCTGACGGAGCACGATCTCCGGATCACCTTTCCCGATGGCGATGAGATCTTCGAGAACGGAATGGATGGGGTGCTCCGGATCCCGGCGGGGAAGCCCAGTTCCCCAGTCCGTGTCCGGAACGATGCCCGGCAGGGGGGACATCCCTACATGGGGGTCTGCCAGGACCGCGGACGGGCCGGTCTGTTGGTGCAAGGAGGGTCGCATCCGGTGATCATCATCGACTAGAAATCTGGTCGGATGGAAATCTGATCGGACCGTGAGGCGAGCCGCGTCACGGTGCCACACGTCCCAGGGATAGATGCGGCGTCACAGGGCAGGCGGGCCCACCACCCAACAGGAGAACCATGGAGCCGGTGACGGCGATTTCGACCCCTGAGGGGCGAGCGGCCGTGGCGCCGAAGCGGATCAGCCTCCGTCAGTGGATCCGGGAGCACGACGAGAGCTGGATCTTCGTGGTGGTGTACCTGGGCCTGGCGGTGGGGCTCAGCGTGTTCGTGAGCCTGTTCTGGCTCGTGATCGTCGCCGCCCTGCACTTCGGGCTGGAGTTGATCCGGCAGTCCCACTACCGGGAGGGCGGCAAGAGCGTCGTCCTGCACGCGCTGTGGGAGGTGAAGCTGGATGTGGGGCTGGTCCTGCTGGCCCTCACCCTGGTGCTGTACATCGAGGTGGTGCTGGGGATCCTGGGCCTCCAGTCGGCAGCCCGGGCGGCGGCGGTGTCCCGGGCGGGGGTGCGCATTGGCTCGCGGGCGGCCGCCTGGGAGCGAAATCTCCGGACCTTCCTGCTCACGGTGGACGAGATGGCCCGGATCGGCCACGCCGCCGTCATGTTCCGGAAGAGGGCGGCCAGCAAGACCGAAGTCCAGGTGGTCGAGGAGGAGGTGGCGGTTACCGGCGAGGGGGCGCCCTCTCCTGAGCCGGACCAGGCGGCTCTTCCCGGCGAAGCGGGGACGGCCGCGTCCCTGGACGAGGGGGTGGAACAGGCGACTGCAGAGCCGATCCCCACCCCCCGCCCGGTTCCGGTATGGAGACAGCCATGGGGATGGGGAGATCGGATCGGGATGGCCCTCATCGTGGTGGGGGCTGCCCTCATGTTGACGGCACCCCACTTCACCGCCCACGACTGGAGCAGTGCCGGGACGGTCCTGATGGAGGAGTTGCGCCCCTTCCCGGGCGCTGGCGGGGACTGACCCTCCGGAAGGTCTTTCCGGTCAGGCTTCCTCGATCTCGAGGTACACCCACCAGTTGCTCATCTGCTCGGGATCGTCGGAGCCCTCGTCTCCGGGGCGGTAGTGTCCGATCCAGTCGGACGGATCTCCCTCCCAGACCCGGTGATAGCGGTCGAGCTGGTCGTCGGCGCTGAGGAAATCCAGTTCTTCGCCCAGGATGTCCACTTCGAGGTGGTCGTCCACTTCTCCCTCGAAGAGGACGGCGTCCAGCCGGAGGCGGTTCCACGCCGGGTTGTCCGAGATCCGGTAGAACTTCTTCTTCTTGGGAAGTCGCGTCACCTCTTCGATTCCGCCGCGATTGCGGCTGGTCACCCGGGCGGTGAAGCGGAACTCCCCTTCGTCCTCCCAGGCGGGTTCCAGGTTGTCGTGGATCTGGACCAGCCGGAGAATCACTCGGATTCGTGTCCCCTTGTCTTCAGCCATGTCGGTTCCTATTGCTTCGTTGAGTTGAGGGTTGGTCGGCGACCGCCGGGACGCGGGCCAGCCGGATCAGATCGTGGGCAACATAGGAGGCAGGGGCTTCCTTTGTCCAGCGGGGCGGCTCACGGTGATTGCTCCCGGGCCCATCGGGCCACGGCGGTCGGGAGGGCGCACGGCCCATCTTCTCCGCGGGCCTGGCGGACCCGGCGGGCCGAAGCGGGTGAGATCAGCCGCTCCGGAGTGGCCCCGAGACGGCGGCACCATCGCCTCCACGAGGCGTCGTGAAAGGAGCGACCCCGGCCGTTGGTGAGGGCGTCCAGAAGGTGGGCCAGCTCGTGGAGAACGGTATCCAGGAGGATGTCCTCGAGGCCGGGCCGAAAAAGCCGGTGCGTTATGGTGATCCGGTGGGTGCCGTCCCGGGTCATGTGGCTCCCGTAGCTCGAGGACATGCGTCGGGAGACCCGGAGTTGCAACTGATCCGGGAACGCGTCGGCGTAGCCGCTGCTGCTCTTCACCCACCGGACGATGAGCCGGAGGACTCGCTGCTGGTGCGGGGTGCCCTGGCACGGGGTGTCGGGGAGGGGGCTCGGCGTCCGGCCGTTCCCACCCGGCGTCGCTCCGGGGGGAGATGCGGAACGGGCGGCGGCCTCGAGCCCGGTTCTGGAGAGCCGGGCCAGTCGCCTGCGAGCCTCCCGGTTTCCCTGGAGGGCAGGGCCCAGGAGGTCCCAGGCCTCGGGGCCGGCGCTCACCACGGCCCGGGCCACGTTGAGTCTCACCGGGCCATCGGACAGCCGTCGGACGGAGGCCAGGGTACGCCGGTTCTTCCGCGCGGCTACCAGGGTGGCCCCTGGTCCCGCGCCGCGCCCTGTGTTGTAGGCCGTCAGGATGCGGTTAGCCACGAGGGGGTCGAGGGACATGTTCCGTTGGGGATCCCGGGTGTGATTTAGAGTCGAATAAGGGTGCAGAGGACCGACTTTCCCCGCTTCCGTCGTGAACCTACCTTGAACGGCCTGACCGGCAACCCCCAACCCAACGTCAACGGTTGACGATGAGCTCTTCCGAGGACCCTCCCACCAACGATTCCCCCGAGTTTCGCCGGCGGGTGGACGCGGCGTTCCAGGAGGCGCTGGAGCTCGCCGGGGCCGAGCGGGACCGCTTCCTGGAAAATCTGGCCCGGGACGAGCCGGACGTGCACCGCGAGCTGGCGCGCCTCCTGGAGCTTGACGCCGACGCCGCACGCTTCATGGATGACTCGCAGCGAGCGGTTTCCGAAGCGGTGGTGGACGAGCTGGGGCGCTTTCAGTGGCCCGAGGCTGACGAGGTCCGGGGACTCACCGTGGGTCGGTATCGGCTCCTGGAAGAGATCGGCCGAGGCGGAGCCGGGACGGTGTACCTGGCGGAGCGGGCAGACGGATCGTTCGAGCAACAGGTGGCCGTCAAGGTGCTCCGGAGGGGCCTCGATACCGAAGATACCGTGCGGCGGTTCCTGGCGGAACGCAGGATCCTGGCCTCACTCCACCACGACAACATCGCGGCGGTCTACGACGGCGGGGCCACCGACGACGGCCGTCCGTACTTCGTCATGGAGTACGTCCAGGGTCGGCCCATCACCGAGTACGCCGACGCCCACGACCTTTCGGTGGAGGAACGGATCCGCCTGGTGGTGGAGGTGGGTCGGGCGGTGCAGCACGCCCATCATCGGCTCGTCATCCACCGTGACCTGAAGCCCTCCAACATCCTGGTGACGGAGCAGGGGGTGGTGAAGCTCCTGGACTTCGGGATCGCCAAGCTGCTGGACCCCTCGCAGGACCCGGAGTCGTCGGTCCGGACCCGGACCGGAATCCTCCTCTTTACCCCGGAGTATGCCAGCCCAGAGCAGGTAGGGGGCGAGGAGGTGACCACGGCCACCGATGTCTACCAGCTGGGGGCCGTCCTCTATGCCCTCCTCACCGGACACCGGCCCTACAGGGTGGCCGACAGCTCGCCCCTCGCCCTGCGGGAGGCCATCCTGGAGCAGGATCCCCGACGGCCCAGCGAGGTGGTGGCGGCGCCGGATCGTGGGCAGATGGCGGGTGTGGGTCCCGCCGGCGAGCCCGGGACGGCGCCGTCGTCGCTGGCCCGTGAGCTGGCCCGATTGCGGGGCACCGACCCCCGCGCTCTGTCCCGGAGTCTGTCGGGTGACCTGGACACCATCGTGTTGAAGGCCCTGCGCAAGGAGCCGGAACGCCGCTACGGATCGGTGGACCGCCTGGTGGAGGACCTGGAGCGGCACCTGGACGGACATCCGGTGTCGGCCAGGCCGGACACCTTCTGGTACCGGAGCCGGAAGCTCCTGGGACGTCGGCCCTGGATCCTTCCCAGCGCGGCGGCGGCGCTGGTGGTGGGACTCCTGCTGGCAGGCGGCCTCGTGGTCCACTCCGAGCGGATGCAGGAGGAGAGGGACCGGGCCATGGTGGAGGCCCGCAAGGCCGAGGAGGTCACGGAGCTCCTCATTGGGATGTTCGAGAGTGCCAATCCGGAGACGGAGCGGCGAGACACCCTGACGGTTCGGACCCTGCTGGAGAGCGGGGCCGAGACGCTGCAGGAGCAGCTGGCGGGGGAGCCGGAGGTGCGGGCGAGCCTGATGCACGCCCTGGGTCGCGTGAACCGGAACCTGGGACTGTACGATCAGGCGCGAGCCCTCCTGGAAGAGGCCCGAGAGATCCGGTTCGAGCAGGGGGGAGAGGATCATCCGGAGATGACCGGGACCCTGGTGGACGTGGCTCGGGTCCACTTCGACCAGGGCCGATTCGAGGAAGCCGAGGCGCTCTTCACGCGGGCCCTGGAGAGGGAGCGTCGTCGAGCGTCTCCGGATACCGTTCTGCTCGCCAGGACGCTGGAGCAGCTGGGGGCCACTCTCCGTGAGACGGGCGCTCCGGACTCGGCAGCCGTTCTGGTGAGGAAGGCCCTGGGGCTCAGGGCCGCCCACCAGGGTCGGTCGGATCCCAACTTCCTTCAGGCCCAGTCCACGCTGGCCTACATCCTCAGGGGCACGGGAGAGCTGGACGAAGCTGAAGCGATCTACCGGTCGGTGCTGGAGCGCCACGAGACCGACAGCGTGCTGAGTCCTCGTACCGTGGCCGCCACCCAGAACAATCTGGCGTTTCTGCTGAGGGAGAAGGGCGAGCTGGAGGAGGCCGAGGCGCTGTATCGGGATGCCCTGGAGATCAACCGCTCGATTCTGGGTGAGGGTCACCGAATCACCGAGATGACCATGTCCAACCTGGCCGCCGCAGTGTACTTCCAGGGTCGGGTCCAGGAGGCCGAAGCGGTCCTGAAGGAGCGGGCCGAGGTGGCCAGGTCCGCCCTGCCCGACGATCACTGGCGGGTTGGGGCAGCGTTGGCGTCGGTGGCGCTCCTGCTCACCGAGGAGGGCCGGTACGAGGAAGCCGAAGCGTATCGGCGGGAGTCGCTGGAGGTCTACCGGAGGGGGCTGGGTGCACAGCACGAGCGGACCCTGCGGGCCCAGGGACAGCTGGGGGCGGTCCTTCTGGCCCAGGAGCGGTACGAGGAGGCCGAGGCGGCGCTCCTGGAAGGGTACCATCTGGCCGATTCGGCGGAGCAGGACGAGGGTGTTCAGGCCGCCATCGAGGAGCTGGCCCGACACCTGGTGGGACTCTACGAGGCGTGGGGGCAGCCCGAGGCGGCAGAGCCCTACGTGGCGCTGCTTCGCTGAGGCGGAGTGTCGGTGCCGGGGCAGCTTGCCTCACCGGGATGTCCCCGTCAGTATGGAGATCAAGTTTCCCGACAGCGACCCCCGGAGGTGGCAGCACCACCCCCTGTAATAAGGAGCTTGTTCCGTGACCGTCACACCCCCCCTCTCCCGCCCTCGGCGCCGCAGCGCTTCCCGTCATATCCCGTCTGCACCCGCTCTCATGGCTGGGGTGGCGGCGCTGGTGATGTGGGCGCTTCTGCCCGTGGATGTGTCGGCGCAGGAGCTCTGCCCGGAACGCTACCACGTGGAAGTGGACGGTGAGGTGCTGAGCCTTCCCTTCTGCTCCACCCGGCCCATCGACGAGCCCGACCCCGATATTCGGCGCATCGTGTTCTCCATTCACGGGGTGGCCACCAACGCCGGAACCTACTTCAACAACATGGTGCGGGCCGCGGAGCGGGTGCCGGGCGCGTTGGACGAAACGCTGATCATCGGGCCCAAGCTCATGACGGCCTCCTTCGCCGACGACAACGAGATCGGTCCCTCCGACGTCTTCTGGCGGACCAGCAGCCAGCGGTTCTGGGGCGGGCCGTCGGGCAGCACGGAGACCCATCCGCGGGACGTGTCCATCAGCTCCTTCGAGATCTTCGACCGGCTTCTCACCGACCTCACCGATCCCGAGCTCTTTCCGAACCTGGAGATTGTGGTACTGGCGGGGCATTCCGGTGGGGGACAGTTCACCAATCGATACGCGGTGGCCAGTCGGTTCGAAGACGAGGTGGCCCGGCCCCGGGGCGTCCACATCCGGTACGTCGTGGGCCAGCCCTCCACTCACGTGTATCTGACGCCCGAGAGGGTGGACCCGGAAGTCCGGACCCGGGACGAATTTGTGGTGCCCTCTACCGGGACCATCGACGAGTGCGAGGGCTACAACCGTTACGGCGCAGGGCTGGAGGACCTTGACGACTGGCCCTACGTCGCGGCGGTGCCGACGGACCAGATGCAGCGGCAGTTCGGGGCCCGTGACGTGATCTACTTCCACGGGCTGAACGACAGTGATCCAGAGGGGGCTGCCCTGGCCAGGGGATGTGCCGCCATGATGCAGGGGGCCCACCGCCTGGAGCGGGGGATCACGTACTTCAACTACGTGAACCATCTCTACGGTGAGGAGGGCCACAACCACCGGACCTCGTTCGTGGCCCGAGTGGGACACAGCCATGCGCAGATGTGGGCCTCCGAGCAGGGGCTGCTCCACATCTT
This sequence comes from Gemmatimonadota bacterium, assembly GCA_007132965.1. Classification (GTDB taxonomy): domain Bacteria; phylum Gemmatimonadota; class Gemmatimonadetes; order Longimicrobiales; family Gaopeijiaceae; genus PWLA01. Next base: position 22,504 of record SLNQ01000217.1, on the reverse strand, counting down.
CGACTACCCCGTCACGGTGGAGGAAGGGCCCCTGGCCCGGTAGACGGGGCCCTCGCGGAGGGGGACGGCTCAGGCCGCCATGGCCTTGACGCTCACCTCCAGGTCGGCGTCGATGGTGACGTAATGGTTGCGGGGGATCATCTCCCACATCTCTCCGTCGCTCAGGGGCTCGGAGCTCACCAGGGCGGCCCGGGTGCCGGCGTCGGAGTGCTCCACCATTCCGCACACCCCGTCCTGGCAGCGGTACCGTTTGCCGTGGCTCACGTACAGGCTCTCGGCCCGGACGGCCTCGTCGCTGGCGAATCGACAGGCAACGGCGGTTTCACCGTCGCTCACCAGGAGGTTCAGGCGGCTGGGGGCGCCGGCAGCATGCTTCTGTACCAGCTCCATGGCCCGATGCACGGTGCGCTCCAGGGCTCGAGCCATGGGTCGGCACCCGGTGCGGCTGTCCTCCAGGGCCAGCTCGTCCATGAAGACGGCAAAGAGGTGTTCCGAGTCGGTGGTGCCCCGGATGGCGTGGAACGATGGGTCGCTGAGTGAGCTCAGGAGCGACCGGCGCACCTGCTTGAACCCGCCCAACTCTCCATTGTGCATGAAGGAGTGACGTCCCCGGACAAAGGGGTGGCAGTTGGGTTCGGTGACCTCGAGGCCCTCGGAGGCAGCCCGCACGTGGGCCAGAATGCACGGACTGGCCACCACCCGGGCCAGAGCGCGCAGGTTCTGGTTGCTCCACGCCGGGTTGATGGACCGGAAGAGACCCGGATCGCGGTGGCCGGGTACGTACCAGGAGACGCCGAACCCGTCACCGTTGAGGGGTTCCGTGCGCTCCCGGGCGTGGGTGCTCTGGTGGATGAGGGAGTTGTCCGGCTCGGTGATGAGTGAGCTGAGGGGCAGGGACTCGCCCCGGTAGAAGGTGAAGCGGCACATGTGCGGGTCTCCGTCGCTGTCCTGGGTTGGGGTCCCGATTCGGAACGGTCAGTCCCACCATACATGACCAGAGGGCGGTGCGCAGGGCCGACGCGCTGTATTCATCGACTCGAGGAGGCTAACCCGTGGAGTATTCCTTCGACCCCTTCATCGGGGAGCTGTCCGACAACTGGTTCGACGACGACCCCCTCCTGCGGGACCTGCTGGATCACTACCTGGAGCCCGATGGGTGCGATCCGACCGACCTCTCGCGTTGGGGAGCCGAGGTGGCGGGTCCGCTCCGGGATCTGGCCGAGCGCTCGGCCCGGGCGGAAGGCCTCCCCCGGATCCAGCATTTTGATGCGTACGGGCAGCGGGTGGATCGGATCGTTCTGCCTGGTGCCACCCGGGAGGCGCTGGCCAGGGTGCAGGGCGGGGAAGGCCTGGCCGCACCCCACGGCGATCCCTTTGTCTTCTACGCCAAGGGCTATCTCTACGGACAGAACGGGGAGGCGGGGGTGGTCTGCTCGCTGGGCTGCACCGATGGGATGGTCCGGGTGCTGGAGGCGCTGGGCGACGTGGAGCCTCACCGCGAGGCGGTGCGACGGATCAGGGGCTCGTCCCCCGAGAGGGTCTGGCATGGGGCACAGTTCGTCACCGAGATCCAGGGGGGATCCGATGTGCCGGCGAACCGGGTGGAGGCGCGCCTGGAGGGGGGCGATTGGCGACTCCATGGGCGCAAGTGGTTCTGCTCGAACGTGAACGCGGACTACTTCCTGGTGACGGCCCGGCCCGAGGACGCGCCGGAAGGGGCCGCGGGCGTCGCCCTATTCCTGGTCCCCAGCCACCTGGATTCCAGGGCAGGGCGACGAAACGGTCACACGGTGGATCGACTGAAGGAGAAGCTGGGCACCCGGGAGCTGGCCACCGCCGAGGTCACCTTCCAAGGGGCCCTGGCCTGGCCGGTGGGACCCCTGGATCGAGGGCTCTCGAACCTGGTGCGACACGTGCTCACCACCTCGCGGTTCTACTGCGTGCAGAGTACGGCGTCGACCCTTCGGCAGGCGCTCCGGGTGGCCTCGACGTACTGCGATTTCCGAACGGCGTTCGGGCGCTCCCTCCGGGAGTTCCCCCTGGTGGACGACAGACTCGCCCGAATTCGGCGGGCGTCGTGGAGGGCGCTGGCGGCGTACCTGGAGCTCCTGCGGCTCTGGGAGTCGGCCCGGGGAGGCGAGGGCGCCGATGACGGGCAGGAGGCCATGGACTTCCGTATTCTCTTGAGCCTGTGCAAGCCGGTGCTCACCATGACCTCGACGCGGATGACCCACGAGGCCATGCTCCTCCTGGGCGGCAACGGGATCGAGGAGCGCTTCTCGTGTCTCCCTCGGCTCTACCGGGACGCGGTGATCATGGAGATCTGGGAGGGGCCCCACGACGTCCTCTTCACCCAGGCCCTGAGAGACCTCCGGCGCTTCGACGTGGACCCTCTGGCGTTCGTCCAGCGGGTGCTGGGCTTGGGTGAAGCGAGAGGAGCGACGGGGAGGAGTACCGGCCGATCGGAGGACGGTCTGGCTGATGCCCTGGCAGTGGAGCTGGGGGAGATTCTCTCGGACGCCCACGATCCCGGCGGTCCGGACGGGGCCGAGCCGGACCCGGCCACGGTGCCCTTCCGCCGCTGGGCCTTCCGATTGGTGGAGGCCTTCGCGGATGGTATGCTGGCCCGGGTGGGAAGATGAGGCCTTTGGAGCGGAGGATCTGATGGGGGGCATCTCGACGAGCGGAGCTCTCTTCTACACGGCTGGAGCGCTGGCCGTGCTCAGCCTCATCCTGTTGGTGGCCGGCGTCATGGCGCTGCGGCGCCGGGCCTGGGTGGGTTCGCTGGGGAGTGGAGGGGTGGGCGCGCTTCTTTTGTCGTTGGCGGCGCTGGCCGGTACCCTGGGGGTCTCGACCCAGGGGTACCGGGCCCTGACCCACGAGGAGGTGGCGGCCATCATCACCACGGTGCCCACCGGGCCCCAGAGCTTCCAGGCCTTTGTTGAATTCCCCGATGGTCGGGAGCAGACCCTCCCGGTGGCCGGTGACCAGGTTCTGGTGGACGCCCATATCCTGAAGTGGCATCCCCTGGTCAACGTCCTGGGGCTGCATACCCACTACGAGCTGGACCGGCTGGCGGGACGCTACCGGGACATCGAGGAAGAGCGGACCCGTACCCGGACCGTGCATTCGTTGAAGGAGGAGAAGCCGGTGGATCTCTTCCACCTGGCCCGGGAATATACCCTCCTGGCCTTCCTGGTGGACACCGAGTACGGGTCGGCCACCTACGTCGAGGTGGACCGACCCGCCCGGTTCGAAGTGCGGGTGTCTACCACCGGGCTCCTCATTCGGGAGGTGGAGTTCCGGTAGCGGACACCTCCTGTCATTCGGCCTTCCGCTCGATCCACGGACTGCGCTCGAAGTACGAGCGGGCGGTCTCCTTCACCTTGCCGGTGAGGAGGACCACGGCGATGAGGTTCGGGATGATCACCAGTCCCAGGAGGATGTCGCCGATGGTCCATGCCAGGATGAGCGGGCTCACCGCCCCCACGAAGTGCATGAGCACGAAGAGGAGCTTGTAGGGCAGCACCGCCTTTGGACCGAAGAGGTAGAAGGCGCACCGATCGCCGTAGTAGCTCCACGCGATGGCGGTGGAGATGGCGAAGAGGAGGACGGTGAGGAGCACGATGTAGTGACCCCAGTCACCCGGCAGTCCCCGGCGGAAACTCAGCATGGTGAGGGGCGCCCCGTTCGTCACGGCGTTCCCGTACAGGACCTCGTACTCTACCCCATCCTCGGAGATGGCCAGGTTGTCGCCTGGGTAGATGATCCCGGAGAAGGCCTGGGTGTGGTCGGGATCGACGTAGAACTCGTCCACCGCCACCTCGTGCCAGGCGAAGCGCACGTCACCCACGTCGGTGGCCACCGGCTCCCCCTCCTCCACCACGATCTCGTCGGGGGCCCCCTGGAAGAAGGCGAAGCGGCCGTCCTCCCGCTCCGCCACGAAGGTGACGGCGCCGGCCGAGAGATCCAGATCGGTGGGGATCTGGTCGTCCCACGACGAGGTGATGATGATGACCAGGGCCGTCATGGAGCAGATGACGATGGTGTCGATGAAGGGCCCGAGCATGGCCACCATCCCCTCTTCCACCGGCTCCTCGGTCTTGGCCGCGGCGTGGGCGATGGGGCTCGAGCCCTGCCCCGCTTCGTTGGAGAAGAGCCCTCGCCGCACGCCCCAGAGCATGGTGAAGAGGAAGGTGCCGACGCCGGCGCCGGCCACACCGGCCGAGGGGTTGAAGGCCTCGGTGAAGATGAGGGCCAGGCTGGGCAGCACCTGGTCCCAGTGGATCATGAGGATGACCAGCGCCCCGGCTACGTAGAGACCCGCCATGGCGGGGGCCAGGATTCCGGTCACCTTCCCGATCCGGCTGATCCCCCCGATGATGACCAGGCCGATGATGGACGCGGTGGTGATACCCGCGATCCAGGGCTGGATGCCGAACTCGTCACGGAAGACGTCGGCCACGGTGTTGGCCTGCACCCCGTTGCCGGTAAAGAGGGCCACCGCCGCCAGGAAGACGGCGAAGAGGACGGCCATGGGCTTCCACGCCTTCCCCAGTCCCTTCTCGATGTAGAACATGGGTCCGCCAGCCACCATCCCCTCCCAGGGACGCTCCGGATCGAGCTCCTTTACGTTCCGGTACTTCTGGGACAGGGTCACCTCGGAAAACTTGGTGGCCATGCCCAGGACTCCGGTGACCCACATCCAGAAGAGGGCGCCGGGACCGCCCCAGTGGATGGCGAGGGCGACACCGGCGATGTTACCGATCCCCACGGTGGCCGAGAGGGCGGTGCTCAGGGCCTGGAAGTGGGAGACGTCACCGGGGTCGTCGGGATCGTCGTATTTTCCGGAGACGACGGCAAAGCCGTGACCCAGGCGGCGGAACTGGATGAATCCCAGGCGGAGGGTAAAGTATAGCCCGGCGCCCAGGAGGAGGATCACCACGAAGGGGATGCTCTCGTCCCCCACGGGAATGCCCCAGTTCCAGACGATGTCTTCGATGGTGTCGACGGCCTGACGAATGCCTTCTAGCATACCGTACTCGAGGCTGAGGGAAGCGGTTGGTTTTCGTTAGGACAGCAAAGAGAGTAGAAGGGCTGGCGGGAAAGGACAAGAAGCTCCGGAGAGAACGCAGGTGCGGTGGCACCGCGAATCCACGGGTCACAAGGGAGATGAGGGGAGCGGGAATGAAACGGTGCAGACACTGCAGTCGGACGCTGGGCGGAAGCGCGTCGGTCTGCCCGGGATGCGGGCGAGCCGTGCCTTCGGCGGCCCGGCGCTGGACGGCGGCCATCGTGGCCTTCCTCTTCGTGCTGGCTCTGATCCTGGCGCTTCTGCAGGCCCTGGCCGGAAAGGACGACACGGCACTGGACGGTAGGTCCGCCCCCCCGGGCTCTTCCGGCGAGACGACGGCGCAGCAGGTCATGGCGCCGCCGACCATGGAAACCCCTGCCGACGCTCGGGGATTACCGGGTCGGAACGCAGAGCCCGACGACAGGGCGCAGAAAGACTCGCATCCCGGGATACGAACCAGATGAAATACACGAAGCTCCTGGTGGCGGCGGCCGTCGTGGCGGCCCTGGTCGCCTTTTTTGCCCTGGACCTGGGGCGCTACTTCAGCCTGGAGTGGTTCCAGAGCCAGCAGGCGGCCATCGATGCCTTCTACCGTGACAACACGGCGCTGACCGTCGGGATCTACTCCGGGGTCTACATCGTCATGGCGGCCCTGTCCCTTCCGGGTGCCGCCATCATGACGCTGGTGGGCGGGGCCATCTTCGGTCTCCTCTGGGGCACGGTCATCGTTTCCTTTGCCTCTACCATCGGGGCCACCCTGGCCTTCCTCGTGGCCCGGTTCCTCTTGAGGGACTGGGTGCAGCGGCGGTTTGGTCGCCACCTGAAGGCGGTGAACGAGGGGGTGAAGCGGGACGGGGCCCTCTACCTCTTCCTCGTCCGGCTGGTGCCGGCGTTTCCGTTCTTCGTGGTGAACCTGGTGATGGCGCTGACCCCCATGAAGACCTTGACCTTCTTTATCGTGAGTCAGGTGGGGATGCTGGCGGGGACCATCGTGTACGTGAACGCCGGGACCCAGATTGCCCAGATCGACTCCCTGGACGCCATCCTCTCGCCCCAGCTCATCGGTGCCTTCGTGCTCCTGGGGATCTTTCCGTTCATCGCCCGTGGGATCGCCCGGGTGATCCAGCGGCGAAAGGTTCTCAAGGGGTGGACCAAGCCCAGCTCCTTCGACCGCAACCTGGTGGTCATCGGTGCGGGCTCGGCGGGGTTGGTGACCGCCTATATCGCCGCAGCGGTGAAGGCGAAGGTGACGCTCATCGAGAAGAACGAGATGGGAGGCGACTGCCTGAACACGGGGTGCGTGCCGTCGAAGGCTCTGATTCGTTCCGCGAAGCTGGCGGCCGACATCCGGCGGCACGAGGCGCTGGGGTTCCGGAGCGCTTCGGCCCAGGTGGAGATGGCCGACGTCATGGAGCGGGTCCATCGGGTAGTCGCCACCATCGAGCCCCATGATTCAGTGGAGCGCTACGAGGGGCTGGGTGTGGACGTGATCAAGGGCGAGGCGCGGATTACCGGTCCGTGGTCGGTAGAGGTGAACGGCCGAACCCTCACCACCCGGCACATTGTGGTGGCCACCGGAGCCCGGCCCTTCGTGCCCCCCATCCCGGGGTTGGACGAGGTGGGGTACCACACCTCCGATACCATCTGGTCGCTGCGGGAGGACCCGGGACGTCTGCTGGTGCTGGGGGGTGGCCCCATCGGCTGCGAGCTCTCCCAGGCCTTCCAGCGCCTGGGGGCGGAGGTGACCCAGGTGGAGATGCTGGACCGGGTGCTGAGCATGGAGGATCTCGAGGTGTCGGAGCTCATCGAGGAGAAGCTGGAAGAGGATGGAGTCAGGGTCCTGACCAGGCACAAGGTCACGGGCTTCAAGGTGGATGGGGAAGAGAAGGTGGCGCTGGCCGAGTACCAGGGCGAGACGATCCGGATTTCCTTCGACACCCTCCTGGTAGCGGTGGGTCGGCAGGCCCGGGTGGAAGGCTTCGGCCTGGAGGAGGTGGGCGTGGAGGTGAAGGACGGCCGGATCGACACCAACCGCTACCTCCAGACCCGGGTTCCCACCATCTACGCAGCCGGAGACTGCGTGGGGCCCTACCAGTTCACCCACGCCGCGTCGCACCAGGCGTGGCATGCGGCGGTGAACTCCCTCTTCACCAATCCCTTCAAGCGGTTCAAGGTGGACTACTCGGTACTCCCCCACGCCACCTACACCGATCCTGAGGTGGCCCGGGTGGGGCTGAGCGAGACGGAGGCGATGGAGGAAGGGAAGGAGTACGAGACCACCACCTACGACCTGAAGGACCAGGATCGGGCTATCACCGAGGAGGCGGCCCGTGGATTCGTGAAGGTGCTCACCGTGCCGGGCAAGGACCGGATCCTGGGGGCCACCGTGGTGGGACCCCATGCCGGCGACCTGGTGACCCAGTTCACCCTGGCCATGAAGCACGGGATCGGCCTCAACAAGATCCTGGGGACGATCCACCCCTATCCGACCCTGGCCGAGGCCAACAAGTCGGTGGCCGGAGAGTGGAAGAAGGCCCATGCGCCTGAAGGTGCGCTTCGCTGGATCCAGCGGTACCACGCCTGGCGGATCGGGTAGACCGTAGGGGCCCGGATCGGGCCGATGACCGGATCTTCCGGGGAGGACGGGGGTCTTGTGGCTCCAGGGGCGTGGCCTGACGCGGCGGATGAGTGGATTTCGAGCTGTGGAAGCAGCCGCCCATGACGGTGGTTTCGGGGGTTGTCTCCCGGTGTGACCCATGGGATCTTAGTACGCTCGGTGGGCTCGCCCGTGGGGCGAGAGAGCCGGGGCGAGGGAGCCAGACCACTTCACCTGTTGGGATATTCGGAGGAGACCAGATGGCAGAGAGCGGTACCGAACCACGGAACACCCTTTCCGTACGGGACAATCGTACCGGTCGGGAATACGAGGTGGAGATCCATGAAGGCGACGTGGTCCGTGCCATGGACCTTCGCCAGATCCGGGTGAACGAGGATGATTTCGGGATGATGTCCTACGATCCCGCCTTCACCAACACCGCCTCGACCCGCAGCACCATCACCGAGATCGACGGTGGGCGGGGGATCCTTCGTTACCGGGGTTACCCCATCGAGCAGCTGGCTGAGAAGAGCTCCTTTCTGGAGGTGGCCTACCTCCTCCTGAGAGGCGAGCTGCCCACCCAGGACGAACTGGATCAGTTCGTCCACGAGGTGACGTACCACACCTACACCCACGAGAACATCACGAAGCTGCTGAGCGGCTTCCGCTACGATGCCCACGCCATGGGGATCGTCATCTCGTCGGTGGCGGCGCTCTCCACCTTCTACCCCGAGGCCAAGAACATCGGGGATCCGGAGACTCGCTGGAACCAGATCATCCGGCTGGTGGCCAAGATGCCCACCCTGGCCGCCTTCGCCTATCGACACCATCGGGGTCTGCCCTTCGTCTATCCCGAAAACGAGCTGTCGTACACGGCCAACTTCCTGAACATGCTTTTCCGCATCGGCGTCCGGGACTACCGGCCGAATCCGGTGCTGGAACGGGCGCTGGACGTCCTGTTCATCTTGCACGCCGACCACGAGCAGAACTGTTCGGCCACCACCATGCGGACCATCGGAAGCTCGCACGCCGATCCCTATTCAGCGCTGGCCGGGGCCATGGCCGCGCTGTACGGTCCCCTCCATGGGGGGGCCAACGAGGCGGTGCTCCGGATGCTCACGGAGATCGGGAGCACGGACAACATTCCCGCCTTCATGGAAAGCGTGAGAAACGGCGAGCGGCGTCTCATGGGCTTCGGCCACCGGGTCTACAAGGCGTACGATCCCCGGGCCAGCATCATCAAGGACACGGCCCACGAGGTGTTCGAGGTCACGGGCAACAACCCGCTCCTTGACATCGCCCTGGAGCTGGAGAGGATCGCCCTTCAGGAAGACTACTTCGTGGAGCGCAACCTCTATCCCAACGTGGACTTCTACTCGGGGCTCATCTACCAGGCCATGGGCTTCCCGGTGGAGATGTTCCCGGTTCTCTTCGCCATTCCCCGGACGGTGGGCTGGCTGGCCCAGTGGGAGGAGATGCTGGAAGATCGGGAGCAGAAGATTGCCCGTCCCCGACAGGTGTACGTCGGCGAGAGGGAGCGGGACTTCGTGCCGGTAGACCAGCGCGGCTGACCGGCGTGACCGAGCCGGAAATTCGCGTTCCCGACGTCCGGCCGGAGGTGGAGGGCGTCGCACCGCTGGACGTGGGCCTGGACGGCCTTCCCGGCGCCATCTGTACCTACTACCTCGAGCGGCCGGAACCCACACTGGTGGATCCGGGGCCGTCCACCTCGCTGGAGGCGCTGGAGGCAGGACTGGCCGGGATCGGCGTGGGGTTGTCCGATCTGCGCCACCTCCTTCTCACCCACGTCCACCTGGATCACGCCGGAGCGGCCGGGCACCTGGCCCGGCAGAACCCCCGGCTCGAGGTCCACATCCACGAGGACGGGGCCCCGCACCTGGCCGATCCCCAGCGGCTGGTGGCCTCGACCCGCCGTACCTTCGGCGACGACCACGATCGGCTGTGGGGTGAGGTGGTCCCAGTGCCCCGGGACCGGCTTCGAGGCTGGCGACCCGGCGACCCTCGGCCCCTTCGAGGGGTTCGCCCCCTCCCGACGCCGGGCCACATCGCGCATCACCTGGCCTGGGAGATAGAGCATGCCGGCGTTCTCCTGGCCGGCGACGCCCTGGGACTGAACCTCCACGTGCAGGCACCCCCACATCCCGCCACACCCCCTCCGGCCGTGGACCTTCCGCAGTGGCGTCGGACGCTGGACGAACGCCTGGCCCCGGTGGAGGTGGACGCCTTCGGTTCAACCCACTTCGGTCTCCACTCCGGACTTCACCCGCGCCGGATCCGCCTCCGAGTGTCCCTCGACGCCCAGGCGAGTCGGGTGGCTCGGGCCATGGCCGAAGGCTCCGAGGCCGAGAGGGCCGACGCCGAGGCGTTTCAGCGGGAGACCCTGGATCTGCAGGGCCCCTACCTTTCGCGAACGCGGGCGGAGGCGTACTTCTCATGCTTTCCCGCACGGACCGACTGGGAGGGGATGCGGTTCTTCCTCTCCAGAAACCCGGACGTGCTTTCCGAACTCCAGACTTGAGGCGCGAACATGACGTGGAGGGTGTTGTTGAAGACGCGGTGCTGGCATCTACTGATTCCTGGACTCGTACTGGTCCTGGTCGCCTGCCAGGAGGCCCCGGTCACCTCCGGGGAGACCGAACCCGAGGAGACGGTGGGGCGCCTGGTGAGCATCGGGGGGGGACTCTCGTCCGCCAACGAGGCCGTCTACCGCGAGATCCTGGATGGGCGGGAGGGCGACGGCCCGGTCTGCGTGATTCCCACCGCGGGGGCCAATCCGGAGGGCTCGATGGAAGGGGCCGTGGGCCGAATCGACAACTGGGGTGGTGAGGGGACGGCCCGGGGCATCCTCATCTCCACCGAGGCGCCGGAGAGGGCCCAGGATCCGGAGGTGGCGGCGGAGATCCGGGAGTGCAGCGGCTTCTTCTTCACCGGCGGGGTTCAGTCCCGAATCGTGGACGTCTTCCGCCCGGACGGCGAGTCCACTCCGGCCTATGAGGCCCTCATGGAACGCTTCCGGGATGGCGCGGTGGTTGCGGGCTCTTCGGCCGGCGCCGCCATGATGTCGGACCCCATGATCGCCGGGGGAAGCTCCGAGGCGGCGTTCCACGACGGGGCCGGGCCTGAGGGGGGCGTGCGGATCACGCCCGGGATGGGCTTCATCACCACCGCCGTGATGGACCAGCACTTCCTGGCCCGGGGACGGATCGGCCGGCTCCTGGTCGCCGTGCTGGACGACCCGGGAATCGACGTAGGATTTGGCATCGACGAGGACACGGCCCTGGTGCTCGAAGGGCCGCTGGCGTGGGTGGCCGGAGCTTCGGGTGTGGTCCTGGTGGACGGCACCAACGCCGAGGCGGGGGGACAGACTCCGGCCCATGGCCGCGGCCTCAGGGTCGAGCTTCTGGGAGCGGGCGACACGCTGGACCTGAGGGACCTGTCGGTGACCGCTGCCGCCGAAAAGACGGCGGTGAGGGAGATCGCCCTGGACGACGAAGGGGTGGTGCCGGACGAGCCCGTGTCTCCGGCCGACGGCCTCTTCGAGCGGTGGGTCCTTCTGCACCGCCTGCACGCCTTGGCGGGAGACGGAGCCGCCGAAGTCAGCTCCGAGGAAGAGGGGCACCGGATCCGGTTTCAGTCGGACCCGGAGTTGAGGGCCCTCGCCTATCCGGAGGTGGGTGTTCGGGGCACGCCCCTCGGGCTGTCGGTGGGCCCTCTGGTCGTGGAGATCGAGCCCGCCGGCGACGCGAACGGAGCGTCGCAGGACTGACGGCGGACTTCGAGGCGGATGCGTCGCCACCGCCGGGCAGTTGACGCGGCGGTGGTGACGCATAGCTTAATAGGGCGTACAATTCATCGAAGTGAGGGGAGTCCCTCCACCTTTCGGCCCATCCCCTCCGACCTGCCGGTTCCTTGGTCGGGGATGGCGACGCCGCCGGGTCCGACCAAGCTGACAGGCACACGGCACCTTCGTGGTGTGTCGCCAGCCGCCTCGGCCCGGATCCGTGTCCGGGCCGATCTTCGTTTATGGCGCCCTGGCGCCCGCCATCTCGGAGGAAGGAGCCATCAAGGAGCAGAGGGTCCGCGTCAACGACCAGATCCGGATCAGTCCGGTTCGCCTCATCGATGCCGATGGGGAGCAGGTGGGGGTCATTGATCTGGACGAAGCCAAGGAGCGCGCCGCCGACGCCGGGCTGGACCTGGTAGAGGTGGCGCCGGACGCCCGGCCTCCCGTATGCCGGCTGATGGATTACGGCAAGTACAAGTACGAAGAAGCGCGGAAGGCGAGGGAGGCCAGGAAGAAGCAGCACACGGTCCAGATCAAGGAGGTGAAGTTCCGCCCCGGGATCGAGGATCACGACTACGAGTTCAAGACCCGCCATGTGCGCCGCTTTCTCGAAGACGGCGACAAGGTGAAGGTCACGATGATGTTTCGTGGCCGCCAGATGGCCCATCCCGAGTTGGGGATGGAGGTCCTGGAGCAGCTCGTGGAGGACGTGTCCGACGTGGGCCGCATCGAGAGCCAGCCGACCCGAGAGGGACGGACGCTCATCATGATGCTGGCTCCCAGAAAGGACAACTGAGCGACCCTGGGCCGCGGCCGAGGGTAGATCAAGACGGGCGGATCGTCCGCCCCGATACATACTGGAGCCGGCGCACCGGAACGCTCCGGGGGACGAAACCCGTCCCACGGCGCCGGCAATGGAAGGAGCAGATCATGCCGAAGATGAAGACGAACCGAGCCGCAGCGAAGCGCTTCAAGCGCACCGCCAAGGGCAAGTTGCGCCGGATGAAGGCGAACAAGAGTCACATTCTCACCAAGAAAAGCAGCAAGCGGAAGCGTAGCCTGAGGCAGCCGACCCTGGTGTCGAAGGCCGACGAGAAGCGCATCAACCGCCTTCTGCCGGGCTCGTAAGGAGGTCCTGATACATGCCACGCACAACCGGTAGACCGGCCCGGAAGGACCGGAAGAAGAAGGTACTGAAAGAAGCGAAGGGCTATTTCGGTGGCCGCAAGAACCTCTATCGCACCGCGAAGGACGCGGTTGAGAAGGGATGGGAGCACGCCTACCGCGACCGCAAGAAGAAGAAGCGGAACTTTCGGCGGCTCTGGATCACCCGGATCAACGCCGCGGCCCGGCAGCACGAGATCTCCTACTCCCGGTTCATGAACGGCCTGAAGGAGTCGGGTGTGGAGCTGGATCGGAAGGCGTTGGCGGACCTGGCCGTGCGGGATCCCAAGGCCTTCGAGGCGCTGGCGGTGCAGGCGAAGGAAGCCCTGGGCCGGAGCTGACCGGAAGCCGAACCGGGAAGGAGCGTGGGCGCGTGCCCACGCCACCTCCCAGTCGCAGTTTGGAGGATGAAAGACCCCGGGTGGGCCCAGCGGCCCGTCCGGGGTTTTCCCATTCCGCCGCCACGTATAGGTTAGGACGTTTCACGCCCAACGCCCCCAACCACCTCGTAGTGCCCTGTCCATGACTCAAAACGGATCTTTGGTGGACGAGCTCCAGCGGCTGGAGGCCCAGGCCCTCACGGCTGTGGAAGAGGCCGCCAGCGCCGACGCCCTGGAGGAGGTTCGCATCACCTTCCTGGGACGCAAAGAGGGGCGGATCTCCGGCATTCTGAGACGCGTGGGAGAACTGGAGCCGGAGGAACGTCCCCGCGTGGGCGCAGAGGCGAACCGGATCAAGTCCCGGCTCCAGGAGGCGCTGGATCAGCGGCAGGCCGCGCTGGAGCAGGCGAGCCGGTCCGACAGTGGAGAGCTGGACCTCACCCTGCCTGGTCGTCGAGGATGGCAGGGAGGACGGCATCCCGTGACACGGGTGGTCGACGAGCTGGTGGAAATCTTCCGAGGCCTGGGCTTCACCCGGGCCCGGGGGCCGGAGGCCGAGACCGAGTGGTACAACTTCGAGGCCCTGAACACCCCCCTGGATCATCCCGCAGCCGACGAGCAGGACACCCTGTACCTGAAGGGCGGACACCTTCTCAGGAGCCACACCTCGCCGGTGCAGGTGCGGGTCATGGAGAAGCATGAGCCCCCGATCCGCGTGCTGGCGCCGGGCATGGTGTACCGGCGGGACTCCTACGATGCCACCCACACGCCGGGGTTTGCCCAGCTGGAAGGTCTGGCGGTGGACGAGGGGATCACCTTCGTAGACCTGAAGGCGACCCTGGCGGAGTTCGCCCGCCGCTACTGGGGGCCCGGGACCCGAGTCCGGTTCCGTCCCTCCTTTTTTCCCTTCACCGAGCCTTCGGCCGAAGTGGACGTGAAGCGCGTGGTGCGGCGAGCCGACGGCACCGAAGAAGAAACCGACTGGCTCGAGATCATGGGAGCCGGCATGGTGGACCCGGCGGTGCTGGAGGCCGCGGGCATCGATCCCGAGCGCTACACCGGCTTCGCCTTCGGCATGGGCCCCGGACGGATCGGCCTCCTGAAGTACGGGATCCCGGATCTACGGCTGTACCTGGACAACGACATTCGCTTCCTCCAGCAGTTTTCCGATCGATGAAGGTATCGTATCGATGGTTGAGAGCGCTGGCCCCCGAACTCCGGGCCACTCCGGAGGAGCTGGCCGAGCGTTTGGCGGAGCTGGGGTTCCCGGTGGAAGCCAGGGAGGACCTGGCCGAAGGTCTGGAGGGGTTGGTGGTGGGAAGAGTTCTCCGCGTGCGGGAGCACCCCAACGCCGACCGGCTTCGCCTCTGCGACGTGGATCCCGGTAACGGGGAGACCGTGCAGGTGGTCTGCGGTGCGCCGGTGATCGTCGAAGGCGGTCTGTATCCCTTCGCTCCGGTGGGTTCGACCCTGCCCGGGGGTATGGAGCTGCGAAAGGCGAAGATCCGGGGGGAGACCTCCCACGGCATGCTCTGTTCGGAAAAGGAGCTGGGCCTGGGGCCCGACGCCGGGGGGATCATGGAGCTGGAGGGCGAGCTGGAGCCTGGTCTGTCGCTGGCCGAGGGGCTGGGCCTGAACGACGTTCGCCTGGACGTGGAGGTGACGCCCAACCGGCCGGATCTCCTCTCCCACCGGGGGGTGACCCGGGAGGTGGCGCCGGGCGGCGAGGCCGGCCTCGCGCTTCCCGACATTCCCGGAGAGGACCCGGACGCGGCGAGGTTCGTTGACCAGGTGGACGCGGTGTTGGGCAGCCGGGAGGCCTCGGGCGACGGAATCACCGTGCGCATTGAGGCGCCCGAACGATGCGGGGCCTACCTGGGGCTGGTGGTCAGGGGCGTGCGTGTGGGGCCTTCCCCCGGCTGGCTCCAGACCCGACTTCGGGCGGCGGGAGCGCGCCCCATCAACAATGTGGTGGACGCGACCAACTACGTTCTGCTGGAGCTCGGGCACCCCCTCCACGCCTTCGACCTGGACCGGATCCGGGACCGGACCATCGTGGTCCGCCGGGCCGACGAGGGAGAGACGATCCGGACGCTGGACGGTGCGGAGCGGGCTCTTACCCCGGAGATGCTGGCCATCTGTGACGCTGAGCGGCCCGTGGCGGTGGCCGGGGTCATGGGCGGCGAGGACTCGGAGGTGGACGAGGGGACCTCGGATGTGCTCCTGGAGTGCGCCCTCTTCACCCCTGGTCCGATCCGGGCCACCCGGAAAGCGCTGGGGCTCTCCACCGATGCTTCGTACCGGTTCGAGCGGGGAGTGGACCCCGAGGGTCTGAGGGAGGCCATCCTGCGGGCAGCCCGGGTCATCCAGGCAACCGCCGGGGGTGAGGTGCAGGGGCCCATCGTGGAGGTGCGCGCGAAGCCCTTCTCCCGCACCGAGGTGACACTTCGACCCTCCAGGGTGGAGAGCGTCCTGGGTGTGCCCTTCTCGGGAGCCGAGCTGGCGAGCCTGCTGGAGCCTCTGGGGTTTCAGGTGCCGGGGCTACCCTCCGAGAGCCGGGAGAAGGCCCTCCGGGTCCAGGTGCCGGGCTTTCGGAGCTGGGACGTATCCAGGGAGGTGGACCTCATCGAGGAGGTGGCCCGCACCCACGGCTACGACGCCTTCCCGGATACGCTGGGGGCGTACCGGCCCGGCGTGGTGCCGGATGATCCCCTCTTTGAACTGGAGGACGCGCTCCGGGCGCGATTGGTGGCCCAGGGGCTGCTGGAGGCCCACACCCTGGCCTTCGCGCCGGAGGGGGAGGTGGAGCTCCTGAATCCCATCTCCGCCGAAGAGGGCTATCTGAGACGATGGCTCCTCCCGGCGCTTCTGGGCCGGGTGGAGTACAACCTGGCCCGGGGCAATCGGGACGTGCGCCTCTTTGAGCTGGGGACGACCTTCCGGTCGGGGCGTGCCGGGGAGCTGCCCCGGGAATCCATCCACCTGGGATTGGTCCTGCACGGTCGGCGTCGTCCTCGACACTGGAGTCATGCGGACGAGCCGGTGGAGGTGTGGGACCTGAAGGGGCTGCTCGAGGAAGTGGTGGCCACCCTGGCGACGGATCGGTGGCGGGTGATATCTGCCGCCGAGGCACCAGATGGCAGCGGGGCGCTGCCGGCCTCGCTGATGGACGAAGACGTGTCGCTGGCGGTGGTCGACGAGGACGGACGGCCGGTGGGCCGCGCCGGTCGGATCGGCGCCGGCCACCTGGATCTGCCGCCGTGGGCCGGGGCCGTCTGGGGTGCCGAAGTGGCCCTTCCTGCGACGCCGGCGGCGAGGCGGGAGGTCCGGTACGTACCCCTGTCCACCCATCCGCCGGTGGATCGCGACCTGGCTCTCCTGGTGCCCTGCACGCTGCCGGTGGCCCACGTGCTGGAGCTCATGAAACGGGAGGGGGGAGAGCACCTGGCGGACCTCCAGGTCTTCGACCTCTACGAGGGGGAGGGGGTTCCCGAAGGCAAGAGGTCGGTGGCCGTGCGTTTGCGTTTTCAGGCGCCGGACCGGACTCTGAACGACCAGGAGGTGGATGCCCGGGTCGATCATCTGGACCGACAGCTCCACCATGAAATGGGAGTGGCGATTCGTGGCCGAGACGACTGAGTCCATGGAAAAGGAGGCGATGATCCGCCTGGATCAGGCGGTGAGCCGGATGATGGAGGAGATGGAGGAGTTGCAGGAGCGGGTGCGTCGGGCCGAGACGAAGGCCCGGGACGCCCAGGCCCTCCTGCAGCGATTCAGCGATGGAGACGACGATCCGGCCCGACAGCACGATCGCATGATGGCGCTGGAAGAGGAGAATCGTGAGCTGCGGGATCGGCTCCGGCAGGGAAGGGATGGCGTCGAGCGCATCCTGGGCCGGATCCGTTTCCTCGAGGAGGAGGGATGAGCGAAGAGGACCGGAAGACCACGGTGACCGTGCGGATCGCCGGGGAGGAACACCACCTTCGCTCCGCCGCCGACCCCGACTATACCCGGGAGTGCGCCTCCTACCTGGACGAGCAGATTCGCCGAATCCGGGAGGCGTCGGGTCTGGTGGAGGGCCATCGGGCCGTGATCCTCGCGGCGCTGGCCATGACGGACCGGTACTTCCGGGCCCGCGAGGAGCTGGACCGAGTGCGACGGGAGGTGAGCTCCCGTTCCACGAATCTGGCCCGACGGATCGAAGAGGAACTGGACGCAGCGGGGACCGTGGAAGCACAGGGCGAGCTCGACGTGAAAAGCTGAGGCGTGACCTCGCCCGAGGTACCATCGGGGGTCGTCAGACAGGCCGTCCCTTGCGGCGTTCCGCGCCGGATTCCTATTCTCAAGCGTTGAATCGTGGGACGCCCGGCCCCTGTGGGGGCCCGCAGGGCGTCTCCTGAACTTGCCTTCCCGCGGGGGGTCGAACCCTCCGCTTCTGGAGTCTATACATGGAATCCCCGGAGGCCATCGTCCTGGCGGCGGCCGTAGTGGCCCTGCTCGGAGGTCTCGTCCTGGGCCTGTTTCTGGGTCGAAGGCGGGAGCAAGCCCGCCAGGCGGCCGAGAAAGCCGAAGCCCGGGACGAGGCCACCCGGATCGTAGAACGCGCCAGAGAAGAAGCCCGGAGCCTCCGGAAGGAGGGAGAGCTCAAGGGCCGCGAGGAGGCCTTTCGTCTCCGGGAGGAGTGGGAGGAGGAGGAGAAACGGCGCCGGGCGGAGTTGGAGAAGCTGGAGCGACGAGTAGCGGAGCGTTCCGACTCGCTTGACCAAAAGTTCGACCGCCTCAACGAGCGCGACCAGACGCAGGAGAAGCGGGCCGCCGAGTTGCGGGAGCGCGAAGACCTCCTGGCCGCCCGGAGTCGCGAGGTGGACGAGGCGGAGCGCGCGGCCCAGGAACGCCTGGAAGCGCTGGCGGGCCTCTCGGCCGAAGAGGCCCGGGAACGCCTGGTGGCGGGGATGGAGGAGGAAGCCCGGGCCGAGGCGGCCCAGCGGATCCGAGAGATCAAGGAGGAGGCCGAACGAGAGGCGAACCGGGAGGCGAAGGAGATCATCGCGCTGGCGATTCAGCGGATGGCCGCCGAGGAGTCGGCCCAGACCACCGTTTCGGTGGTCCAGCTCCCATCAGACGACATGAAGGGACGGATTATCGGTCGGGAAGGACGAAACATTCGTGCCTTCGAGCAGGCCACCGGGATCGACGTCATCATCGATGACACCCCGGAGGCGGTGGTCCTCTCGGGTTTCGATCCGATTCGTCGCGAGGTGGCCCGGATCGCCATGGAGAAGCTCATCGAGGACGGGCGCATCCACCCCGGGCGCATCGAGGAGATGGTGGAGAAGAGCCGTGAGGAGGTGGAGGAGGGAATGCAGGAGGCGGCGCGGCAGACGCTCTACGACCTGGGTCTCCACGATGTGCACGCCGAGGTGGTGCGGGTCCTGGGTCGCCTCAAGTACCGGACCTCTTACGGGCAGAACCAGCTTCAGCACTCCAGGGAGGTGGCCCGCCTGGCGGGCCAGATGGCCCAGGAGATGGGGCTCGACGTGCAGCTGGCCCGCCGCGCCGGCCTCCTCCATGATGTGGGCAAGGGAATGACCCACGAGCACGAAGGGACCCACGTGGAGCTGGGGTACGAGCTGTGCAGTCGCTACAACGAACCCGACGTGGTGTTGAACTCCATTCGGGCCCACCACGACGAAGAACCCCACCGCTACCCCGAGTCTTTCCTGGTGACTGCCGCTGACGCCATCTCCGGCGCCCGCCCCGGGGCACGACGGGAGATGTTCGAGACCTACGTAAAGCGGCTGGAGCGGCTAGAATCCATCGCCACCGACTTTGAGGGAGTGGAGCGCTGTTTCGCCGTCCAGGCGGGTCGCGAGGTGCGGGTCATGGTGGAGCCGGATTCAGTGGACGACCAGGAGATGGCCCGGCTGTCGGAGAAGGTGGCTCGCCGCTTCGAGGAGGAGCTCCAGTACCCCGGCCAGATCAAGGTGGTGGTGATCCGGGAGACCCGGGCGGTGGATTTTGCCAGGTAGGGAGGTGCGTCGGAGCGGCCGCAGTCGCTCCCAACAAACATTGATTCAGCGATCAGGAGAGTCCATGGCGGCGGAGATCATCTCCGGCACAAAGATGGCCCGGGAGATCCGGGGAGAGGTGGCCCGGGCGATCGAGGAGATGAGGGCGGCGAGAGAGCCGACCCCGGGCCTGGCTACGGTGCTGGTGGGAGAGGATCCGGCGAGTCAGTCCTACGTCCGCTCGAAGAATCGAGCCGCCCGGGAGGTGGGGATTCACTCCCGCCAGATCGACCTCCCGGAAGACATTCCCGAGGAGGAGCTCCTGGGATGGCTCGAGGGGCTGAATGCCGATCCGGAGATCCATGGCATCCTGGTGCAGCTTCCCCTGCCGGACCACATCAACAGGGGAGCGGTCCTGGAGGCGGTCCACCCGGGCAAGGACGTGGACGGCTTTCACCCGGTGAACGTGGGCCGAATGGCGGTGGGTGACCCGGCGGCGCTCGTGCCGTGCACGCCGCAGGGTGTCGTGGAGTTGCTGGTCCGCAGCGGCATCGAGACCCGGGGGCAGAACGCCGTGGTGGTGGGCCGGTCCAACATCGTGGGGCGTCCCATGGGGCAGCTCCTTCTGGCCGAGAACCCCCGGGGTGGTGACGCCACCGTGACGGTGGCGCACCTCTTTACCCGCGACCTGGCCGAGCACACCAGGTTGGCGGACATCCTGGTGGTTGCGGCGGGCCACGCCGGCCTCATCACCGCCGACATGGTGAAGCCCGGAGCCGTGGTCATCGACGTGGGAATCAACCGCGTGGACGATTCATCGCGGGAGAAGGGCTATCGGTTGGTGGGCGACGTGGCCTTCGACGAGGTGCGCGAGGTGGCCTCGGCCATCACCCCGGTTCCGGGAGGGGTGGGCCCCATGACCATCGCCATGCTCCTGTCCAACACGGTGAAGGCGGCCCGGGGGCTGGGAGGTCCCCTTCGTTGACCCCGGAGCCCCCCGAAGGCGCACTGGACCTGTTCGCCGATGCCGGAGGCGAGGAGCCGGAAGCCGAGACGCCGGTGTGGAGCGTCTCGGAGCTGAACGCCGCCCTCCGGACCCTGCTGGAAGACCGGTTTCCGGAGGTGCGGGTTGCCGGCGAGGTGGGAAGCTGGACCCGGGCCCGGTCGGGCCACTGCTATTTCACGTTGAAGGATGATCGCTCACAGCTTCGCTGCGTGATGTGGCGACGCGACGCCGCTCGGCTGCCCATGGATCCCGAAGAGGGAATGGATCTGCAGGCGCTGGGCCGCATCACCATGTACGAGGCACGGGGTGAGCTGCAGCTCCAGGTGAAGGAGCTGGAGGCCGAGGGCACCGAGGGACTCTGGAAGCTGGCCTTCGAGAAGCTGCGACGGACCCTCCAGGAGGAGGGACTCCTGGACCCGGCCCGAAAGCGGCGGCTTCCCCGGTTTCCCCGGTCGGTGGGAATCGTCACCTCTCCCACGGGTGCCGCCATTCGCGACATTCTCACCGTCATCCGGCGCCGGGCGCCGTGGACCCGGGTGGTGGTGCGAGGAGCCCGGGTCCAGGGCGAGGGGGCGGCGGTGGAGGTGGCCGATGCCCTCCGGGTCCTGGCAGCGGAGGGCGACGTGGACGTGATCATCGTAGGGCGGGGAGGCGGGTCCATCGAGGACCTCTGGGCCTTCAACGAGGAGCCCGTGGCCCGAGCCATCGCCGATTCGCCGGTCCCCGTGATCTCGGCCGTGGGTCACGAGACCGACGTGACCATCTCGGACCTGGTGGCCGACCACCGGGCGCCCACCCCCTCGGCGGCGGCCGAGGCAGTGGTACAGGACCGGGCGACCCTCCTGGAGGCCTTGGATCGGGTGCGTCCCCGCTTGGCGCGGGGGCTTGCCACGCAAGTGGAGCGTCGCCGGCACCGCCTGGAGTCCGGACGCCGGAGAGTGGAGGCGGCGATGCGGCGGACGCTGGAGCCGCGTGTCCGGAAGCGAGATCTACTGGCGGACCGGCTCGGGCGGGCCGTCCGGGAGTTGATCCAGCGGCGGCGGGAGCGGCTGGCGGCACTGGGGGGTCGGGTGGAGGCGCTATCTCCGCTTTCCACCCTCAAGCGAGGATACGCGGTGGCCCTGAGCCCCGAGGGGCGGGTGCTGCGGGGCGTGCACGAGTTCCGGGAGGAGCGGCGCTTCGACCTGCGGGTGGTGGACGGCCGGATCGAGTGCCAGGCCTTGAACATTGAACCTGATGGAGTGACCGAGTGAGCCAGGACGGCAACGACACGACGAGGGAGAGCGACGCGTCGAGGGCCGAGGACGCCCCGGAAGAGCTGTCGCTGGAGACCCGACTTCGGAGATTGGACGAGATCGTGTCCACACTGGAGGGCGGAGAGGTGGAGCTGGAACGCGGACTCGCCCTCTTCGAGGAAGGGGTGAGTCACATCCGGGAGGCGGAGGCGCTTCTGGCCCGTGCCGAGCTTCGGGTGGAGGAGCTGGTGGGGGAGGCCGAGAGCCTTGGCAGCCGGCCCTTCGAGGGAGAGGAGGAATGACGGCCGGGGTGAGCTCCTCCTCTACCGAGGACGCCTTCTCCCTGGAGCGATACCTGGATCACGAGCGGAAGGGGGTGGAGGCGGCGTTGGAGGCGGCGCTGGATCGACTCCTCCCCCTTCTTCCTCCGCAGGTACGGGAGGCGGTTCGGCAGGGCGTGTTGTCGGGGGGGAAGCGGCTGCGCCCCGTTCTCTGCATGGCGGCCTATCGGGCGTGCGGCGGGTCTGACCGGGAGGGAGTGGCCCACGTAGCGGCGGCGCTGGAGTTCATCCACGCCTATTCGCTCATGCACGACGATCTGCCCTGCATGGACGACGCCCCCCTGCGCCGCGGACGGCCTACCCCCCACGCCGTCCACGGAGAGGCCCCCACGGTTCTGGGAGGAGGCGCTCTGATCCCGGGGGCCCACCTCCACCTCTGGCGGTCGGCGTCCGAGATGGGGCTTCCCCCGGCCGCGTGTCGCGAGTTGGTGGCCATTCTGGCCCAGGCGGCTGGAGCTGGCGGGATGGTGGGAGGCCAGGCCCTGGACCTGCTGGGAGAGGGTCGAAGGTTGGAGCGCGACGAGCTGGACGGACTCCACCGGCGAAAGACGGGGGCGCTTCTCACGGCGGCCCTCTCCATGGGCGCGGTGGCGGCCCGGGCCGACAGCCAGGTGCGGAAGGCGCTGGAGGACTACGGCCGGGCCATCGGGCTGGCGTTCCAGATCGCCGACGACGTGCTGGACGCCACCGCCGACGCCCAGGCGCTGGGAAAGAACCCCTCCGACGCCGAACTGGACAAGTCCACCTACGTGGCGCTTCTCGGGGTCGATGAGGCCCGAGGGGAGGCCCGCCGGCTTGTCCGACTGGCCCTGGCGTCACTGGAGGGTGGAGGCGTGGAATCGCCGGCGCTGGAGGCGCTGGCCTCGTACGTGGTGGAACGAGAGCGATAAGACGC
>SLNQ01000041.1 GCA_007132965.1 Gemmatimonadota bacterium | reverse complement strand
TCATGCTCGAGCGCGGACGCTTACCGGCTTCCACGCGGTTGGCGATGGGCCGGCCCTCGTCGTCCACCGGAGTGCGGGAGAAGTCGGTGAGCTCGTTGTTCAGGTGGAAGCCCCCCGGGAGGCCTGTGCCGCCGTCGGACATGATCCGGCTCCCAAAGCCCTGTTCGATGGTGGTGGTCATGGCCACCGCGTTCCCCTCACGATCCACGATACTGATGTGGCTCGTGCCGCGGTCAGGCTGGACCGGATGCACACCCCACGCCGTTTCGGCCACCGGGGCCGGATCGCCGGCTTCGGCCTCGCCCATGCTCTCGGCCCCGACCAGTTCGGCCCGGGCTGCCAGATAGTCCGGCGCCAGCAGGCTCTCCCAGCTCCCGGCCGGAGGCTCCACGAAGTTTGGATCGGCCACGTACAGGGCACGGTCAGCGAAGGCCAGCCGGGCGGCCTCCATGTAGTAGTGCAGCCAGTCGGCCGTGGGCACGCCCCCGTCCAGCGCCGTTTCCGGAACGTCCAGCGCCTCCATGATTCCCAGCATCTGGGCAATGGCCAGGTGTCCCGACGACGGTGGCGGGAACCCACACAGGAGGTAGCTTCGCCAGTCGGTGCAGAGGGGATCCACGTAGAAGTCCTGGTCCGGGTATGCGTGGATGTCCTCAGGTGTCATGACGCCGGGTCGCTCCGGGTGTCCCTGGACCCTTGCCGCGATGTCGGCAGCCACCTCGCCCCGGTAGAACGCGTCGATCCCCTCATCGGCGATCCTCCGCAGCACCTGGGCCAGGGCGGGGTTCCGCAGTCGGTAGCCCACCGGGTGGGCGTCACCGGCCTCGTCGTAGTAGAGCTCCCGCGCGATGGGATCCTCCCGGAGGGTGGCGTCTCCATCCAGCAGACTGTGCAGACGGGGACTCAACTCGAAACCCTCGTCGGCCAGGGTGATGGCCGGCTGAAAGAGCTCGGCCCAGCCCAGGCGTCCGTACTCCTGGTGCGCAGCTGCCAGCATGGCCACGGTCCCGGGCACCCCCACCGACAACCCGCTGGCCACCGCGTCTCCGAAGGGCAGGGGCTCGCCGGCCTCGTCCAGAAACAGAGTCTCGTCGGCCCCGGACGGAGCCATCTCCCGGCCGTTCAGGGCCACCACCTCGTTCCCGTCCCAGTGCATGAGGAAGGCGCCGCCTCCGATTCCGCTGGACTGGGGCTCTGCCAGGGTCAGGACCATCTGCACCGCCACTGCCGCATCCACCGCCGACCCTCCGGCCTCGATGACCTGGAAGCCGGCATCGGTCGCCAGGGGATTGGCGGCGGCCACCGCGAACTCCGAGGTGGCCCAGCCGGGCTTCTCGGTGTAGCCGGTGGGCATCTCGGGCTGATCCGGTGCGCTGTACCACGCCTCCGCCTCCGGATCGGGGGTGGGGGCATCGGCCACTTCTTCACAACCGGCCACGCCCACGAATAGCGCTACCATGAGAATCCAGGCAGATCGGCCCCATGCGCCAAGGGGATGGCTCGAGGAAGACTTGGACCTGGCGGCTGACGGACCGGACGAGGCGCCGTTCAATGCCGCACGAGAAGGCAGGAGAGGTGTCATTGCAGGGATGGTTGAGTGAGGGCCAATTAGGATCACGCTACACGTCGGCTCGGCGGACTGCAAGCGGAGCCGGACTGCGGCCGGGTTCTGGATCGTTCGCCTTCGAGCGGGCGTCATTTTGGCCGTTGGCGCTCGTGCGGGCGCGAAGGGGCGCCCCTACTGGCGCCAAGCGGCATTGCGGGCCAGCTTCGCATGAGTCGTCGAATGGCACGAGGTCCGCCCATGCAGGCCCCGATCAGACTCCGAGAGCAGCGGCCGGATACGGAGCAGGGGCTGGCACCGACCCTTGGAGTGGAGTGCACCCGAGATGGAAACCGAAACCCGTCCGATGACGGTGGGTGACTGGATGGTCACCCTCCTGGTCCTGGCCATTCCGCTGGTGAACCTCTTCATGTACCTCTACTGGGCATTCTCCACAACCGGAAATGTGAACCGAAGGACGTTCTGTCAGGCGTGCATCCTCTGGTTCCTCATCATTGCGGCGGCGTTCATCGTCATTGGAGGCCTGGCCATGGTGGCCGCCATGTTCTGACCCCTGCGCTGCCGGAACGGGTGGAGCGTGAAAAGTGGAACGGCCGGGCGGGAGGCAGGGTTTTATTCAAGTTGAGTCCCTGAGCGAGCGGCTGCGCCGGCAACCATCCGAGCGTTTCGGATCTGTTGTTCTATTGCACGTCGGTGAAGGGACGCAGCCAGAGGGGATGCCGGAACAGTCAAGTTGGGGAAAGGGCCCACCATGCACGGAGCGACACCGTCGGAATACGTCACGCACGGTTCAGGCCCACACCCCGAGCATCCACCTCCCGCGCATCCAGGCCTCGAGCACCGCTCCCACCCGCCGCACCGCCGAGCCCCCCTCGCCGCCACGTTCCTGGTGGGTATGGCCCTCGGACTCCTGGTTCTTTTCCCAGGCAGCCATCCCGCTGCCGCTCAGAACGTGGCCGGGCTTGAGAATGCGTCCGCCTCGCCGCCTGCCGTCTTTTTGGACTGCCACGCCAGGTGGAATTGCAACGAGAGGCAGTTCCGGACCGAGATCGAGTTCGTGAACTGGGTCCGAGACCGGACCGACAGCGATGTCCACGTGATCTTCACGAGTCAGAGCGCCGGAGCCGGGCGGCAGTACACCCTCGACTTCGTGGGTCG
>SLNQ01000200.1 GCA_007132965.1 Gemmatimonadota bacterium | reverse complement strand
GGGGGACCGACGGCGTGAGCGGGGCCGCGAAGTGTGAGAGGGGCTGGAGGGAGCGAGAGGGGCCGCCGGGAGCAGGACGGGGCCAGCGGAGTGAGCGCCAGCACCCGGCGGAGTGAGCGGGACCCCACGGAGTCAGCGGCACCCCACGGAGTCAGCGGCACCCCGATGGCGTAAGAGGCGCGGCAGGGATGGGGATGGAGCCGACAGAGCGAGGCGGGGCCCGACAAAGCGAGAGGGGTGCAACGCTGCGAGAGGGAGCCAACCGTGCGAGAACGGCCCCCACGGAGCGAGCGGCACCCGACGGATTGAGCTGGACCCAACCGTGCGCGCCGAGACCGGACGAGCGAAAACCAGACGAGCCAGAACCGGCCTGGCGATCGAAAACCGGACGAGCGAGCGAGAACCAGCCTGACGATCGGGCACCGGACGAGAAATCGGGCCGCGCCGAAGTGGCTGGAGGCTGTGGGAGCGCAGCCAGAATGCCCTCGTCCCCAGACAGGGCGGTGGAATTGGCCGCACTCCCCCCGGCATCATTCCTCAAAGACTGGGAAATGCCCCCCGACCGCAGCGTTGACACGTTCGCCTCGCAAGACTAACGTTCACCCCTTGGGAAGAGGCTTGCTACGGTCCGTCCTCCTCCTGAGGATCAGTTGTTGGTCCCGCGTAGCTCAGTTGGTAGAGCAGGTGGCTGTTAACCACCGAGTCGCTGGTTCGAGTCCAGCCGCGGGAGTTTGTGAGACGAAGCAGGAAAGGAATTGCCCTCCGGGACGCACCGTGTCAGACGCGTGCCTCCGGAGGGCGATTTTGCTTTCCGGGGCCTCCCCCAGGACGGTCTACCGATCCGGGATGACGGTCTACCGATCCAGGATGTCTCGAACCCGGTCGGCCAGCTCCTGGGGGGTGAAGGGCTTCTGCAGGAACCGGGTTCCGGGGGTGAGCAGTCCCTGTCGGACCAGATCCTGATCGGCGTACCCGGACATGTAGAAGACCCGGATACCGGGCCGGACCTCTCCTACCCTGGCCGCCACCTCGACACCGTTCATCCCGGGCATCATGATATCGGTGAGAAGGAGATCGATCTGCTCATCATGCTCCCGAGCTATGCGCAGAGCCTCCTGACCCCCCTCGGCCGTAAGGACCGTGTAGCCGAAACGGCCCAGAGCGCGCCGGGTGACAGCCCGAACCGCAGTGTCATCCTCCACCAGGAGGATGGTCTCGGTGCCCCCGGCACGCTTCAGGTCGAGGGTCGTTCCACCATTGGATGGCTTGGTGCTCAAGGGACTGATTCCAGGTCTGGGTGGCAGATTGTCATCACAGATCGTCACTGGGTGGCGATCCTTCCCACGGAAGACGCCGGCGTTGATGCTTTCCCGGCCGCCGGCAACGCCGACGGATAAGCCCGGGGACCTGCAGCACCTCGAAACACCAGGGGACCACAGGACGTGGTCCGGGGTGCCGTCTGGTCGGCGCATCGGCGGACATTCCTGGCCGCGCACCTCCGGCCTGGCGCGCACCTCCGGCGCGGGAGACGCCGCCTCTGGACCAGTCGGTAGCCCGTCCCGAGGTATCTGACACTTGAAATATCACCCGCTTGCGCCGCCGCGTCCAGCGACATTACAGAACCTATTCCGAGGCTACGACCCCCGACACGGTATTTTGGTTCAGGGTTCGGGGCCTGCCCGGCCACGACTTCATCCCAAGACGAGCATAATACCGACTGTGAGCGATTTTCCGTCGTCCGCCATTTTCGTGGCTCCGTTTCGCGTCCGCAGCTACGAGCTGGACGGCCTGGGCCACCTCAACCATGCGGTCTATCTCAACTACCTGGAACAGGCTCGCTTCGACGCACTGGCGGCAGGCGGCTTTCCCATCGAATCCATGGAGAAGCGGGGCTGGGGCGTGCACGTCGTGCGCATCGAGATCGACTACCGAAGGGAGTGCCGGCTGGGGGATCGCCTCATTGCTCGCACCTTCGTCGAGGACTTCCGCAATACGTCCATGACGATCCACCAGGCGCTCTTCCGGTTCCGGTCGGAGTCCTCTTCCCCGGCACCACCGGGGCAGCTTCCTCCCACGGCAGAGAACGCGCCGCCGGGGTCCGTACCGGAGCTCCTGCGGCCCATGCGGCTGGACGACGCCGTGGGCCTGGATCTGAATGCCGGGGAGTTGGCGGCCGAAGCACGGGTGGTAGCGGTCTGGGTCGGATCGGACGGGAAGCCCATCCGGATACCCGGCGAGGTGCGCGAGGCCCTTCGGCCGCCGGAGCATCCGCCGTCCTCAGCGGAATCCTCCTGAGCCCCATCGAACTTCTCTCGTCCCACCTCATCACCCTGCCCGCGACCCGCATGGGGAACGGCCGACTCCGTCGAGGGTCCTGTGATAACATGCACTGTCACAGCAGCCAAGCCTCTCTATGAGCACGCCGTCTTCGAGCCGCGCGCGTTGTTCGCGCCTCCGGATCGGCAACGACGTGGTGGACCTGGAGCACCCCCGTTGCAGAGCCCGTCCCCCTGACGACCGTCTCCCCCGCCGCATCCTCGCCGACACGGAGCGAGCCTGGCTCGAGAAGGCCCCCGACGAGCCCAGCCGCCTTCGACGGCTCTGGAGCCTCTGGGCCGCAAAGGAGACGGCGTTCAAGGTGATCTCCAAGCTCCGGGGGTCCCCCCCGGTGTTTCGACACCGCGCCTTCCAGTCGAATCTTGCGGCGAAGCGTGAGTCGTCCGGTCTC
>SLNQ01000201.1 GCA_007132965.1 Gemmatimonadota bacterium | reverse complement strand
GTCCGCCCTCCGCCGACCACTCGTGGTCCTTGAGGAAGAGGGCGTCGCCTGCGGCGTCGATGACCCGCATGAGCAGCGCGCCCACGTCCGGGCTCACCAGGCCCCGGATCTCGTACATCCCGCCCCCACCCGGCCGCACGCTGAGCCGCCGGCGCTGGTAGCGGCGCCGATCCGCTTCGTCGTTGTCCCACTGCTCCAGCTCCCGCCACCGCTGGAGCTCCCGCTCCAGCTGGTGGGCCGTGCACTCCTTCGCCAGGGGCAGCAGCTCGGCCTCGTTCTCGGGGGTGGCCACCCGCACGAGGCCCCGCACCTTGGAGAAGGTGAGCTCGCCCTTGGCCATGGCCTCGCTGGTCTCGGGCAGCTCGCACAGCGCCCGGGCCACCCGCACCCGCTCCCGAGCGGTGACCCGGTTCAGCCCCGTATACATCTCCAGCCAGGCGGCGCAGTCCTTGTGGCCCGCCGGCTTCCACCCTTCCCGGCGATCGAACTCCCCGATCATGAGCAGCAGCCGGTGCTCCGCCGCCGACATGTGCGCCGAAAGCTTGATGATCCGGTCCCCCAGCTCGTCGACGGCGTCGTCCTCGGGCATGTCCACCAGGTCCGAGAGGTCGTCCAGGGAGATCTCGAGCTCGGGTGGGGTGGAGTCGGCGTCCGGGGTGGAGTCACCTGGCGATTCCGCGGCGTCGCTCGGTTCACCGGAATCGCTCTCGGAATCGCTCCCGTTCGTCCGCTCCCGGACCACGAGGGGAGTCCAGCCCTCGTCCTCCTCCAGGCCCCAGCCGGCGGTCGGGGTGCCGGTTCCCGTGCTCAGCGCCCCTCGACCCGCGTCGTCCACCGACCCCCATCCCACATCCTCCTCCATTCTCCGCTTGCAGTACCCCATCATCCCCTCCTCCGGTTACAGTCCGATCATCTGGTACCTGTAATATAATCAGGGGGTTGGGCGACCTCTCAGGTTGGCGTAGGAGGGGAAAAGTCGCCCTTGGAGGTCATGCGGAGACCGAATACACACCGAAGACCGTCAGGGGCGTTCTGGAGGGCCTCCAGCGCGGTATTTGGAAGCCGTCCCGGCCCTCACCCACTGCGGGGCCGAAATCCTGTCAACCCCCAAAAGCCGCCAATCGGGGAATCGGGCATGGGAATTCGGGACTGCACGACGGGCAGGGCCTTGGGAGGCCGCCGGCCGGTCCGCAGCCTCAGTACCCCGCCTCCCGGTCCACCTCGTTCAGGAGGGGTTCTCCGAGCTGGAACCGACGCAGGTTCTCCAGCACCAGGTCCACCTGACGCCGCCAGAACCCCCGGCTCACCCCCGATACGTGGGGAGTGATCAGGACGTTGGACAACTCCCACAGGGGCGAATCCGCCGAAAGGGGTTCGGTGCGGAAGACGTCGAGGCCGGCCCCCCGGAGGTGCCCGTCAGCCAACGCTTCCGCCAGCGCGTCCTCGTCCAGGACCGCGCCTCGGGCCACGTTCACCAGCACCGCTCCCCGGGGAAGCGCCCGGATCCGCTCCCGGGTGAGGAGATCACGGGTGGCGGGCGTGTCCGGCACCGAGATGACCAGCGCCTCGCTCATGGGGAGGAGTCGCTCCAGGCCTCCGGGCCCGTGGAGAAGCTCGACGCCGTGACGGTCCGTGGGCAGCGCCTCGGTGGAGGGCGCCCCCGGTGCACGTCCTCCGGCGACGACATCCGAGCCGGGGCGGGCGGGGGCCTCCGCCGCGTCCTCCGGCGGAGTTCTCTTCAGCCCCACCACCCGTGCGCCCAGCGCCCGCAGCCGTCGGCCTACTTCCCGGCCCACCCCACCGTAGCCCAGGATGCCCACCGTGGCCGAGGAGAGCTCCCGGACCGGAGTGTCGTCCGTCAGGAAGGGGCCCGGGTCCCACCGGTGCTCCTCCTGCCTGCGATGCTTCGCCCCCAAGGCAAAGTCCAGGCCCCGGAAGAAGTGAAGAAGCATGCCCACCACCGTCTCCGCCATGGGCGGACCGTGGATCCCGGCCGAGTTGGTGAAGAGAACGGGACTCCGGCGCATCTCCTCGTGGAGCGAGCTTCCCACCCCGGCGGTCCCGGTATGCACCCACTCCAAGCTTCCCTTCCCTGCCTTGAGAATCTCAGGCGGCACCCCGTAGCCGATGTAGACCCGGGCCCCTTCGACGGCTTCCAGCACCTCCGGATGGGGTCCGCCGCCTCCGTCGCCGGAACCGTCGGCAGGGGTGGTGCAGACGTGGAGGTCCCATCCGTCAGGGACGGCCGCCCGGAGCTCCTGCACGGCCCACTCCGGGATCGCCCAGATGGGGCGCCGATCGTTCAGGTCGACGACGATACGGGACATAGGAGAGCCTCGGCGGCCGGCCCGATGGGGCTCAGGGGTGCAGGCGGTTCATGAGGCGGGGGAAGGGGATCATCTCGCGGACGTGGGGACGGCCGGTGATCCACGCCACCGTGCGCTCCACCCCCAGCCCGAAGCCGGAGTGGACGAAGGAGCCGTACCGGCGCAGGTCCAGGTACCAGTCGTAGGCCTCCTCCGGAAGCTCCTCCTCCCGGATCCGGGCCAGGAGGCGGTCCAGGTCGTCCTCCCGCTGGCTTCCCCCGATGATCTCTCCGTATCCCTCCGGCGCCAGCAGGTCGTTGCAGAGCACCGTGCGGGGGTCGTCCGGGTTCTCCTTCATGTAGAAGGCCTTGGCCTCCTTCGGGTAGTTGTAGATGAAGGTGGGCCGGTCGCTGGCCTCCGCCAGGAT
>SLNQ01000401.1 GCA_007132965.1 Gemmatimonadota bacterium | reverse complement strand
GGTTGGTGGTGCGCCAACACCCAGGTTCTCCTTGTATGCTTAGGGTAAGCATCCTCCGGTCCAGGAGGCTACCTCCCTCCCTGCCATCCCCGGTAGGCTCGGTTTCATAAGGTCAGAATCGTTGCCCTCCCCATTGTTGGACGCCGAACCGGAGCCGTCCGGGGCTCCGATCGATTCCGCTGCAGCGCTGATGTCGGCTCCATCCTCGATCGACTCCGCTCCCTCCACCGATTCCTCTCCCTCCACCGATTCCGCGCCCTCCGACGCTTCCGTGCTCTCCATCGATTCCGCGGAATCGCGGTGTTCGGATTCCGGTTCGCAGCCATGGGACCCGGCTCGGTTGCCGGGGGGCTGCGTTGCAGTTGCCAGGGCGGCGATCTCCGGCGCTTGGGGGATGGACTGCTCACCCTCTAAGGCCTCGGCCTTTTCCGCCCCACCCGGCGCGCAATTGAGCGATTCCGCGGAATCGCTCCCCTCCTCCTGGAGCCCAAACCCAGCCGCCATGGCCCGCTCCAGGATCAGGTGCAGGGCGTCGGCCCGGCGGTGACGGCGCCGCTCGGCCTTCTCCTCGCTCCACCTCTCCAGCTCCTCCCACCGCTGCAGCTCCCGCTCGAGCTGGCGGGCGGTGCACTCCTTCGCCAGCGGGAGGAGCTCCATCTCGTTCTTGGGCGTAGCCACCCGCACGAGACCGCGGACCTTCGAGAAGCTGAGCTCGCCCTGGGACATGGCCTTGCTGGTCTCCGGCAGCTCGCGGAGAGCCCGGGCCACCCGCACCCGCTCCCGGGCGGTGATGCGGCTGAGTCCGGTGTTCATCTCGAGCCACGCGGCGCAGTCCTTGTGCCCGGCGGGCTTCCACCCCTCCCGGCGGTCGAACTCGGCGATCATCACCAGCAGCCGATACTCCGCCGCGGACATGTGGGCCGAGAACTTGATGATCCGGTCGCCCAGCTCGTCAATGGCGTCGTCCTCGGCGAGCGCCGCCAGGTCGGAGAGGTCGTCCAGGGAGAGGTCCGGCGCGGGCGACGCACCCGACTCACCCTCGTTCGTCCGCTCCCGGACCACCAGCCCGGCCCAACTCTCACCCTCCTCCACTCCCCAGCTTTCGGACGGAGTCGTGGTTGCCGTGCTCAGCACCTCCGGCCCGGCGCCGTCCATCCACCCCTGCCCCGCGTCCTGCACCTCCCTTCGCTCCTCCACCGTTCCCCCCTTCTCCTCCACGCTGCCGTCCTTCCCTACCCTTCGCCTCGCGTACCCCATCCCCATGCTCCCGCGCTAAGTGTGACTATGTGCTATCTATAATATAATCAGGGGGTTGTGCGACCTCTCCGGTTGGCGCAGGATCGAAAACGTCGCCCTCGGAGGTCAAATGGAGACCGAATAGGTGCCGAAGACGCTCTGAGGCGCCCTGCAGCGCCTCCAGCGCGGTGTTTCGGGACATCCCGGCCCTCACCCACTACCGGCCCTCAAAGTTGTCAAGGGGTGAAGCCCGCCAATTCGGGACTCCTGCATGGGAATTCGGGACCTTGCACCGAGCGCGTGGCGAGAAAGTGGTGCAGGAGGTCGAGGCCGGAGCCGGAGAGCGGGCATCCGGCATGGCTCGCAGGTGGAGTGGGTGCGGGCCGGACGAGCGGGTGCGGACCGGACGAGCTGGCGCGGACCGGACGAGCGGGTGCGGACTGCACCAGCCGGCGGGAACCGGACCAGCAAACGGCGGACTGGACCTCCGGGCCGGGACCGGACCAGCGAGCGGGCGGGCAGGATGCTCTCGCCCACGGGACTCCCCCCCCTGACGCCGGGGATCGGGCGGAGTACATTTGAGGCCCATCGGGGCGAGTCGTAGCGGCTCGCTCCGCGCCCTACCCCAACCGGAAGCGAGCGCTCATGTCCGGACCGCAGTTCATATACGTCATGAAGGACCTCCGCAAGGTGGTTCCCCCAAAGAAGGAGATCCTCAAGGGGATCTGGCTCTCCTTCTATCCCGGCGCCAAGATCGGCGTCGTGGGTCCCAACGGATCCGGCAAGAGCACCCTGCTCCGGATCATGGCGGGCGTCGACACCGACTTCCAGGGTGAGGCATGGGCCGCCAAGGGAACCCGCATCGGGTACCTTCCCCAGGAGCCCGAGCTGGACCCGGAGCTGGACGTGAAGGGGAATGTGGAGCTCGGGGTGGAGGCCACCCGGAACCTGCTGAAGCGCTACGAGGAGGTAAACGCCTCCTTCGGCGACGTCTCCACCGACGAGGAGATGAATGCTCTGATCCAGGAGCAGGCCGAGCTCCAGGAGAAGATCGAGGCCGCCGGCGCGTGGGAGCTGGACCGGAAGCTGGAGATCGCCATGGACGCCCTCCGGCTTCCCCCCGCGGACGCTGACGTGTCCACCCTCTCCGGCGGCGAGAAGCGCCGGGTGGCTCTCTGCCGGGTTCTCCTGGAAGAGCCGGACCTGCTCCTCCTGGACGAGCCCACGAACCACCTGGACGCCGAATCGGTGGCCTGGCTCGAGCATCACCTGGAGCAGTTCAAGGGCACCATCGTGGCCATCACCCACGACCGCTACTTCCTGGACAACGTGGCGGGCTGGATCCTGGAGCTGGATCGGGGCGCCGGCTTTCCGTACGAGGGCAATTATTCGTCGTGGCTCGAGCAGAAGCAGGAACGGCTCCGGCAGGAGGAGAAGGAGACCTCGGCCCGGCAGAAGACGCTGGAACGGGAGCTGGAGTGGGTGCGAATGAGCCCCAAGGCCCGGCAGGCCAAGGGCAAGGCCCGGCTCCGCTCCTACGAGGAGCTCATGGACCAACCCGATCGGGAGCAGCTCCGCACCGCCGAGATCCTCATTCCCAGGCCGGAGCGCCTGGGCGAGGACGTGGTGATCTTCGACGAGGTCACCAAGGGCTACGGCGACAAGCTCCTCATGGAAGACCTCTCGTTTCGGCTCCCCCGGGGCGGCATCGTGGGGATCATCGGCCCCAACGGAGCCGGCAAGACCACCCTCTTCCGCATGGTCGTGGGCCAGGAGGAACCCGACGCCGGAGAGGTCCACATCGGCTCCACCGTGAAGCTCTCGTACGTGGACCAGAGCCGGGCCGACCTGAACCCCGACAACACGGTCTGGGAGGAGGTGTCGGGCGGCCAGGATATCCTGGACTTCGGCTGGCGGGAGGTGAACTCCCGTGCGTACCTTTCATCGTTCAACTTCAGGGGCGGCGAGCAGCAGAAGAAGGTGGGCGTCCTCTCCGGCGGTGAGCGCAACCGGCTCCACCTGGCCAAGCTCCTGCGCTCAGGAGGCAACGTGATCCTCCTGGACGAACCCACCAACGACCTGGACGTGGATACGCTGCGGGCGCTGGAGGAAGCGCTCCTGACCTTCCCCGGCTGCGTGGCGGTCATCTCCCACGACCGCTGGTTCCTGGACCGCATCGCCACCCATATCCTGGCCTTCGAGGGCGACTCCCGGGTGGTCTGGTTCCAGGGCAATTACCAGGAGTACGAAGCGGACCGGAAGCGGCGACTGGGGGAGGACGCGCTCCAACCCAGGCGGATCCGCTACCGCAAGCTGGTGCGCTGAGGGGGCCCGGTGGGATCTTCCCGCTCCCGTACGGTGGGGCTGGCCTTCCTGGCCCTCCTGGTGGTAGCCACCTTTCTGGTCCGCCGCACCGGCATACTTCCGGAACGGGGCGCCGAGTTCGACCCGGTGGACTACCAGGAGGCCCCGGTGGTGGAGGCGGAAGAGGCCCATACCGCGGTGGGCGAACGGGCGGTGGTGTGCGGCACGGTGGTCAACGTCACCTTCGCCACCGGCGTCGGCGGCCAGCCCACCTACCTGAACCTGGAGCGAGCCTTCCCGGATCAGCCCTTCGACGCGGTGATCTGGGGACGACACCGGGACCGGTTCCATCCGCCTCCGGAAACCGCCTACCGCCAGCGGCGCATCTGCGTGGCCGGCCGGGTGACCACCCACGAAGGGGTTCCCCGGATCGAGGTGAGCACGCCGGAGCAGATCCGGACTGCTCCGGGAGGCTGAGCCGACGAATCCGGGCTACCGGGCGTGCTCGGCCATGAGGTCGGTGGCCAGGAAGGAGAGCCGGACCAGGTGCGAGTGGGCGCGCTGGCCGTTGGTGAGGATCGCCACGCCCAGCTTCCGGTCCCGGTTCCCATGGATGAAGGCGGTGTAGCCGCCCACGCTGCCCGAATGCGCAATGTAGCGCTCCCCCCGACGCGTGGTGGTCCACCAGGCCAGACCGTACCCGGCGTCCCTTCCCCCCCACCCCCCGGCCATGGGCCCGGTGAATCGGTCGAACTGGCGGGTCTGCATGAGGTCCGCGGTCTCTTCCGAGAGGAGGCGGGTCCCCCGGAAGTTGCCGCCGTTGAGCGACGCGATGACCCACCGGGCCTGGTTCTCCACCGTACCCCACGCCCCTCCCGCCGGCCACTCGGCGAAGCGCACCCGGGGGACGGGCTGCTGGGCTCCCGTATCGGGATCGGGCCTGTAGGGCACGGCCAGGACCTCCTCCATGGCGGGACTCGGGGAGAAGTCGGTGGCGTTCATTCCCAGGGGGTGGAAGATCCGCTTCCGCATCTCCTTTCGGAATTCCGAGCCCGTCACCTCCTCGATGAGGTGGGCAATGAGGGTGAAGGCGGGATTGGAATACCGGACCCTCTCCTCGGGAGCGCTCCGGACGTCGAGCCCGTACCGCAGAAACTCGTCCATCGGGCTGGGGACCGTGTCGGCCCAGACGGGGACCGACGAGAAGCTTCCGGCCAGCCCCGACGTGTGGGTGAGCAGGTGCCGGAAGGTGATGGGGTGATCCGGATCCTGCCCTTTGATCTGGATGTCGCCCAGGTAGGGGTCGATGGGGTCGTCCAGGGCGAAGTGGCCCTCCTCCATGAGTTGCAGGAGAACCGTGGCGCCCATGGTCTTCAAGGTGGAGGCGATGATGTAGACGGTCTCAGGCGTAGCCGGCGTCCGGGCCCTCAGGTTCGACTCGCCGTATCCGGCCGTCCATACGATCTCGTCGCCGGCGGTGAGGGCAATGGTGAGGGAGGGAATCCGGCCCTCCACCATGGCTCTGCGGATCTCCGGTTCCAGCTCGGCCCGCACCCTGTCCAGGGCCTCGGCCGGAAGCGCCTGCCCCGCCAGCGCATCCGGTCCTGCGGGACCCAGGGGCGTCAACGTCAGCACGAGGAGGAGCGGCGCCGCCAGCCACGCCACGGCGCGAGGTGGGTCATGGGGTCTGGTCATGGAGTCGGCCGGGGTCACCTGCTCTGGGTCATCAGCTAGATCCCGGGACGTTACCTCCGGGACAATGGTCGCCTTCATCCGGGGAACACTAGGCGCGCCCGGCCGCGCCGGGCAAGTGCAGGGCACCGCCGGCTCGGGGCTCATCCATTCCCCTGGAGCCATCGGTTGCGCCAGCTCGGCGGGGCCGCGAGGAGCGCTTCTCCTCCTTCCAGCCGATCCAGAATGCCCTCCAGAGCCAGGCGCACCCGCTCTACGCGCCCCGCGTAGTCCCGCCGAGCCGCAAGAAGCCCTCCCCCCACTCCCGCCGCCACACCCGGCACGGCCAGGACGGGCAGCGACACGATGGCCCCCAGACCCAGACCCAGGCCCAGACCGCCGAGCCCCAGTCCCACCATCCAGCCCGCTCCGGCTTCCGTCCGCACCGACGACAGGTCGGCCACCAGCGCCACGAGGCAGTGCCCCGCATCCACCGCCTCCAGGCTGAGCTCCACCGAGCGGGTCCGGGCCAGATCGTAGCGTCGCCCGCCCCAGTTGAGACCCCGCTGCAGCGAGGCCACGAACCCCTGGGCGGCCTCCCAGCGCGACCGGTACCCTCGCTTCCGAACCTTCCGCAGGCTCTCCCCCAACTGCAGGTACTCCTCCAGCTCCGGCATGAGATCGTCGGGTGCACCCGGGACCACCCGGGTGGCTCGGACCCGGGGGGCGCCTACCAACCAGCTCATGACCCCTTCACCCTCCGGCGACACCGGCGCCAGGCTCTCGGCTCGTAGCTCACCCAGGGCACGACGCAGGTGCTGGGGAGCCAGGCCCACCTCCCGACCGATCCGGAGCACCTCCGCCTCCGAGATCCGGTCTCCCTCCCCCTCGTCGGCGCCGGCCACCTGAAGCTCGATGGCCCGACGGATCACCTGGTCCAGCTCGGCTCGGTCCAACGCGAGCTCCCGTCCCGACTCCTCGCCGGCTCGCCCCGAACTCACCGGGTCCCCCTCCGTCACGTCAGGCTCCGAAGCAGCTCCCGGGCCTCGTCCCGAAAGACCCGGTCAGGAGGCTGCCGGACGGGATCGGACAGGAGTTCCTCCACCAGCGCCCGAGCGAGATCGGTGCGCCCCCGGTGGGCGTGGAGCCGGGCCAGGTCCAGGCGGTACAGGGCCATCTCCGGGGCCAGCTCACCGGCCCGCTCGAGATGGAGCTCGGCCCGCTCCCAGCTGGCCTCGCGCAGGGCGGCGTTTCCGGTGAGGGTGCGGCCCACAAAGCGCGAGATTCCCGAGACCTGCATGACCTCCATGTAGAGCTTGCCCAGTGCGTGATGGGCCCCGTCGTGGTCCGGCTCCCGATCCAGGATCCAGGTGGCTCCCTGCTGAATCGCCTCGCCGTACTCCGCCGCCTGCCGGGTGCCGGCCTCGAGGGCCAGCCGGCCCAGGGCCGCCACCTCCCAGTAGCGGGCATCGATCCCCTCCGGGTCGAGCGCCCGGGCCTCCCGGGCCAGTGCCAGCGCCTGCCGGTAGCGCTCGGTGGAGCCTTCCTCCGCTTCTTCCACCACCCCCGCGCCCAGGGCGAAGGATGCTGCACGCCAGAGGGGTTCGTAGGCGGCTCGGCCTTGGTTCTCCCGGCCCTCCGCCACCTCCAGGGCCAGTTCCAGTGCCCGGTCCGGCGCGCCTGCCCTGAAGAGGGAGTCGGCCCGCTGGAGGCGCGGGTCCTCGGCCATGGCGTCCGGGGGCTCAACATGCGCCGGACCGGCGGCGAGGCCTGCGAGCAGAAGGACGGTGGCAAGCATGACTCGACGCGTTCAGGGGTGGGTTCGGGTTCAGACGTCCCTGTCGGACCCGGCGGGCAGGCAGGGCCCGGTGGGCCCGGTCCCAATACCGTTGGCGCCCCCCCGGAGGTCCCTTCACCCGAAATTCCGCACGGGCGGGAGTCGTTACGTCTTCTCTTGCATACCCCCATGGGGTATGGGTATGATGTAGGATCGCCCCCCCCGCCTCAACCTCACCGGATCCATGAACCCCCATCGCCCCGACACCTCCCAGTCCCCCGCCGACGCTGACACCGCCGCCGGGGTGGATCCGGAGATCCGCACTGCCAACCTGGCGCGCCTGCGGCGCATCGAGGGCCAGGTACGCGGGGTTCAGCGCATGGTGGAGGACGACCGCTACTGCCCCGACATCCTGGTGCAGATCTCCTCGATCCGGGAAGCGCTCATGGGGGTGAGCCGGGAGCTCATGCGCAATCACCTCACCCACTGCGCCGCCCAGGCCACCCGGGAGGGCGGTGACGCCGAGGAGGCCATGCGAGGTGAGCTCCTGGATCTGATCTTCCGCTACCTCCGATGAGCTCTCCCCGGCGCCGGCGCCCGGAGGCGAGGACTACCGCCCGTCGCCCTCGTCCTCGTAGATGGCGGTAAAGGGCTCCTCACCAGCCAGGTAGTGGCCCCGGTACATGCCCGGGGTGTTCATGGTCATGGTGATCAACCCGTCCCGGTCGATCCCGATGACACCGCCGCTTCCGCCGTGATCCACGAGCTGCTCCAGGACCACAGCGTGAGCGGCTTCCTCCAGCGTCTCGCCCCGATGCTCCATGCGGGCGCAGATCTCACGGGAGACCACGTTGCGGATGAAGTACTCCCCGTGCCCGGTACCGGAGATGGCGCAGGACCGATTCGACGCATAGGTCCCGGCTCCCACGATGGGCACGTCGCCCACCCGACCGAAGCGCTTGTTGGTCATTCCGCCGGTGGAGGTGGCGGCGGCCAGGTTGCCGGCCTGGTCCCGGGCCACGGCTCCCACGGTACCGATCATTCGATCTTCTTCCTGGCGCCAGTTGCTGCTGGTGCCC
This sequence comes from Gemmatimonadota bacterium, assembly GCA_007132965.1. Lineage (GTDB taxonomy): Bacteria > Gemmatimonadota > Gemmatimonadetes > Longimicrobiales > Gaopeijiaceae > PWLA01. Next base: position 2,756 of record SLNQ01000401.1, on the reverse strand, counting down.
TCCTGCTCCTGGGCGCGCTGGAGGGCCTCCCACCGGTGTTCGGTAAAGAACCAGTCGTCGTCCACCTCTTCGACGTCGAACTGGCGGCCGAAGGTCTCGGCCCCCTCGCCGGCAAAGAGCACATGGGGCGACTCGTCCATGACGAGACGGGCCAGCTTGATGGGGTTTCGGATCCGCCTCACCCCGGCCACCGCCCCCGTCTGCAGGTCGGTGCCGTCCATGATGGCGGCGTCCAGCTCGTTGGTGCCTTCGCTGGTGAAGACGGCGCCCCGCCCGGCGTTGAAGAGGGAATCGTCTTCCATGACCACCACCGCGGCAATCACCGCGTCGACGGCGGTGCCACCGTCCTCCAGTACCTGGTAACCCGCCTCCAAAGCCGCCTGCAGGGCAGCGTGATATGCGGCCTCCCGTTCGTCGGTCATGTCGTCTCGGGTGATGGTTCCGGCGCCGCCATGGATCACGAGCCCGTACTCGACCCCGTCCAGCGCCGGCGCCGCGTCGGGGGCGGCGTTCGTATCGGCGGGCTCGCACCCCGCCACGAGGATCGCCGCGAAGGCCAGCACGGTCATCACTCCCAGTCCACGTCTCATCTTTGCCTCTCCGGTGGTCAACGGCACATGGAGACCCGTCCACAGCGTGGTCGACGGGCCCGTTCGGTTGGTTGGCAGAGAGCCATGGTGGGGTGCCGCACGGCCGGTGTCAATGCTGGCCGCCTTGCGTCGTGCCCCCGCGTGCCTTCTCTTCTCGGTGGTTTCGTTGATCCAGAGCATAATTCCCTTTTCCGGAGATGGGAGTAGCCCCCTTGGCCACCACGGCGTCCCCCGCCATCGACCAAGCTACCCGTGTCTACCTTCGACTTCGTGAGCTCATCATCCGGGGAAGGCTGGCGCCCGGAACCCGGATCATCGAAACCGAGCTGGCCGACCGGATGGACGTCTCCCGCACTCCGGTCCGCTCCGCCCTCCAGCGCCTCAACCAGGAGGGGTACGTGGTCACGCAGGAGGGCATGCGCCAGACCCGCCTCTCCGTCTCGCCCCTGACCCAGGACGATGCCCGGGAGGTCTTCGCAATCGTGGGCGAGGTGGAGGGGCTGGCCGCTCGGCTCCTCTGCCGCAAGGACGAGGAGGTCCGGGCCCGGACCTGTGCGCAGCTTCAGGGGGTGGACCACGAGCTTCTCGAGGCCGCCGGGGCGACGCCTCCGCAGGTGGAACGCATCTTCGAGCTCTTCACCCGCTTCCACCGGACCTACGTGGAGGCCGGCGCAGGCCCTCGGCTGCTCAGCCTGCACGGCGTGGTGAAACCCCAAGCCGACCGCTACCGGCGCCTCTACAGCAGTACCCAGGCGGGCCGGATCGAAGCATCGGTGGAAGAGCACCGGGCCATCGTCGCCGCCATCGCCGTCGGCGACGAGGAGCGGGCCCACAGCGCCGTGAGGGTGAACTGGAGCAACGCCGCTGAGCGGCTCGCCGGCGCGATCCAGTACGCCGGCGAGCTGGGCAGCTGGTAGCCCACCGGCCGACGGAGCCGCCATGAAGATCCTGTACGTCTTCCCCCACCCTGATGACGAGTCCTTCGGCCCGGCGCTGGCCATCGCCCGGCAGCTCCGGGACGGGCACCAGGTCTTCCTCCTGACCCTCACCCGGGGCGAAGCCACGCGCCAGCGGCACCGACTGGGTCTCTCGCTCGAGGAGATGGGTGAGGTCCGCCTCCGGGAGATGCAGGAGGTGGAACGCATCCTGGGGCTCAGCGGAATGGCCGTGCTGGACTTCCCGGACTCCAAGCTGGCGGAGCTGGATCCCCGGACGCTGGAAGCGGCGGTGGAGGGCCACATTCGCAAGCTGAGCCCCGACGTGCTCGTCACCTATCCGGTGCACGGCATCAGCGGCTTTCCCGACCACCTGGTGAGCCACGCGGTGGTGAAACGGGCCTTCTGCCGACTTCGGGACGAGGAACCCGCGGCGGCGCCGGCACGCCTGGCCTTCTTCACGCTGGCCGAATCGGACGAGCCCGACGGCCTCTTCCAGCTCTCCACCTCGTCGGACGACGACATCGACGTGGCCCAGGACGTCGGCGACGCCGAGGTGGCGCTGGCCCGTGAAGCGCTGGCCGCCTACGAAACCTACCAGGAGGTGGTGGAGGCCGCCGACCCCCTGGGACGAACGGGCCGCACCGTCTACTTCGAACTCTTCCAGGAGAGTCCCGCGCCTCGGCTGGCGTGCATCACCGAGGGGCTCTGAGGGGCTCGCCGCGCAGTCTCATCGCTCCAGCAGGAAGGGCCGCACCGCCTCCAGCCACCGGTCAGGCGCCTCCAGGTGAACGGCGTGGCCTACTCCCGGCACCGAGCGGCGGCGCGCCCGGGGGAGGGCCCCCTCCATCTGGCGGGCCACGGCCTCATACTTCCGGTCCAGGGCTCCGGTGAGAAGGAGTGTCGGAGTCCGGACCTCCCTCAGCCGGAGCCAGTAGGACGGCTGACTCCCCGTCCCCATTCCCCTGAGGGTGCGGCCCAGGACCTCGGGCGTATTTGCCAACCTCCGCTCCCGCTCCGCCGCCCTCAGCTCGGCGGGGAGCCGGCGCTGGGTGGCGAAGAGGGAAAGGCTCATCCAGTGATCCACGAACCACTCCATTCCCCGGCTCTCGATGCGCCGGGCCAATGCCGCGTCGCTCCTCCGGCGGCGCTCCCGGGACGCCGCGGTCTCGAGCCCCGGCGACCCGCTCTCCAGGACCAGCCGGCGGACCCGGTCCGGGTGCTCCACCGC
>SLNQ01000141.1 GCA_007132965.1 Gemmatimonadota bacterium | reverse complement strand
CCACCGGTGCTCACGGTGGTGGCGGCCCTGGACAACCTGGGCAAGGGAGCCGCCGGTCAGGCGGTACAGAACATGAACTCCATGATGGACTGGAATCTGAACGAGGGAATCCGATGCGAACGGTAGTGAAGATCGGGGGTGCGTGGCTCTCCGTGGGACCATCTCGGCAGGAATTGGGATCGTTGGCCCAGATGGGCGGAGACGTGGTGGTGGTGCATGGGGGTGGGAACGAGATCTCCCGCTGGTCGGAGCGCCTGGGGGTGCCTGTCCAATGGGAAGACGGGCTCCGGGTGACCCGGGGCGAGGGCATCCAACTCACCTCCATGGTCCTTTCCGGATGGATGAACAAGCGGCTGTCGGCGAGCCTCTCATCGGCCGGCCGAGCGGCTGTGGGGATCTCGGGCGAGGATGGTCCGCTGATCCGGGCGCGCCTCCTGGACGAGGACCGCTTCGGACGGGTGGGCGAGGTGGACGAGGTGAACCCCGAACCCCTCGACGCCCTCCTCGGGGGAGGGTTCACCCCCGTGGTGTCACCCGTGGGTCGAGGACCGGACGGGGAGCCGGTAAATGTGAATGCCGACGAAGCGGCGGTGGGCCTGGCCCGGCGTCTGGGCGCCGACCGGCTCCTGCTGGTCTCCGACGTGCCCGGAGTCATGGTCGACGGCCAGGTGCTGGAGACGCTGGACGCCAGTGACGCCCAGGCCATGCAGGCGTCCGGAATCATCGCCGGCGGGATGGGCGTAAAGGTGCGCCGAGCACTCTTCGCCGCCGAGGCGGGGATCGAGGTCCGGATCGGAAACGGGGCCCTGCTGGGTGGTGCGCCCGGGACCCGGGTGCGTCCAGGGGTCCTGGCCGGGGTCGCCGGCTGATGTCTCCGGACGACAGTTCAGCAGAACCCGGCGGCTTCCGCCTGGACGTCTACGGGCCCGCCGATCCGGTCTTCGTCAAAGGGGACGGGGCTCACCTGATCGACGAGGACGGCCGACGTTACCTGGATTTCACCTCGGGAATCGCCGTCACCGCCCTGGGGCACGATAGTCCCGTCATGAGCGACGCCATTCAGGCGGCTCTGGATGCGGGGCTGGTGCATACCTCCAACCTGTACCGGACCCGACCGGCCGAGGAGTTGGCGGCCTTGCTCACCCGGGAGTCGGGTCTCCACCGGGCATTCTTCTGCAACTCAGGCGGAGAGGCCGTGGAGGCGTGCATCAAGTTTGCGCGTCGCTGGGCCCGCTCCGTGGGCGGAGAGGACAAGCACGAGATCGTCGCCCTGCGGGGATCGTTCCACGGTCGCCTCTTCGGGAGTCTGGCCCTCACCGACCGGCCGGCGTACCAGGACCCTTTTCGTCCCCTCATGCCCGGCGCCCGGTTCATCGATCCGACCGACCCCGACGTATTGGAGACGCTGGATCCCCAGCGAGTCGCCGCCGTCATCGCCGAGCCCATCCAGGGGGAGGGGGGCGTGCGACCCCTGTCCAGTGAGACCCTTCGTCGCCTCCGGCAGTGGACCCGGGAGCACGAGAGTCTGCTCATCCTGGACGAGGTCCAGTGCGGACTGGGCCGCACCGGCCGGCTCTTCGCCCACCAGGAGGCCGAGATTCGCCCGGACCTGCTGGCCCTGGCCAAGCCCCTGGCCGGGGGCCTTCCCATGGGCGCGGTGCTCCTCAGTGAAGCGGTGGCCGATACGATCCGCCGGGGAGACCACGGAACCACGTTCGGGGGCGGTCCCCTGGTGGCCGGTGTGGCCCACGCGGTGGTCTCGACCATTGCGGACCCCGCGTTCATGGCAGAGGTGCGGGAGAAGGGCGCGCACCTCCTGGCGCTCCTGGAGGCCGTGCAGCAAGAGCGACCGGGTCGGATCAGGGAGATCCGGGGTCGGGGGCTCATGTGGGGCCTCGAGCTGGAGGGAGAGTCGGGACCCGTAGTGGAGAAGGCCCTGGACGAGGGCCTCCTGTTGGTGGGAGCCGGCCCCGACGTGGTGCGGCTCCTGCCGCCCCTCACCGTGACGCGTCCGGAGCTGGAGCGGGCCGTGGAGATCCTGACGAGGTGCCTGGGATGATGGCGGCCCCACAGCTCGAACACCGGGATCCGGTCCCGGCCCTGCACCTCAAGGGGGAAATATCCCTCTCGCCGCCTCCCTGGCGCCTTGAGCGGGCGCGGCCGGCCGACGCCGCTGCCATTGCCGACGTCATCCGTCCCCACGCCGAACGGGGGCTCATGCTCCCCCGCAGTGAGTCGGCCATCCGGCGGGTGATCCGGCAGTACAGGGTGGCTCGCTCTGGAGCGGGAGAGGTGGTGGGATGCATAGGAATTCGCCCCTTCCATTCCGAGTTGGCCGAGATGGTGGGCTTCGCGGTCTCAGAAGAGTGGCAGGGGAGAGGGGTGGGCACCGAGCTCCTCGTCCAGGCGGTGGACGAAGCCCTCCTGCGGGGGTTCACCCGGGTCTTTGCCATGACCCTTCGCCCCGGTCCCTTCCTTCGCATGGGCTTTCGAGAGGTGAGTCGGGAGCTGGTCCCGGAGAAGATCCGAGAGGACTGCACCGGCTGTCCCTTCAGGGTGGGATGCGAGGAACGTACCCTTCTGCTGGACGTGGGAGTTCGGTAGCAGTCGGATCGGAGGCGCAGTGCCGAGGGGTTGACGGATGTTCTCTGGGGTGTATAATTATCCGCTCTGGTTGCAGGGTAATCTCACATCGTACAGGATCCAGGCGAGGGACTTCATGGCCTTCAAGGTCGTACTGGCATATTCCGGCGGACTCGACACCTCCGTCATCGTACCGTGGCTCAAGGAGACCTATGATGCAGAGGTGATCTGCATGGCCGCCGACGTGGGTCAGACGGGTGGGCTGGAGGGACTCGAGGAGAAGGCGCTGGCCACGGGAGCGTCGGCCTACTTCGGGGAGGATCTACGGGAAAGCTTCGTCCGGGAGTACATCTGGCCCACGCTGCGAGCCGGGGCGGTGTACGGGCGGAAGTATCTCCTGGGCACCTCCATGGCCCGTCCCATCATCGGGCGCCGGCAGGTGGAGGTGGCCCGGCGGGTGGGGGCCTCGGCCGTGGCCCACGGGTGCACGGGAAAGGGAAACGACCAGGTTCGCTTCGAGCTCACCTTCCAGGCGTTGGCGCCCGACCTCCAGGTCATCGCCCCCTGGCGGGAGTGGTCGATCCGCTCGCGGGAAGAGGCCCTGGCCTTCGCCCGGGTCCGGGAAATCCCCCTGGAGGTGGACGAGACCAAGCTCTACTCCAGGGACGAGAACCTCTGGCACATCTCGCACGAGGGCGGCCCCCTGGAGGATCCGGCCTACGAGCCCGACGAGGAGACCTTCCTCTGGACCACGGCTCCGGAGCATGGGCCAGGCGAGCCCGAGCACCTGGAGCTGGGCTTCCGCCGGGGCTTCCCCGCCACCGTGAACGGGGAGCCCATGGACCCGGTCCGGCTCCTGAAGACGCTGAACGAGGTGGGCGGACGGCACGGGATCGGCCGCGCCGACGTGGTGGAAGACCGCCTGGTGGGCATGAAGTCCCGGGGGATCTACGAAACGCCGGGGGGGACGCTCCTGTACACGGCGCTGCAGGAGCTGGAGCAGCTCGTTCTTCACCGCCGCTCCCTTGCCCTGAAGGATCAGCTGGCGCCCCGATACGCGGATCTGGTCTACGAGGGCCGCTGGTGGACGCCTGAGCGGGAGGCGCTGGACGCCATGGTGGATAGCCTCATGGGCCGGGTCACCGGGTCGGTTCGGCTGAAGCTGTATCGCGGGAGCGCCCGGGTGGTGAGCCGGCAGGGTCCCAACTCGCTCTACGATGAGGCCCTTGCCACCTTCGGAGAGGACGGGGTCTACGACCAGAAGGACGCGGAGGGCTTCATCCGCCTCTTCGGACTTCCCCTGAGCGGAGGCGCACCGGTGCTGGACGATACCGGGTCCGGAGCCGAGATCGACGCAGTCGAGGAGGTCCTTCGGGAACTGAGTCCAGTTCGATAGGTTGAACGTCCCGGGGGGGACGAGGCGGCGGATCGTGGGGGTCACCCTGCGGTCCGTCGCCGTGCGTTGACGACCCACCAGACCGCGGCAAGACGCCGCCGAGGAGCTCGAGCGTCATGACATCGAAGGAGCAGGAGGGCGCGCTCTGGGGAGGGCGCTTCAAAGAAGGCATGGATCCGGCCATGGTGCCCCTGAACCTGTCGCTGGCCGAGGATCAGCGGCTCTGGCGCCACGACCTCCAGGGAAGCCGCGCCTGGGCCCGGGCGCTCGCTCGGGCGGAGGTCCTGGACGACGATGAGCTGCAGGGTCTTCTGGAGGGGCTGGATCGGGTGGAGGCGCGACTGGCTCGCGGCATTCCGGAAGACGCGCCCGACGAGGACATCCACTCGCTGGTGGAGCGGCTTCTGGGGGAGGAGGCCGGTGAGGTGGCCGGCAAGCTCCACACGGGGCGGTCCCGGAACGACCAGGTGGCCACCGACATGCGTCTCTGGGGCATGGAGGCGTTGGATCAGGTGGAGGATCGGCTCACCGGGGTCCTGCAGGCCCTGCTGGCCATGGCGGAGCGGTCCGTGGAGCTGGTGATCCCGGGGTACACCCACCTTCAGCAGGGCCAGCCCGTTCGGGCGGCGCACTGGACCCTTTCACATTTCTGGCCCCTCGTGCGGGATCGAGACCGGATCCGCCAGGCTCGGCGGGCGGCCGCGGTGCTGCCCCTTGGAAGCGGGGCGCTGGCGGGATGCCCCTTTCCCGTAGACCGGGAGTACCTGGCCCGGGAGCTGGGATTCCGGGAGGTGTCGGACAACAGCATGGATGCGGTGAGCGACCGGGACTGGATGGCCGACGGCCTCTACGCGGGGGCGATGATCGGGATCCACCTGTCTCGCCTGGGGGAGGACCTGGTCCTCTTTGCGTCGCGGGAGTTCGGTCTCCTCCGGGTGCCCGACGGTTTCAGCACCGGGTCGTCGCTCATGCCCCAGAAGCGAAACCCGGACGTGGCCGAGCTCATTCGAGGCAAGGCAGGCCGTTTCTCGGGGAACCTGGTCGCCCTCCTGACTCTCCTGAAGGGCCTGCCCACCGGGTACAACCGGGATCTGCAGGAAGACAAGCGGCTCCTCTTCGACACGGTGGACCAGCTGGAGCTGGTCCTTCCGGCGGTGGCCGGCACGCTGAAGGGGTGCCGCTGGCGTCCGGAGCGGGCCCGGGAGCTCCTCTCCGAAGAGCTCCTGGCCACCGACCTGGCGGACTACCTGGTACGTCGGGGGGTCCCCTTCCGGACGAGCCACGAGGTGGTGGGCCGGCTGGTGTCGCTGGCTGAAGACGAAGGGATGCCCCTCTCCCGGCTTCCCCTGGAGCGGTACCGGGAGGTCCACCCCGCCTTCGAGGCCGACGTGAAGGAGGTCTTTCGCTGGGAGGCCTCCGTGGAGTCCCGGGCCGCTCGGGGTGGCACGGCTCGTTCAGCCGTGGAGGCGCAGTTGGAGAAGGCGCGGCGCCAGGCGGGTTGAGAGGGGAGGTGGAACCCCTTGGGGGGCATCGGGGAACGCCATCGGACCGAACAGAGCCACCTCTTCCCTCATCTCCGAACCACGTGCCATGACCTGGACCCCAGCCCTCTCCGCACCCGTCGCCGTCTTCAGCGTCCTCGTCATGTTCCTCGCGGTGGGAGCACCGGCGGTGAGCGCTCAGGAAGCCGACGACGAGGTCCGCTGGAGGAACGCCGCCGAGTTGACGTATCTGCTGAATGGCGGAAACTCCATCTCCAGCACTCTGGGCCTTCGCAACGTTCTGCGACGGAGCAGCGCCAGGGGGGAGTTCCGCCTCGACGCCATGGCCCGCAGGACCGACGCCACCCGGACCACCCGAACGGCGGTGGGGGAGGGGCCGGACGACTTCCGGATCGACGAAGAGCGGGAGACGGAACGGTCGGCGGAGCGCTACTCGCTGCAGAGCCGCTACGACCGGACCCTGACGCCCAGGACCTTCGCTTTCGGAGGACTCGGCTGGGAACGCAACACGTTCGCCGGCTTCAACCACCGCACCGTGGCGGTGACGGGCGTCGGCGGCCAGTGGGGGGAAGAGGAGCGCTGGGAGGTGAAGCTGGGGAGCGGTCTCACCTACACTGTGCAGCGGGACGTGACCCCGGACCCGGAAAAGGACGACAGCTTTGCCGGCCTCCGAGTCAACCTTGACTATACCCACCAGCTCACCACCGGCACCGAGGCCGAGTTGCAGTGGGTGGTGGACGGCAACGCCCAGGAGGTGTCCGACGTCCGCGCCGACCTGGTGCAGGCGGTGTCGGCAAGCCTCACGGACCGGTTGGCCATCAAGACCACCCTCCAGCTCAAGCTGGACAGCGAGCCGCCGGTAGAGAGCGTCCCGCTGGTGACCCCTGACGGAGAGGCCACCGAGGACCGTGTCCTGGTTCCCCTCCGGAGGATGGACCATAGTCTCTCGGTGGCGCTGGTCATCACCCTGTGACCGGGACGGGCTCGGCCGGTTCTTCCACCCGACGCCCCGCCGCCTCGGCGAAGGGACGCAGTCGGGTCATGAGATCACGGAAGCCCTGGAAGTCCAGAGACTGATCGCCGTCGGAGAGGGCCTTGCTGGGGTCCGGGTGGACTTCCACCATGAGGCCGTCGGCCCCGGCGGCCACAGCCGCGTACGAGAGGGGGGCCACCAGCTCCCGGAGCCCACCGGCGTGGCTGGGGTCGGCGATGACGGGAAGATGGGTCTCCCGCTTCAGTACGGGGATCGCCGAGAGGTCGAAGGTGTTGCGGGTGGCGGTCTCGAAGGTCCGGATTCCCCGCTCGCAGAGGATCACGTTCATGTTGCCCTGCTTCATGACGTATTCGGCCGCCAGCAGAAAGTCCTTGAGGGTGCTGGACATACCCCGTTTCAGGAGCACGGGGCGGTGGACGCGGCCCACTTCGGTGAGGAGGGCGAAGTTCTGCATGTTCCGGGCGCCTACCTGCAGGACGTCGGCGTGGCCGGCCACCTCCTCCACCTGGCGCGTGTCCATGACCTCGGTGACCACTGGAAGCCCGCTGAGCTCACGGGCCCGGGCCAACAGCTCCAGGCCCCGGGCGCCCAGTCCTCGGAACGAATACGGCGAGGTGCGGGGCTTGTAGGCGCCGCCCCGAAGGCCCCGGGCGCCGGCCGCCCCCACGGCGGTGGCGGTCTCCACCAACATCTCCTCTCCCTCCACGGAGCAGGGTCCGGCGATGACCACCAGCGTGTCGCCACCCATCTCCACGTCACCCATGGAAATACGCGACGGCCCGGCGGAAAACTCCCGGGCGGCCAGCTTGAAGGGCTTCATGACGGGGTGCACCTCCTCCACCCCGGGCAGCGAGAGAAGGGGCACGTGCTCGAGGCGCTCCTCGTCTCCGATACAGCCGATGATGGTGTGGGTCTCACCCCGGGAGATGTGGGTCCTGAGGCCGGCGGCTTCGATCCGTTCCCGGATCTGGTCCACCTCGTCGTCGGTCACTCCGATGCGTGTCACGATGATCATCTGTTCAGCTCTCCTGGATCAAACAAAAAACGGCCCCCGGTAAACCGGGAGCCGTGGGCGGCGCGAAGTCGTCGTACTGCGAGTTCTAGGCGCGGACCTCCACAGGGCTCCCGGTGGGGAGATAGGGACCATACCAGCAATACCGCCGCCACTCCGTCGCGGAGCGGTGGTTGCCGGTGGTGGCGTCCCCGGCGCAGGGGGCGCTGATGCGGAAGGCGCACTTGGTGAACATGACGGCAAGATAACATCGGGTTGCGGGACCGTGTCAACCCTCAGCACGTGTGGACCTTCCCCATTGTTTCAGGGGCCGAGTGGGAGGAGGGACAGGTTCGGGGGGAAGGGGAGGGGCTTGCGCCTGGACGCCCGGTGAGCCGGACCAACCATGACCGCGACCTGCGTCGATGTTCCGAAGTCGAGCTTCATCCCGGTCTCCGTCTTCACCCCAGTCGCCATCCGGACGATGCGTAGCGGGCAGAGGATCTCGAGATCCGGCCCCCCATCCCACTACGCCTGGACCTGTCCCGAATCTCGGGCGCGCCACCCGCCACCCCCCATGTCCACTTTCAGCTCTCTCCTGGCCCCTGCCGGTCAGCACCTGAGGAAGATTCGGGTGGTGATTCTCGGGGAAAGCCCTGGCCGCCCAGCGGACTTTCCGGGGGCGACGAGTTATGGCCCGTCAGGCGAGTCGTCCTCGCCCGGCTCCGGTCCGTCTTCCGCTGGCTCGATCCCGGCTTCCGCCGGCTCGATCCCGTCTTCCGCCGGCTTCAGCCCGTCTTCCGCCGGCTCCAGCCCATCCCCATCCGGCTCCACCCCGTCCTCCGCCGGGTCCAACGCATCCATGGCGCCGAACATGAGATCCCGGAGCTCACTGTTGCGCGGATCGTCGACGTTTCCGCTGAAACGTGCCGCCGCGGTGTGCCACCTGGGATTGATCCCGAGTTCGCGGTTGGATTCCTCGAGGGTCCCGGGCGACTGACCAGGGGCCCGGTTCGCCTTCTTCGGTCCTCCATCGTCATTGCTCTTGCCTCCCGCTCCGCTCCGGCGCCCCTCCTCCTCCCCGGATTCCTTCCCACTACCTGCCGCGCCGTCTGCGGCCTCCTTCCGCGCCCCCTCGAACCGCGACCCCACGACGCGCCCCACACCAGTGGCCCGGGGCCGTTGGGGCAGGGGCCATCCCCTGCGGTCGAAGAAGCGGAAGTCGCCGTCCCGGGTGCGGCGCACCGCGAAGCCGTCCTCGTGCACGGCCCGGTGGTGGATCCGGCACAGGGAGACCAGATTCGCCAGCTCCGTCTTGCCGCCCAGGGCCCAGTGCTTCACGTGGTGCCCCTGGGTGAACCGGACCCCGCATCCGGGGAACCGGCACCCACCGTCCCGGAGGTAGAGCGCCCGCCGGATCGCCGGCGGGATGGTCCGGGTCTTCCGGCCGAGGGCCAGGGGCTGGGCCGTCCGCCAGGTGGCGCCGTCCCTGGCCAGGGCGTCGCAGCACTCGGACCCCGGGTTCGAAGCCGAGCCGTCGTCCCCAACCGACGCCTCGCCTCCCGTCGCACCCTGTCCCGCCTCGATCACCTCGACCAGGCTCGCGTCGCAGGTGAGCCGCCGGGCCGTCTCGGCGGAGAGGCGGGTGCCGTCCTCCAGGTGCGAGCGGCCAGGCTCGCCGTCCCCTGCCAGGGTGTCGTAGTCCACGTGCACGAAGACCTGGTAGCGCTCCGATCGGGTGCCGTGGAAGCGGGTGTGGCAGCCGCAGGTGGAGCCACCGTCCGATCCTTTCTCCCCGGCATCCGGGCTCCGCGTTTCTGCTGAGACGTCGGTGGGCGGGACCGGCTCGTCGTGGGAGCGATCCTCTTCGCCCGTTTCAGATGAAACGTCCGCCTCAGCCGGAACGTCCTCCTCACCCTCCGAGTCGGGATCGGGGCCGGCGCCCCACTCGCCCTTGAACCCCACCGCCATTGCCTGCTCGGCCAGGAGCCCTAGGGCGTCGGCCCGCTTCTGCTTCGCCGTGATGGTCCGCCGCTTCGGTCCCCGGGGTCCGCCCTCCGGCGCCCAGTCCGTGCTGGGGACGTCGCTGGAATCCGTCCCGTCCGACCTCGCATGCGCCGCATCCATGGCCGCCTCGATGGCCCGCATCACCACCGCCCCCACCTCCGGGTCCAGCCGGCCCCGGATCCGGTACATCCCCTCGTCGTCCGGGCGCACCCAGAGGTAGCGGCTCTGGTGGCGCTGGCGTTCGGCCTCGGCCTCGCCGTGCCGGTCCAGCTTCCGCCACGACCGGATGAACCGCTCCACTTCGGCCGTGGTCCCCTGCCGGGCGTACTCCACCAGTTGCGCTTCCCGCTCCTGGCGGGCCTCGGCCTTCTCCTCGTCCGTCTTGTCCTCGTCTTCGGGCCGCTCGCGGTGCAGGTCGTCCACCACCCGGGTGAGCGCCCTCACCTTGGAGAAGCTCAGCTCGCCTCGGGCCATGCTCCGGCTCGTCACCGGCATCCGCTCCAGGGCCCGGGCCGCCCGCACCTTCTCCCGGCACGCCCCCAGCGCGAAGCCGGTGTTGAAGTGGATGGCGTGGGCGCACGAGCGATGGCCCGCCAGCTTCCACCCCTCCAGGCGATCGTACTCCGCCACCAGCACCAGGAACCGGTAGTCGTGGGCGTGGCGGTGCCCCGCCATCTCCGCCATCCGGTCCTCCAGCGTCACGATCCGGTCCTGGTAGGTGGCCGGGTCGGCGGGGCCGGAGTCCGGGTCGGGATCGGCGCCAGGCGCGTCCGCGCTCGGAGTGTCGGACTCGGCGTCGGCACCGCCCGTCCGGTCGGGGGGATCTTGGTCCGGGTCGGACGCCTCCCCGTCGTATGCCGGGGGCTCGGCCTCGCGCACTCGCCAGCCCCCGTCCTCGACTGGCCAGCCCCCGCCCCTGGCTCGCGACCCGTCGCCCTCGACCCGCGCCCCCTCGCCCTCGTAGATCGGTCGCGTGTGCGCCCCGGCCAGGGACCATCCTCCAGCGGACGTTTCACCTGAAACGTCCACCGGGATCGTGGGCCACTCGTCCGGCGCCGCCGCTCGCTTCACTCCCGCCTGGTCCTCCATGCCATCACCTCCCAAGTGCCAGTCTGCCATCTGCTTGCAACTAATATACCGGTGGGTTTGGCGACCCTCTCACGAGGCGCTGGACGGCGAGGGCGGGCCTCGGAGATCTTTCGGGCTCCGGGGAGGCGTCCGAGGCGGCTCAGGCGGGACGGGAGGGCGGGTGACGGCCGTGTTCGAAGGGCATGTCGGATCAGCCCGACCACCCCGCCCTCAGAGCTGTCCATAGCAGAATGGGAACTCGTCATGGGAGTCCGGGCTCCCTCGCAGGTGGATGGGCCCCCTCGCAGGTGGATGGGCCCCCACCCAGGTGCATGGCCCCCCTCGCAGGTGAATGGACACCCTTCCCCGTCCCCGCCCCGGTCTCTCAGGGAGCCTGGAACGGCGAACGGGGTGTCGGGGACCGTCCCCGCTCCTGTCTCTCAGGGAGCCTGGAACGGGGAAGGGGGCCTCGGGGACCGTCCGGACGGCCCACTGGTTCGCACGGGGGGGCGAAGGTACATTCTTCACCCGTCGCCACTCCTCGCCACCCCGTGCCAGGCTCCTCCGCCCATGATGTCAGACCACGGACCGGACGCGCCCGCTTCCCCCTCTTCCACACCGGAACCGACACGCCCGGAACCGACCCGCCCGGAAATGCGGAACCCGAACGCCCCCAGCCCGGAAACGCCAGGCGCCTCGAAGGGAAAGGAGGCTGCGGGACAGGCAGCGGTGGAGGAGGTGGAGTCGGGAATGACGCTGGGGCTGGGCACCGGAAGCACGGTAAGACACTTCCTGGAGGCGCTGGCTCGTGAGCTGCGGGAGGGGCGGTTGAGGGGCATCCGCGGTGTACCCACATCGGAGGATACGGCGGCGAGAGCCCGGACGCTGGAGATCCCCCTGCTGAAGCTGGCCGACGCCGGTGAGCTGGACCTGGCGGTGGACGGCGCCGACGAGATCACCGACACCCTTCAGCTCACCAAGGGCCTGGGTGGGGCACTGCTCCGGGAAAAGATGGTGGTGCAGGCCACCCACCGCTTCGTGGTGGTGGCCGATGGATCGAAGCGGGTGGATCGGCTGGGGACCCGGGCGCCGATCCCGGTGGAGGTGGTCCCCTTCGGTTGGGAGGCCCACCTCCCCTTCTTCCGGGATCTGGGGGCCGAACCGGTGCCGCGCCGAAATGAGGAGGGCGAGCTGGTGATGACCGACAACCGAAACCCCATCGTCGATCTCCACTTTTCCGAAGGAATCGACGACCCGCAAGCGTTGGATCGGGTCCTGCACCACCGGGCCGGTGTGGTGGAGACGGGGCTCTTTCTGGATGTGGCCCACCTGGCCCTGGTGGGCACGCATCAGGGGATTCGACGGCTCGAGCGAGAGGGAGGCGAAGCATGAAGCGACCGGTGCGGATCGCGCCATCGATCCTTTCGGCGGATTTCGGACGCCTGGCCGCCGAGGTCCAGCGGGCCGAGGCAGCGGGGGCGGACTGGATCCACGTGGACGTAATGGATGGTCACTTCGTTCCCAACATCACCATCGGACCCGCCGTGACCCGGGCCGTGCGCGAGGCCACCCAGCTGCCCGTGGACGTGCACCTGATGATCCAGGAGCCAGAGCGGTACATCGGTGCCTTCGCCCAGGCCGGTGCCGACTGGATCACGGTGCACCAGGAGGTCTGCCCCCACCTGAACCGGGTGCTGGCGGGGATCCGGGAGGCCGGCGCCAGGCCGGGGGTGGCCCTCAATCCATCGACGTCGGTGGAGACGCTCCGGGAGGCGGTGGCGTGGGTGGACCTGGTCCTCATCATGACCGTGAATCCCGGCTTTGGCGGCCAGAGCTTCATTCCCCGGTCGGTGGACAAGCTCCGGCGCCTCCAACGGCTCCTGGCGGAGGAGGGCCGGGACGGTGACGTGGAGGTTCAGGTGGACGGCGGGATCGATGCCGCCACCGCGCCGGCCGTGGTGGCCGCAGGGGCCAACGTGCTGGTGGCGGGCTCGGCCCTCTTCGGTGCGCCGGACTCCCTTGAAGACGCGCTGGCCCGTCTCCGGGACGCGACGTCGGCGGTGGGACGGATCCGGGCATGAGCCCCGACAAACCCCTGGTAGACCCGGAGGCGCTGGATCGTCTGCGCTCGTGGGGAGGGGACGCCCTCCTGGGCCGGATGATCAGCCTCTTCGAGGAGTTGATGCCGGAGCGGACCGAAGCACTGGCAGAAGGGCTGGCCAGGGGTGACCTGGAACGGGTGGAACGGGCCGCGCACTCTCTCAAGTCGTCGGCCGGAAACCTGGGGGCGGAGGAGCTTCGCCGGCAGGCCGGCCGGCTGGAAGAGGCGGCGGCAACGGGGGATCGGGCCGGCATGGACAGCCTGGTGGAGGAGCTCCTGGAGTGCTGCAAAGAGACCACGGCGGCCCTCCGGCGACTTCATCCGGAAGGGCCGGAATCCTCAACGGAAGGTGAGAGCTGATGGCGACCATCGCGGTGGTGGAGGACAACCCGGACAACCGGCTCCTGGTGCAGGCGATCCTGGAGGATGCCTATGACCTGGTAGAGTACGAGACCGGGACCGAGGCGCTGGAGGGCTTCCAGGAGCAGGTTCCGGATCTGGTCCTTCTTGACATCTCGCTTCCGGGGATGGACGGCAGCGAGGTGCTCCAGCGAATGCGAGCCGATTCGCGCCTGGCCGGAGTTCCGGTCATTGCCCTGACGGCCCACGCCATGGCTGGCGATCGGGAGCGGTACCTGGCGCAGGGGTTCGACGAGTACCTGACCAAACCCATCGTGGATGAGCAGGTGCTCCTGGACGCCATCTCTCGGAGGCTCGAAGGCAGGCAATGACCCGCCCCGGGCAGGATGGCGCCGAGACGGAGCTGGGCTGGAGCACCGACCTGGGGGGTGCGGTGGAAGATCAGGTTCGGCGCCCCCGGGAATCGCCGGCGGCGCCGAAACCGCCGGACCGGGGTCGACGCCGGCTCGGGGAATATGTGGCTCTGGTGGTGGGACTGGGCCTGGTCGCGGTGTGGACGCTCGGCGACCCCAGGGTTCTGGGTCCCGAGGTGGCGGTGTTTCCGGAGGTGGCCGCCGCCGTCCTGGCCCTGGTGGTGGGGGCCCTGGCGCTGGTCCGCTACTATGCCTGGAAGCGGCGCACCTTCCTCTACATAGGAACCGGTTTTCTCGGTACGGCGGTTCTGGATTTCTACCACGTTCTCGTGGTGGCACCCGCCTTCCCTCCGGGACCGGAGGCGGGACCCGACGACGCCGCGGCCTGGAGCTGGCTGGCCTCGCGCCTCTTCCTGGCGTTCTACCTGGCGGCGAGCTGGCTGGCGTGGATCCTGGACGGTAGGGGGGAGGAGACGTTCGGCCGGGGACGGGAGCTGTCCATCTACCTGACCACCGGGGTCCTGACCGTCGTGATCCTGGCCCTGGTCCACTTCGGGCCGCTGGGCCCGGCCTACCATGACGGAGCCTTCTTCGGTCGGCCGGTGGAGCTGGTCCCGGCGCTCCTGCTGGCCGTGGCCGCCGGAGGATACCTGAGCCGGGGCGGATGGCGCCGGGATCCCTTCGACCACTGGCTGGTGTGCTCGCTACTGGCGGGCGTGTTGGCCCAGGTGGGATTCGTTGCTCCCTCCCAGGTTCCGCTGGACCTTCCGGAACTCGTCGGCAGGGTCGTCAAGCTCGGCAGTTACGCCATGACCCTGGTGGGACTTCTGGCCAGCGTGCGTCTGGCCTTCAGGCAGCAGGTGGAGAGCTCCGAGGCGGTGGTGGCCGCCAATGAAGCCCTGGCCGGTGAGGTGCGCACTCGTCGGCAGGCCGAGGAGGTTCTACAGAGGAGCGAGGAGCGCCTTCAGGACTTTCTGGATCATGCCAATGACCTGATCCAGAGCACCGATCCGGAGGGGCGGATCCTCTACGTGAACCACACGTGGAAGCGGACCCTGGGCTACATGGACCGAGAGGTGAAGGGAATGCAGATCCTCTCGGTGGTCCACCCCCGGTCCAGGGACGCCTTCCGGGAGATCCTGGAGCGGGTCCTGGAGGGCGAAGCGGTAGAGGGCTTCGAGGTGGTCTTCCAGGCCGCGGACGGAGAGGCGGTGGCCTTGGCCGGCAGCTCCACCTGTCGCTTTCGGGACGGGACGCCGGTGGCCACCCGGACCATCTTCCGTGACATCACCGAGCAGGCGCAGGCCGAGCGGGAACTGGCCAGATCGCAGGCCAACCTGGAGGCCCTGTTCGAGAGCACCGGGGACGCCATCTGGTCGGTGGACATCGACCATCGGCTGGTGACCTTCAATACCGCGTTTGCCCTCACGGTGGAGGCGTTGACGGGCAGGGCTCCACAGCCAGGCGATCCGGTGGAAGACGTGGTGGCGCCCTGGGAGGTGGGCTGGTTCCGGAACTGCTACGACCGGGCCCTCGCAGGGAACCGCTTCGTGGCGGGCCGCGAGGAGAAGCTGGGCGACACTCTCCGGTTCTACGAGCTCTACTTCCATCCCTTCGAAACCCCCGAGGGTCCCGGTGGGGTGGTGGTCTTCAGCAAGGACATCACCCGCCGGCGGGAGGTCGAGGAGGCCCTCCGACAGGCAAAGAGCGAGGCGGAGGAGGCCAATCGGGCCAAGAGCGATTTCATGGCCAGCATGAGCCATGAGCTCCGAACGCCCCTGAACTCGGTCATTGGCTTCGCCAACCTCATGCTGAAGCGGGGCCACAGCGATATGCCGGCCCGGGACCGGGAGTTCCTGGAGCGCATTCTGGCCAACGGCAAGCACCTTCTGAGCCTGATCAACCAGATTCTGGATCTCTCGAAGATCGAGTCGGGGAAGATGGAACTGGAGGTAGAGCGGGTGGATCTCCGGGAGCTGATCCCCACCCTCATGGACGAGCTGGAGGGCCAGGTGGCGGATCGGGATGTGGAGCTGCGACACGGCTGGAATCAGCCCCCGCGACCCATCCAGACGGACCCGGGAAAGCTAAAACAGGTGCTGATCAACCTGGTGGGCAATGCCATCAAGTTCACTGAGGAGGGAGAGGTGGAGGTGCGGGTGGAGGCCGATCCGGACACCGGCGAGCCGGAGCGAATCCACGTCCGCGACACCGGGATCGGGATTCCCGAAGACCGCCTCCGGCGAATCTTCGAGGCCTTCCGCCAGGCCGACGGGACCACAAGCCGCCGATTCGGTGGAACGGGACTGGGGCTCACCATCTCCCGATCGCTCTGCCGACTCATGGGCCACGAGTTGTCGGTCTCCAGCCAGGAGGGTGTGGGGTCCACCTTCACCATTCACCTGAACGTGGGGGCCGGGGCCGGGGAGGCGGAAGGCACCGGGTCACCGGGCCGGACGAAGGAGGGGGAGAAGCGAAAGGAGGCGGTTCCGGGGGGTGGAGCGGGGCGCACCGCGCCGCTGCCTTCGAAGCCGGAGCGAGCCCGGGGACCGATACACCCGAAGGCACCGCCTCCGGTCCTCAAAGGCAGGGAGGCGCTGGTGGTGGAGTCGCACGTGGAGTCCCAGCAGGTCCTGGTGGAGAGTCTGGAGGCGCTGGGGTGCCGAGCTGAGGGTGTCGCCAGTGCCTCAGAGGCCCTGGCCCTGGCCAGGAACCGGTCGCCCGACGTGGTGACCTGCGACCTGTTCATGGATTCCATGAGCGGATGGGGGCTTCTGGAAGAGATGCGAAACGACCCGACCCTGGCTTCCGTTCCGCTGGTGATGGTGGCCATGTCGGCGGGAGGGACGACGGGGAGTCGAGCTCCAGGGGTGGTGGACGTCATCGCCGATCCGCCCGTGCATCGCGATGTAACGAAGGCGCTCCAGCGAAGCCTGCAGGGGGGAGGGGGGCGGGCCCTCGTGATAGAGGTGGAGGGGGAGCGGCGCCTCGTCATTCAGCGGATCCTTCGGGAGGCCGGCCTGGTGGTGCACTCGGTGGAAGAGGCCGATGCGGCACTCCGGTTCGTGGGCAGAGTCGGCGTGGACCTGATCGTCATGGAGTTGCGGTCCCCGCTGACACGGCGATTCGACCTGGCGGACCGCCTGCGGACGGCTGCGGCGCCGGAAGGGGTCCCGGCGCTCTTCTTTGTTCGAGGCGACCTCCCCGACGATGAGCTGGAGGCCCTGACCCGGGCCCCGGCAGGGACGGTCTACAAGGACAGGGAGGTGGCGAAGCGGCTGAACGAGGTTCTGACCCGCCACCTGGGCGACCCGGGAGCCAGCGGAACGGAGCCAGACGATCCATGAGCGAACCGGCCCTCGACTCGGCGTCGAACCGGGCCCGAATCCGGCGGGTGAACGAGGCCCCGGTTCGAGGTGAAGGCCGATGGGTCCTCTACTGGATGACCTCGGCTCGGCGCCTGGATTGGAACCCGGCGCTCCAGCGAGCGGTGACATGGGCCCGGCAGCTGGGCCTCCCCCTCCTGATCCTGGAGGCGCTTCGGGTGGACTATCGATGGGCCTCGGATCGGCTCCACCGGTTCTGCCTGGACGGGATGGCCGAGCATCGGGATCGGCTGGAGGGGAACCGGGCCGCCTACTATCCCTACGTGGAACCGACGGTGGGAGCCGGTAAGGGCCTCCTCGAGGCGCTGGCCTCGCCTGCTGCGGTGGTGGTCACCGACGAATTCCCCTCCTTCTTTCTCCCCCGCATGGTGGCCGCGGCGGGACGGGCCCTCGAGGTGCGGCTGGAGGCGGTGGACGCCAACGGGCTCCTTCCCCTGGCCTGGCCGGACCGGGACTTTACCACCGCGTACTCCTTCCGGAGGTACCTGCAGAAGGCTCTCCCCGAGCACCTGGAGGCGGACCCGGGTGCCCGGCCCCTGGTGGGAGACCCGCTCCCGGCCTTTCCCGGGCTTCCTGCGGAGGTGAGGCGTCGGTGGCCTCCCGCCGATGACGCCCTCCTGAAGGATGGAGGGTTCGCCTCGCTTCCCATCGACCACCATGTACCACCAGTGCCCTTCAAGGGGGGACGCAGAGCGGCCCGGGCCCGGTTGGAGCGGTTTCTGGAGGAAGGGATCTGCGGGTATGCCGAAGAGCGAAACCATCCCGACGCCCATCGGACCAGCGGCCTCTCGCCCTACCTCCACTGGGGTCACATCTCGAGCCGGGAGGTGGTGGAGGCGGTCCTGGACCGGGAGGGTTGGACCCCGGCGGACCTGGGGTCGGAGACGCACGGCAAGCGCCACGGGTGGTGGGGACTGTCCACGGACGCCGAGGCCTTCCTGGATCAGATCGTGACCTGGCGCGAGATGGGGTACCTGACGGCCTGGCGCAAGGGCGACCACGAGTCGTGGGAGACGCTCCCCGAGTGGGCCCGGGCGACCCTCACCCGGCATGCCGACGACCCTCGCCCCCACCTGTACACCCGGGAGGAATTCGAGGAGGCCCGGACCCACGACCCCCTCTGGAACGCGGCCCAGCGGGAGCTCCGCCGGCGCGGCGTCATCCACAACTACCTCCGGATGCTCTGGGGCAAGAAGATCCTGGAGTGGTCCCCCCACCCCCGTGACGCACTGGAGATCATGCTGGAGTTGAACAACCGCTGGGGCGTGGACGGACGGAACCCCAACTCCACGTCGGGGATCTTCTGGGTGCTGGGACGCTATGATCGGGGCTGGCCCGAGCGTCCCGTCTTCGGCACCGTCCGTTCCATGACGTCGGCCAGCACCCGACGCAAGGTGAGGTTGGACGAGTACCTCGAACGCTTCGGCGATTGACGCTTTCCACCTATTCCCAGCTCCCCCCATGCCCGTTTTCAGCCATCGCACGGAACTGGATCATCCGGTGGAAGAGGTCTTCGACTGGCACACCCGACCGGGGGCCCTCCAACGGCTGACCCCGCCCTGGGAAGAACTCCGGGTGCGGGAGCAGGAGGGGGGCATTGAGGTGGGTGGCCGGGTGGTCCTGGGTCTGAAGAAGGGACCGGCCGAGCTGAAGTGGGAGGTGGCGCACACCGAGTTCCGCGAGAACGAGCTCTTCGTGGACGAGCAGCGATCCGGTCCATTCGCCCGCTGGCGGCACGAACACCGGTTCGAAGCGCTGGGGGAGGGGCGCTCGGCGGTGGAGGACGTGGTGGACTGGGCTCCGCCCATGGGATCGCTGGGCCGGACCTTCTCCGAGGGATTCATTCAGCGGACCCTGGAGCGGCTCTTCGCCTTCCGGGCCCGCCGGCTGAAGAACGACCTGGAGCTTCATCGACGGTATCGGGGCACGGGACCCCTGCAGGTGGCGGTGACCGGAAGCACCGGAATGATCGGCTCGTCGCTGGTTCACTTTCTGCGGAGTGGCGGGCACCGGGTGGTACGGATCAGCCGGAGCCGGCGCAAGGGCGACGACTGGGCCCACTGGGATCCGGCCGCCGGCACCATCGACGCCCAGGCGCTGGAAGGGGTGGACGCCGTGGTGCACCTGGCCGGCGAGCCCATCGCCGGGATTCGCTGGACCGCCGCCAAGAAGGAAGCCATTCTCAGGAGTCGGGAAGAGGGGACGGCGCTCCTGAGCCGCACCCTGGCCGAGTTGACACAGCCGCCCCGGACGCTGATCTCGGCCTCGGGGGTGGACTACTACGGCGACAGGGGAGATGAGCCCCTGAACGAGGGGGCGGAGCCCGGCACGGGATTCCTGGCGGAGGTTTGCAGGCGGTGGGAGAAGGCCACGCACCCGGCCCGGGCCGTGGGGATTCGCACCGTTCACCTTCGCACCGGGCTGGTCCTTTCGCCGTCAGGCGGTGTGCTGGGGACGATCCTCCTGCCGTTCAAGCTGGGGCTGGGCGGCCGCCTGGGATCGGGCCGGCAGTACATGTCATGGATCGACCTGGACGATCACGTGGGGCTGATCCTGCACGTGATGGGTACACCCGAACTGCGGGGGGCCGTGAATTCCACGGCGCCCAATCCGGTTCCCAACGCCTCCTTCACCAACACCCTGGGCCGCGTTCTGGGCCGCATGACGATCCTCCCGGCACCGGCCCTGGCCATCGAAGCGCTCCTGGGGCAGATGGGGCGGGAGTTGCTCCTGCAGGGCCAGCGAGTGCTTCCCGAGAAGGCGCTCACCTCGGGCTACGCCTTCCTCTTCGAAGACCTGGAGGACTCACTGCGTCACCAGGTGGGACGGATCGAGGAGTAGGGTCTACGTACCGGGCAACGCGTCTCCGGGGTCTGTGGGCCACCGGGTCCAGGCCTCCTCGCCCCATCGGGCCAGGTGATCATGCACGTGGTCCAGGGCTCGGTGGATCTCCTCCTCTACCCGGGACACCTGGGCCCCCTGTCCCCCAGGCACCTTAAGAGGCGTAGTCCCATGGACATAGGCCCGTGACCTCACCTGATTTCCGGGCTCCAGGTGGAGCCCCAGGCCCACCACGGTGCAGGGGGAGAGGGTTCGGCTCAGGAGTTCCAGACCGGGCTCGAACCCCAGGGGCCGCCGAAAGGAGGGGTAGATGCGGCCCTGGGGAAAGAAGGCTACCACGAGCCCGGCGGTCCGAAGGCCGGCCAGGGTGCGCAGGGGCCGCCGGAGGCTCAGGGGGCGTTCGGGGTCGAAGCCGATGCCGCCCAGAGCCCTGAGCATCCGGGATCGCTCCAGCTCCGACGCCAGCATCAGCGTCCGGAAGAGGGCCCGGGGCCTGAGGTGGCGCTGGGCCTCGCGCACCAGGAAGCCGTCGAACCAGCTCACATGATTGGCCGACAGGATGAGTGGACCCGGCCCCAGGGAAGCCGGCGCCGGGAGGCCCGCCAGGTGGATCCCCTGGAGTCGGCTCTGAAGCCAGGGCCGGAAGAAGAGTTCGAAGCCCTGCCAGAGACGAGGATGTCCCGGGGTCAGCACTGACGCCCCGAGGACTCCCGACACCGGAACCCTGAACCGGCTTCGGGGGTCGGGATGACCCATCGGACCCTTGTGCTGCCTGGATCGAGGAGGATCTCCATTGGCGACGCTGTCAGAGGTTGAAACCATCGACTGCCACGCACACGTGGGCAGCTTCGAAGGGTACGACCTCTCTGAAGCTACGCTTCTGTCGGAGCTGGACCAGGGTGGGGTGGCGCTGGCTCTGGTGTCGAACATCGACGGAGCCGCGGTGCCGGGAAAGACCCGGGGTCTCGACGAGGCAGCCGCGAACCGCTACTGCCTCGAGCTGGTGCGGCGGCATCCGGACCGAATCCGGGGGCTCCTCTGGGCCCGGCCCGAGTCGGGAGCGGCAGAGATGCTGGAGCCCTTCCTGAACGAGCGCCTGGATCCGGACGTAGCCCACCGCTGGACCGACCGGGTCTTCGTGGGGATCAAGCTGCACCCCGAGATGAACGGATTCGAGGCGGACGACCCCCGAGTGGATCCATACATGGAGCTGGCCCGAAGGCACCGACTCCCGGTGGTCGTGCACTGCGACGGCACCTGCGAGGCGGCGTCGGCGGCCCGGATCCTGGCGCTGGCCAGGCGACACCCCAGGGTGCCGGTGGTGCTGTACCACATGGGCTTCGGAGGGCCCCACGAACCCGCCATCGAGGCGGTGGCCTGCGCCTCTAGCCGAGGTGACGCCGAGCTCTACCTGGAGACGGCCCAGGCCCCGGTGGAGGTGGTCCTGGAGGCCGTACGGACGGTGGGGACGGACCGGGTCCTCTTCGGCACCGATGCCACCTATTTTGGGGAGGGCCACTACGAGCGATACAGCGCGTTGCGCGTGGCCCTGGCCGGGACCCTTGCCCAGGAGGAGCTGAGCAGGGTCATGGCTGACAACGCCCGAGAACTCTTTCGACTTTCCGGAGACCCCTCCACGTGACCACACCTGCCACTCTTCCTCCCCTCCGTGCCAGCCTCCTCACCGACGATCCCCTGGACCTTTTCGCCCGATGGTTCGAGGAGGCCCGTGAGCTGTCCCGAATGGAGTACCCCAACGCCATGACCCTCTCCACCGTCACCCCCGAGGGGATGCCGGACGGGCGGGTCGTGCTCCTGAAGGAGCTGGACGCCCGGGGCTTCACCTTCTACACGAACTACCGGTCGGCGAAGGGAGAGGCGCTGGATGCAAACCCCAGGGCGGCCCTGAGCTTCTACTGGGACGACCTGGCCCGGCAGGTCCGGATCCGGGGCACGGTGGAGAAGGTGTCGGCAGAGGATTCGGAGGCCTATTTCCAGACCCGGCCCCGGGGGAGCCGGATCGGGGCGGCCGTCTCGAATCAGAGCCGGCCCCTGGGGGGAAGGGAGGAGCTGGAGGCCCGATACCGGCAGATGGAGGCGCGACTGGAAGGAGAGGAGATCCCCCGACCCGACCACTGGGGAGGCTACCGCCTGGTGCCTGCCGAGGTGGAATTCTGGCAGGCCGGAGCGCACCGACTCCACGACCGGTTCCTGTATCGTCGAGGCGGCGGCGACTGGACGGTGGAGCGGCTGGCCCCCTGAGTCAGACGTCGTCCGGGAGCTCTCCGTCGGGGCCCAGCTCAGGGTAGGCCCGCCCCTGGACCCGGTATCGTTTCGCCAGCTCCGGGTAGGCCCATTCGAAGAGGAGGTCCCGGTAGCGACCTGCAGGAAGGCGGCATTCGTCGTACATGCCACGGGCCATCCGCTGTCGCTGGGCTTCGTAGAGGAAGAGGGCGGTGGCCACCGATACGTTCAGTGAGCGGACCATTCCCACCATGGGAATGGTGGCGGCCACGTCGGCAGCGGCCAGGGCTTCTTCACTCACCCCCCAGAGCTCCGCGCCCATGAGAAGGGCGGTAGGGCGGGTGTAGTCCACCTCCCGGAAGTCCACCGCGTCGTCGGCCGGATGGGCGGCCACCACCTGGTGGCCCGAGGCCTGGAGGTGCCGGATGGCCGTGGCGCCGTCCGGATGCCGGTGCACCCGGATCCACTTGGCCGATCCGCCGGACGTGTCGTGGTGCAGGGTGAGGCCGCCCTCGGGGGGCACGGCGTGGGCCTCCAGCACGCCGACCGCATCGCAGCTCCGGAGGATGGCCGAGAAGTTGTGCGCCTTGTGCACCTTCTCCATGACCACGGTCAGGTCAGGCTGGCGACGATCCAGGACGGCGCGGAGGCGGTGGAAACGGCGTGGGAGCATGATGTGGGGCTGAAGAAGCGATCCAGCGGGCTGACCCCTGTCGGTGTCATGACCGGAAACCGTAATATACAGGCAATGGAAGCCCAACCCGACTCACCGGAGACGAATTCCCGATGAACACCTCCCGCCTGGTCCGCCCCGCGAATGGAGTCCCACACCGACGAGTCCGGCGAGGTGCCCTGGCGCTGGTGGCGGCCTTCCTCCTGACGCTCCTGATGGTCCTCTCCGTGGAGGCCCAGGAGGTCGAGCCGCACCGGATCGTGGCCGAGCCCGCGGAGCTCGTCCTTGAGCGGGGCGCCGAGGCTCCCATCGAGCTCCGGGTGGAGGACCGTGACGGGAACGTTCTGGAGGTGGCCCTCCGGGTGACGGGCCCGCGGGGCGGCGTGAGCTACGCCGACGGGATCGTGCGGGCCGAGGGGGTGGGAAGCCACGGTCTGGTGGTGACCGAGGTGGTGGACCCCGAGAGCGACCGGGAGCCGTTGAGCCTGCGGGTACCGGTAGAGGTGGTGTGGCCCGAGGTAGCCGAGGTGCGGGTGGAGCCGGCCACGCCGCACCGGCTCTACGAAGGCACGACCCAGCGCTTCCAGGTGTCCGCCTTCCACGCCGACGGGACCGAACGACCCGAGGTGGAAGAGGTCCGGTGGTCCGTCGGCGAGGGTTCAGCCGCGGAGGTGGACCGGTTCGGAAATGTGACGGCCCTCGAGGCGGGGTCGGTGCAGGTGGAGGCCACCTACGAGGGGGTGACCGGGGTCTGGAGCCGTGACGTGTCCAGCTTTCCCGCCGTGTCGCTGGAGCTGGAGGGTGGAAGTCCCGAGGTCCGCACCGGTGACGTCCAGGCGCTGAGGGCGGTGGCTCGAAACGCAGACGGCGAGGTGGTGGACGATCTGCCGGTGGAGTGGTCTCACCGGTACCGAGCCCCTGCCGACATCCGGGCGCCTGCGGCACCCGGACAGGTGGCCGACGGCCGGGTGGTGGCCGACGTGCCCGGCGAGCACGCGGTGGTGGCTACGGCCGGACCGCTGAGCGCCCGCCACGCCTTCAAGGCGGTGCCTCGGGAGGTGGTCCGGGAGCTGGAGGTGTCCGGTCAGGCCCGGCAGGACCAGGTGAGGACCACCGACTTCTGGGTCTTCGAAGGCGTGGACGGCCGGGACTACGTCATCACCGGCGCCAAGATGTCCGACGGGCACGCCTACGTCTTTGACGTGACCGATCCGGCCAACATGGTGAAGACCGACTCCATTCAGGTGGACGCCCGATCCATCAACGACGTGAAGGTCTCGCCGGACGCCCGCTTCGCCACTCTCACCCGGGAAGGAGCCTCGGACCGGGTGAACGGCCTGGTGATCCTGGACTTGTCGACGCCGGCCCATCCCACTGTCGCCACCGAGTTCACCGACGGCCTCACCGGAGGCGTTCACAACGCCTTCCCCACCGACGACCACGTCTTCGCCCTCTCGGCGGGGGAGAAGTATGTGATCCTGAACATGGAGGACATCCACGCTCCGTACATCGTGAGTGAGGTGCAGCACGAGGACTGCCGCATCCACGACGTGTGGGTGCACGACGGAGTGGCCTACTCGGCCCAGTGGGGGTGCGGGGTCATCGCGTACGACGTGGGCAACGGGGCCTGGGGCGGAAGCCTGGAGAACCCGGTCCATATCAACTCCTACATCGTCCCTGACGGGCGCACCCACGCGGTCTTTCCCTACTACCAGGAGTCCACGGGGAACTTCTACCTCTTCATCGGTGACGAGATCATGAATCGCCGGGGCCTGGCGTGGCAGGGGGTGCCGGGCAACTACCAGGTGCCCTACGACCCGGAGACGAGCACTGGCGGCACCATCCTGAGCACCGCCGGCTACATTCAGATCATCGACTTCAGCGACCCGGAGGAGCCGGAGATGGTGGCCCGCTACGAGGTCCCGGAGTACGGCACCCACAATATCTGGGTGGAGGACGACGTCCTCTACCAGGCCTACTACGAGGGCGGTCTGCGGGTGGTGGACGTCTCGGGCGAGCTCATGGGCAACCTGTACACCCAGGGCCGGGAGATCGCCGTGTACCGCTCCGCCGATCCCATCGGGTACGTGCCCAACTCACCCATGGTCTGGAGCGCCATGCCCTTCAAGGGCCGGATCTTCTTCACCGACACCAACTCGGGGGTCTGGGCCGTGGAGCTGGAGGGCGAAGGAATCCCGGTAATGTAGTCGCCGGCCATGATCTACCGGATCCTGGCGGAGCTGACGATGCTCGTCCACTTCGCCTTCCTCCTCTTCGTGGTCTTCGGCGCCTTCCTGGTCATGTGGCGGCGATGGATCGCGCTTCTCCACGTTCCCGCCTTCGTGTGGGGGGCGCTCATCTCGCTCATGGGCTGGATCTGCCCGTTGACGCCGCTGGAGAACCACTTCCTGCGGCTGGGGGGGGCGGAGGGCTACGACACCGGCTTCATCGAGCACTACATTGCCGGGATCCTCTATCCGGCGGGGCTCACCCGGATGCACCAGATCGTCATGGGAGTGGGGGTCCTGGTGCTGAATGGGGCGCTCTACGCCTGGATGCTTCTCAACTCCCGTTCGCGCCGGGGCCCGTCATGATGAGCACCGGGAGGCCGTCGAAGCTCCGGTAGTCGGGGCGAAGTCGGTCGGCCCTGTAGAAGCGCTCCACGTCCACCCGTCGGGCCGGCTCCTTCACCACGTCCAGGGGCACGCTGCCGTACACGCCGTCCCGGACGTTCACCAGGCGGCCCGAGACGCCCTCCAGGATCAGGTCCAGGGCCAGGTTGCCGAAGGCCATGGGGGCGATGGAGTCCATGGCGTCGGGCTCGCCCGAACGGACCAGGTAGCCCAGGCGCTGGTTGACCACGTTGACCCTCCGACCCTGATTGAAGCGGGGCGAGAGCTCTTTCAGGAGGGCCGACACGTCGTCACCCACACCGCCCAGCTTGCGGTGGCCGTACATGTCCCTCTCGTTGCCCTCGAAGGTGAGCCCCTCCTGGTGCTTCATTCGGGCGCCTTCCGACACCAGGACCACCGAATAGGTGCTGGGGTGACGCCGGCGATCATAGCTCAACAGCTCGACCAGGTGCTCGATGTCGAAGGGGTGTTCGGGGATCACGCAACGGTCGGCGGCCCCCGCCATGGTGGGCAACAGGGCGGTGAAGCCGGCGTAGCGGCCGAAGACTTCCAGGACGAGGAAGCGCTCGTGAGAGCCGGCGGTGGTGCGGAGGCGGTGGGTGAGCTCGATGGTGCGGGTCACACAGGTGCTGAACCCGATGCAGTAGTCGGTGCCCGGCACGTCGTTGTCCATGGTCTTGGGGATGGCCACCACGGCCACCCCCTCCTGGTGCAGACGCTGGGCGTAGCTCAGGGTGTCGTCACCTCCGATGGGGATGAGGTGATCCACACCTAGAAAATCCAGGTGCTCCAGGACCACCTCGGTGAGGTCGTTGGTGTCGTCGGTGAAGCGGTCCTGTAGCCGATCCGGCACCAGCGGTCGGGGAAGGGCGCTGGGGCGGGTACGGGAGGTGTGGAGGAAGGTCCCGCCGGTGCGCCCCGCCCGGTTCACCACGTCCTCGGTGAGGAGTTGGAAGGCGTGCCGGTTGTCGGCGTCGTCGGCCGGCGTCAGATCCACCAGCCCGGCCCACCCTCGCCGGATGCCCACCACCCGGTACCCCTCCCGCAGGGCCCGGATGGTGATGGCCCGGATGGCCGGATTCAGGCCGGGGACATCCCCCCCGCCGGTGAGAATACCAATGGTACCCTTGTATGCGCTCATGGTCGGTGTGCGGCTGTCGGTGCGCTTGGCCTCTGGCCGAGATGGCCCGTCCTGCACCGACCTACCCCGACCTGCGGGGGTCCGTTCGGGAGCGCGGCGGCGGGGCGATCAGTAAGTCTGTCCGAGGCCGTCACTCCGCGGCGGCAGCGGGTTCGTCTCCGTTCGGCCCTTCCGGCGGGGCGGGGACGGGAGTCGTCACCCGGCCTCCGCGGCCCACTCCAGAGAGGAGGTCCTCCAGTGAGAGGCCGGTGTAGCCCGTCACCTGCTCCATGAGTCCCGCCGCCGCCCGGAGGCGCTGGTTGGCGGCGTTGCCCACGGCGTTGCCGTCGCCCTGGTCCATGACGAAGAGCCGCTCAATGGCGATGTCGCGGGTGGAGTCCACCGCAGTGCGGAGGAGGTCGGGGAGCTTCTCCAGCACCAGGATGGTGACGGCGTCGTCGCCTCCGGCCTGGATCCGGTCGGTGAGGAGCGCCAGGACCTCGGCCTCGGCCCGGCCTCGTTCCAGGATGGGCGCGGCCTCGCCCCGGGCCCGCTCCTCGGCGGCCTCCCGGTGGGCGCGGGCCGGACGGAGGACTTCGGCGTCGAGCCGGGCCTCTTCCGTCTCGGCCCGCTGCTTCTGGGTCTCGAGGCGAGCCCGTTCCTCGGCCAGCTGGGCGCGCTCCTCGGCGGTCCGCTCGCGGCTCATGGCCTCCTCGTCGAACTCGGCCTGCTTGACCCGAAGCCGGTTCCGCTCCTCGGCAATGGCCAGATCGGCCTGGGCCTGGGCCACGTCGGCCCGGCGGAGGGCGTCGGCTTCCCGCTCCTTGGCTTCGGCGTCGGCGTCGGCTTCGGCGATCCGGGCGCGCTGCATGGCCTCCGCTTCTCGCTCCTTGGCCTCGGCGTCGGCGTTGGCCCGGGCAATTCGTGCCTGCCGATCGGCTTCCGCGGAGCGCTCCTCCGTCTCGGCCCTGGCGACGGCCTCGGCAATCTCGGCGTCACGGACCACCTCGGCGGTCTTCCTCCGGCCCACCGACGCCAGGTAGTCCACGTCGTCGGAGACGTTCTGGATTCGGATGGTGTCGATGGTGAGGCCCAGGGTGAACATGTCGTCGTGGGCCTCCTTCTGGAGCTCCTCGGCGAACTTGATCCGGTTCTCGTTCACGTCCTCCGGCGTCATGGTGGCCAGCACGCCCCGGAGGTTGGCGGCCAGGGTCTCCTTGGCCTGCTGCTCCACGGCGCCTCGGTTGAAGGGGAGGTGCCGCTCGATGGCGTTGTCGAAGGCCTGGGGCGGATCCCACGCGATCTTGATGTTGGCCACGGCCTGCACGGAAAGGGGGATGTTCCCCTTGGAGTATGCGTTCTGGACGGTGACCTCCAGCGGGATGGTGGAGAGGCTGATCCGATCCACCTTCTCGATGATGGGAACCCGGAGGGCCCGGCCTCCGCGCAGGGTCCGATAGCTCCGCTTCTCTTCACCGGTTCCGGTGCGGCGACCGGTGATGATGGCAGCCTGGTTGGGGGGGACAATAACGATGAGGCTCTTCACCGTGAGCACGGCGGCCAGGATGACGATGACCGCCACGAATCCGACGGCCACTGCGATTTCAACCATTGGACGTTCCTTTGGGTGGAGTGGAGGGGGAGGGGGGAGGGTTGTCGTCGCCCATGGGGTCGGTCAGAAACTCCCCCACCGGCTGCACCAGGAGGATCCCCCGGTGGTCCTCCACGTCGACCACCAGCACGCGACGCCAGGTGGAGGGGTCGGAGTCCGGTTCGCCCAGGGGACGGGCACGCATGGTGAGGGTGCGGCCCCCATGCTGGATGGCGACGCTTCCCGGCGCCGTCTTCCCGATGGGAACCCGCACCTCGCCCAGGGCGCCGATGTAGCTGTCGGCCGCCGCGGCGAACCCCCCTTCCGACGTCTGGAGCCACCCGAAGAGGGCGATGACGAAGGCTCCGGAGGCGATGCCCATGACGAGGGCGAGGCCCAGGGTGAGGGTGGGAGCTGCGTCCAGGAGGGTGAGAAGGAGCCCGGTGCCCCCGAACCCGGCCATGAAGTAGGCCGCCGAGCGCATGGAGAACCACTTCTTCCATGAGAGATCGGTGCTTCCGGCGTCCAGGTCGCCGTCGAACTGGAGTTCGAACTCGTCCGGGCCCGCCTCTCCGCCCAGGGCGCCCAGCGCCAGGAGCGACAGTCCCACCACCGCCGCAAAGACGTAGAGTGCCAGCATACCGGGTCTCCGGTGGAAGGGAGGTCGTTCACGCCCGCTCAGAGGCCGTGCCACCTCCGTCTACGATGCCCGAAGGGAGATCCTTCACCACATCGCCTGGCGGCGGATCCCGCGCCGCCCCAGGGACGGTCCGGGGCCCGATCAGTATGGGGCTCCGGACCGACGGGCGCCAGCACCCCCTGGGCTCGACGCATTGCTGGGAGGGCTCCGGCTCCGTAGGCTATCTGTATTCATCCTCACCGAAAAATCTCGTCACGGGACCCGGGCCAGCCGGCGGGGCCGGAACCTGAACCGGGATTACCTGCGCTCCTTCTACCAGGACGCTACCAGGACACCGCGTACGCGACGCCCAGGACCTCGACACCGGGATTGCGTCGGCCCAGGCTGGCGTTGGAGAGATGGTAGAGGAAGGCGGTGATCTGGTGCCCCTCGGCCAGGGTCAGGCTCAGGTCGATCCCGGAGCGGAATTCGAGTGGGCTGCCCAGGTCCGGGCCGTCTCCCTGTCGGTAGGCTCCGGCGCCCAGTGAGGGATTGAGGAGAGTCCGGTCGGTGAGGCGAAGCGGGACCTCGAGGCCTCCATAGGCGTAGGCCGCGCGTCGAGCGGTGAACATGCCTCCCAGACGGGCGGATACGCGCCAGAGTCGGAGGCGGTGCGGTCGGTAGGTGAGCTCCAGGGCCGCTGTTTCGTGCGCGTCGCCTCCGACATCGAAATAGGCGGCTCCAACCTGGAGCGCCGCGGGCTGGAACTGGGCCTCAACGTGTGGCGCCTGGCCGAGGAGGCCGGCAAGCAGGAGGACAAGGGCTCCGGCGCCCTTGTGTGGGCGGCGCAGCCCGAGTGCGCACTGAAGGGCGGAGCGGAGAGGTGAAGCCATGGAGGGTCGTCGGCAGTCGTGTGCGCGGTATGCGGGCTGCTGTGCAATCACCCGGAGCGAAATGTGGCCCCGAGGGCGCGGTGCGGTAGGCGCACCGAGGCCGGACCGATCGCCGGGCCGTCGCCCGCACAACCCTCATGCGGCGGATAGGGTTCCCGGTGCGCGAGCCGCCGCGGCTCTCGGCTCCCGGGCACCGTCCCTCTCGCCGGTGAGTCCCACGACAAGAACGTGGACTACAGCGGGCCTGGAGATCGGCCCCTTCACCAACGAGAGGGATGGCACCAACCAGAGGGGTGTCAGTGGGTAGCGTCAGAACACGAAGCCCAGGTTCAGACGGATCACCGTGTCACCCTCATCGTCAAAGATCCGGTAGATCCCGGCCCGGCCATACGCCGGCCCCAGGTGTACGGTGGCGCCGGCGTCCAGAAAGAAGTCGGACTGGTTTCCGTCCCGCTGAAGCACGAAGGGTCCGGCGGCGGCCTCACCACTGAAGCGCTGGTGGATCAGCCCGGCCCGGGCCGAGGGGATCAGGTTGCCCCCTGCCACCCGGCCTCCCATGGCAAGTCCAACAGGGAAGGCCCAGCGGGTGAAGTCGAAGTCGACGCCCCCGGAGGTTCCACTCCAGAAGTCGTGATCCACTCCGACCGCTGGACAGAGACTGAGGGCGCCGCGTCGCGGGATCTGGAAGACCAGGTCGCCTCCCACCGAGGTGATGTTCTCGTCGGTATCATCCAGATCGATGGTGCCGATGCGGGCGCCCATGCCCACCCGGCCCGGGAGGTTGGAACGGGAATCCACGCCGTAGCTCGTGCCGACGTCCTCCAGACCGGCGTATGCCCCGAGTGTAAACTGACCGCTCATGGCGGGACCCCCGATGCAAGCCTGGCCCATAGCCCCGGTGGGGGTGAGGACGAGAACCAGGATCGAGAAGACGGCCGAGAGGGCCAAAAGCGCCGGGCCCCGGTTGAGGGTGCTGCGGGTACGCCTGGGAACACAGGGACTGCTGGAATGCTGCCTTCGCCGTGACTCCATGTATGACATGATCGATCTCCTTTGTGTTTGCGAACGTTGGAGTCCGCACGCGGCGGTTCGCCCGCGGCAGGACGTCTGCCCGCCCGCGGCCGACGTTTGTCCGCACGGGGCAGACGTTTACGTTGCCTGACGAGCGCTTGCGTTGCCCCACGGGCACGTCACGCTGCCCGGTAGAGGATGCGTGCGTCACCGAAGAGAGGGTGCAACCCGAGGGCCAGCGGTGTGGGAGTGGGATGGGTAGATTCTCTAAGTAGTACGTCAGCAAGGGATTGCGGGGGGTGGCGTCGAGGGTTGGAAGGAGTTCCCATCGTCGGAGGCCCGGAATTTCCTTCCCCCTGGCGTCGACACGCCCTTCCGGGTGGTTGAGGAGGAAGGGGTGCCCCGGGACGAGGCGGTGATGGCAGCGCTGGAGGATGGCCCGGGACAGGTGCGGCGAAACGGCAAGCGGCGAGGGCTGGACGCCGGCACGCACCTCGCCCGTGGAGTCGTCCACACCCTCATCCCGCAGCTTCGGCCGGGGACCCACTCCCAAGCTCCCATATCCCAGGCTCGATCGCCGGCGCTGAAGGCTCGACCGCTGCGCTGAAGGCGCGATCACAGCCGCCCACGCCGCGATCACAGCCGCCCACATCGGTATCGCAGCATCCCACGCCGCAACCGCAGCCGCCCACGCTTCAACT
>SLNQ01000346.1 GCA_007132965.1 Gemmatimonadota bacterium | reverse complement strand
GCGCCCGCGAAGTCACCGTACCGCGTGAGGGTCACGGTGGCGCTCTCGCTCGCGCCTTGCATCACGCTCAGGCTCGTTGGCTCCACGCTCACGGCGAACCCCTCCGCCTCTCGCACCGTGACGGCGAGCGCTGCCGTCTGCTCGCTCACCCCCGTGCCGCTCGCCCGTACCGTCAGGTTGTACGTGCCCGGTTCGATCTGGTCCGATGCGGACAGCCGGAGCATACTCGCGGTGGAGCCGCCCGGGACCGACGCCGGCTCGAAGGTTCCCGTCACCCCGTTGGGCGCGCCCTCCAGCGAGAGAGCGACAGCGCCCGCATAGCCGCCCGCACGGGACACGGTGACGGCCACCGAATCTTCCTGCCCCTGCGTCACCGCCAGTGTCGTCGACCCGAGCGCCACGGAGATCGCCGGCTCCGGACCCGGATCCGTGTCGGCACCCGTGACATCGCCGCCGTCCGAACATCCCGCGAGGAACAGGGCTGCGAGCGAGCTGAGCACTCCGGGAGCGGAACGGAAAACGGATGGCTTGTCCATCATCTCTCCTTGACCTTCGCGGACGCGGTTGGGAAGCACGGGAGCCGCCGCGGTTGCCCGTCCCACGGTCGGTGTCCCCGCGTATCCACATTGCGCGAAGTCGGGCGTGGGGCGATCAGGGGCACGTCCTCGAGGGCGGGCGTCGCCTGCGACAAGGGGCGGTGACCGAGTTCCGGGCTCCGTTACGCAATGTGGGCAGGCGCGGGCCCTGCCGACGTCCGCCCTGTGCGCTCGCTCCGAGTCGGCTTCGATCCGGATGGGAGGCATCATCATGAGAACGTGGCTTCGCGCCCTGTTGGTACTGGCCGTGTCACATGTGTGCATCCTGCCGTCGTCGGTCGCGGCGCAGGAGGTCGAGACGACTACCCTCGAAGACGGACGCTTCGAGGCCACCTTCACCTCGAGCGGAGACGCCCACCGGTACTCGGGCGTGGCATGGCTGACGCGACAAGGGACGCTCTGGCTCTGTCCGGAAGGACTGGACACGCCTCCGAACCGGCCGGGAATGATCTATGCCATGGTCCAGGAGCCTGCCGGGGGGGAGCATCCACTCGGGATGGGGGGAGTGGCCCTGGTGACCCGCAGCATGCCCGCGCCCGTGGGACAACGCCCGTTCTCGAGCGTGAGGGAGGGGAGTTCCATGACGATCACCGTCGCCTCGGAGCAGTTGGTCGCCGGAAGCTTCGAGGCCCGTTATCGGGATGGCATGCTGGCCGCTCGGTTCCGTGCGCCGGTCGGTCTTCCCCCGACCGGCTTCAGCGATCTATGCCTGCGGAGCAGGTGACCTTCACACATCGCTGCAAGGCCGTGAGCCGCCGGCTCCCCCGTTCCGCGATCGAGGCCACAGCCACCTTGAACCGGAGGATCCCATGCACGTTGAACGGCCCATTCGGGTAGCATCAGCACTTGGCTTCGGATTCCTGCTCCTGGCGCAGGGGCCTTCGCCCGTCGCGGCCCTCCAGGATCCCGTGGAGTGCTTCGTCCTGGATCGAAGATGCATCAACGACAGCGTCCGTCAGGATCAAGGGTTCGTCCTGACGAATGCGCCCGGGGACGTGCTTACCGATGACGCGGACCGGCCCTTCCAGGATTGGGAGACCGCCATCGTCCACCTCTTTCGGACGGTGCCTGAGCCCCCGACGGTAGTCGGCCCTCACGGAGCGATCTCCTTTGCCGCCCCCTACGAGGAGTTCGGCTTCTCCGGCGAGGCGCAACTCCAGTGTCTGCCGCAATGGCTCGTCTTCTTCGTTCCGGGAGAGGAGAGGGAGAACCTTCGGTTCAGGCTCGCCTACACCGATCGATCCCATTCCCCGCTCGAGGTTCTGGGACTCCTCCCGACGGAGGGAGAATGGGTGTTGCCGCGGATGTTCACCAGTTCGCCCCTCGAGGGTCTCTACCGAACCGGACACCTCCCCGATCTAAGTGAGCGGGCCACACCGCTGCCCGTGTCTCTTCGCACGGTCGACTTGCAGTTCAACCTGGAATCCACGGCTCCCGGAACGGATCCGTACGAGCGCCTCGACTCGCAGGGGGCGGCAGGGAGAGGAGCCGCCACGATGCACGGAACGGTCCACCTCAGCCGCACCCCCGACGGGGAGGTCGAAGCTACGATCGAGGGACTCCTCTGGCCCGGCCTGGTGTGGGTGGAGGGGCGTCGCCTCAGGACGCTCGTGCCACTGGCCGCCACGTTCCGGGCCCGGCCGCACAGCTCCTGCGGGTGACCGGGGCGTGAAGTCCCCTGTCTCGGTGCCGGCGTCGCCCAGCGCTCTCGACGTCCTCGCCATCGGCTGCGGGGACGACCCGATCGGTCCCCGGTTCCTGCAGACCGGTGGGGTGAGACCCCGCTCGTCGGGCCGGAACCTTCGTGTCCACCCCAGGCGTTTCGACTGAACGGAGAGATTCGAATGAACAACCGACGACACGCCCTCCATCTGGCGGCCGGAGCTCTGGTCGCGATCTCACTTGCCTTGCTTGGGGATCCCAACGTGGACAAGGAGCACATGGGCCCCGCCCCGCAGAGCCACAACGACATCGTGCAAAGCCCCGACGGCTCGCGCATCGCATGGGTGACGATGAGCGGCAGCCGCTACGCCGCGATCATCGACGGCGAAATGGGCCCGGAATTCGACGCGATCGTGCCTCTGATGCCCGCGGGCAGCCGCACTTCCCGGGACGCGGTGACGTTCTATTTCAGCGAGGATGGCAGCCGCGTGGCCTACGTCGGCCGGCGCGGTGGCGAGTACGTGCTGGTCATCGACGGCGAGCCGGGGCCGAGCTATCCCCAGCCCGTCGCGACGCCGACCTTCAGCGACGACGGCGCCGTTTTCGTGTACGCCGCACCCATCGACGCGCCGGAAGGCCAGCCTGCCGCCCAGCGCCAGCACATGGCACCGCATCAGCTCGTGATCGATGGCGAGCCCGCGCCGTACCGCGGTGTCATCACGGGCCTCGCGGTGAGCCCCACGGGCCGATACATCCTCTTCGACCTCCGCAGTGCCGAGGGTGGACAGGAGAGCAGGCATCGTTATCTGCTGGACAACGGTGAGGTCATCAGCCGAACCGCGGATCCCCCACCCGGGGGGGGGCTCGGCCAGAGCATCCCGCAGTGGGCTTGGTTCGCCGACGAAGATCGGCATATCGCCTTCATCGAGCGCATCGAGGAGGCCGGCAGCTCCGGCGAACGTGTGGTTCACAACGGCGTTCCGGGCAAGGTGTACGCCGCCATCGCCCACGACGACTTCGGGAGGCTGCATCTCGCCGAGGACGGGCAGCGCGTCGCCTATGTGGCCTCGCTCGCCGAAGGCGGCGGCCGGCAGGGCGCGGGGACGGTGCTCGTGCTGAACGGCGAGGAGAAGTCGCTCGAAGGCCGCGCTGCTGCGGGTGCCCCGGCACCTCGGGGCCAGGCGAGGCCGACGCTGTTCATCAGCGCCGACGCCCGGCGTTACGCCTACGAGCGCGACACCGGGCACGGCCGGCAGTACGTGATCGATGGCGAGGCCGGGCCGGAGTACGACATCGTCCGCCAGTTCGTGTTCAGCCCCGACGGCCGGGGCCACGCCTACACCGCTCAGCAAGGCGCGCGGGGCGGCAGGCACTTCGTCATCGTCGACGGCCAGGAGTCGGGCGGTTATGAGGGCATCGAGATCCCGCCCTTCTTCAGTCCCAATGGCAGCCGCTACGCCTATGTCGGGAGGGAGGGCCGGGAGGAGCACCGCGTCGTCATCGATGGCAATGGCGTCGGCACGTACTACGAAATCAACGATCTGGTGTTCAGCCCGGACGGGTCGCGGGTCGCCTTCGGTCTCGGGAGCTTGGAGGATCGCCAGCGCCACCGTGGCTACTACGTCGATGGGCATGTCACGATGCTCGGCCCTGCGGGCCGCACGCATGTCACCGGCCCGATCGCGTTCAGTCCCGACGGGCAGCGTGTCGCGATCACCACCGGTTTCTACACGACGTTCCACAACGTCCAGTTGATCGTCGAGGGCCAGGAGCACCCCGCCTTCCACACGTTCAGCTCCGGACCCAAGGCGATGCCGATCTTCAGCCCCGACGGCCGGCACGTGGTCTACCGGGCCAGCGACGAGACGCGCCGCCGCTTCCTGGTGCTCGACGGCGAGGCCATGCCCGGGAACGTGCAGGTGACCACCACCGCCGCCGTACTTGACTACGTCTTCCTGCCCGACGGGCGACTTCAGTACTACGCGCTGGAGGACGGCGAGATCTACCGCTACCGCGTCACGCCCGGCGGTGCGGACGAGGAATAGTCGATGTGCGTGGCCGAAGCGTTCCCCTCGGCCGCCTCGGATTCCCAGGCCAGGAGCCGCTTTCCATGGATCGAAACAGGGGCACCGGCGCCACCGCCATGGGCACCTCCGCCTTCATCGTTTACGTCACGGCGGTGCTCACCGTCGTCATGATCCTCTTCCCGCCCTTTCTCAGCCTGAACGGGACCGAGTATGCCTTCGCGCTGAGGGGACCGGAATGGTCCCGGGCGCTGGGTGTCTTCGGTGAGGAGATGGGGCTCACGGCCCGGGTCCACTGGGTTCTACTCAGCGTGCAGCTCGGCGCGCTCTGGGCCATCGCCCTGGGGGCGTGGCGCTTCCTCGGGGGGCGTGGGCAGGATCGGGAGGAGGCCCTCTGAACGGCTGGCGGGACCGGTCACTTGCTCCATTTCGCGATGGAACCTGTGAAGACCCCGCCTGCGTAGAGGTTGCCGGCACCATCGGTGGCAAGGGCCAGGACTCGTGTACCGAGGCCCTCTCCGACGGGACCCCACGCGGCACCATCCCAGGTCGCCAAATGGTCCGCCGGTGCCCCTGCGGACTGCAGGAAACGTCCTCCGGCGTAAAGGCGCCCTGCCGCATCCGTCTCCAATGCATGGACCCTTTGCAGAAGAGAACTTACCGGGATGCCTCCCCCGAGGGCGCTCCACTCGGCTCCATTCCACACCGCGACGTTGTCTGCGATCACATCGCCGGCGACGGTGAAGTGTCCCCCGGCATAAAGGGAGCCGGATTCATCGAGTGCCAAGGCCGAGACCAGGGCCGGGCTCCCATCAAGACCCGTGCCGAGAGGGATCCAACTCTCACCATCCCACATGACGATGCGGTTGGCCGTCGTCTCGCCTCCAGCCGTCGTGAACTCGCCCCCGAGGTACACGTTGTCCGACCCGTCGATGACCAGGGCGTTGACCCGTGCACTGACACCCTGGCTGACTCGACCGAAGAGGTCTTCGTCGTAGGTATCGCCGATGCCGCTCCAGGCCGTGCCGTCCCATTTGGCGATGTGCTTGAGCCGTACGTCGGCGCTCGCGACACCATGCCAGTTGCCACCGGCATAAAGGTTCCCCTCGCTGTCCGCCGCGAGAGCACGGACCTCTTGTATGATCCCGAAGGGAGGCACCCCGAGGGCGCTCCAGCTCGACCCATCCCACATCGCCACATTCCTCGCCTCTACCCCGCCGGCAGTCGTGAACTGGCCACCGGCATACAGGTTGCCGTCATCGTCCAGCGCGAGCGCATTGACGTAGGTGGTTTGGGGTGAGCCCCCGATGATACCCGTCCCCAGCGCGCTCCAGCTCGACCCATCCCACTTCGCGATGTTGTTTACGGTGGCTCCACCGGCCCGGGTAAAGCTCCCACCCACATAGACATTCCCCTCGTCGTCCACCACGATGGCATGCACGGGCCCATCCGTGCCCTCCCCCAGGACGCTCCAGGCCCCCTCCACCACCTCGATCTCGACCTGGAGGGCGGCGGTTCCGTCGGCGACGCCCTGTCCGCTGGCCCGTATCGTGAGGCTGTAGGTTCCCGGTGCCACGGACTGCGCAGCGGACAGGGTGAGGGTACTCCCCGTGGCGCCCGCGGGGATCGATGCCGGGGAGAAGGTGCCCGTCAGACCATTCGGCGCACCCGTCAGGGACAGGCCCACGGTGCCGGCGAAGTCGCCCGAGCGCGTCACGCTCACCGCCACGGTGGCGCTGGACTCCGGTGTTACCGACACCGAAGACGAACCGAGCACGACCGAGACTGCAGACTGTGCACCGGGATCCGGACCGGGATCCGAGCTGGTTTCCGTCGGGCCATCGCCACCCGAGCAGCCCGAGAGCAGGAGGGCGAGGGCGCAAGCCGCCGCCAGCGAACGTAA
This sequence comes from Gemmatimonadota bacterium, assembly GCA_007132965.1. Classification (GTDB taxonomy): domain Bacteria; phylum Gemmatimonadota; class Gemmatimonadetes; order Longimicrobiales; family Gaopeijiaceae; genus PWLA01. The sequence continues at coordinate 4,704 of SLNQ01000346.1, read as the reverse complement.
ACCGAGGCAGGAGAGATACATGTGCGCCTTCCAGGACCGGGTTGCCAGTGGACGGGGACCGCCTGTCTACATTGCGTAAACGGTCCTGGAAAACAGTCAGTCCCCGGGTCTTTCCCTACAGGGCCGGCCCCCACCGGCGGAAAATCAGGACCGGTCGTCCTGGGCCTCGGACAGAGCCTGGTGGAAGGCCTCGGCCCGCTCGGGCTCGCCCCGGGCTTCGTACCGCTCCACCAAGCGGCCGACGGCCTCCTGGGTTCGAGGATGGTCGGGACCGAGCTCCGCCTCCAGGGTCTGGTATCCCGTGAGGAGGAGGGGCTCGGCTTCCTCGCATCGCGACATGGCCATGAGCACGCCTCCGAACCGGCTCCGGTTGTACGCGAGCTCCTGATGGTTCTCGGGGTGGACCTCCTCCAGGATGGAGAGGGCCTCCAGGTAGTGGATATGTGCATCCTCCGGGTTACCGCCCGTCAGGAGCACCTGGGCCAGGTTCGCCAGGGCGATGGCCGTGAACCGATGACGGGCCCCGAGACCCTCCCGGCAGATGTCCGCCGCCTGACCGTAGAGGATCGCCGCCTCGTCGCATTCCCCCCGGCGTTCCAAGGTCGAGGCCAGGTCGTTCAGGGTGGTACCGATGTTGAGATGAGCAGGCGCCAGGATCCGCTGCCGGATGGCCAGCGATTCCCGGAAATAACCTTCCGCGCGCTCATGATCCCCCATGAGGCTGACCAGGGTGGCGAGTTGCCCCAGCCCCACCGCTGTTTCGAAGTGGTCGCTTCCCAGGGTGGCGCGCCGGATGCGGAGGGCTTCGGTGAGCAGGGAGTCGGCGGCGGGGTAGTCTCCCAGCTCCTCGTAAAGCTTCCCCAGGTTGGCCATCGTCCGGGTCACGCTCGAATGCTCCCGTCCAAAGACGGCCCCCTCCACGGCCAGGGCTTCACGATAGTGCCGCTCGGCCTCGGCATACCGTCCCTGCTGGAAGAGGGCCACGGCCAGGCGGTTCAGGCCGGCCCCGAGCTGTTCGTTGGGGCGGTCGTCCATGGTCCTGAGGATCCGCAGGGCGACGCGATGGAGTGGCATACCGGCCCTGGGCGCTCAGGACGCTGCCCAGTTCGCTCAGCGTGCCGACCAGCGCCGGATCGTTGGGCGGAAGGTACCGCTCCCGGAGGGAGAGGGCTTCCCGGAGCGTCTCTTCCGCCTCGTCGTACCGGCCGGTGTCCACGAAGAAGCCCGCCAGGCTGGACAGGCTCTCCGCGATCTCGAGGGGGTCACCTTCGGCGCTGCGAAGGTCGAGGGCCCGCTGGAGAAGGGGTTGGGCCCGCTCGAACTCGCTCAACTGGGTGTACACTCGCCCCAGGGTGTTCAGCATGGCCGCCTTGACGAGCGGCTGATCGGCCAGCTCCTCCACCGGTCGTTCGCCACGCTCCAGCAGGGAGCGGACGTCCACCTCGTCGGTGTCGGCCGCGTACGGGTCGCCCGCCTCGAAGAGGCCGATGAGATACTCGCCGACCCGCTCGGCCTTCTCTGCTTCGATCCGGGTTCGGTCCCGCTCTCCGGCCAGGCGAACGGTGATGGTACCCCGTCATTCCCACCATCGTCACGGCCATCAGCGTCGCGGCCGCGACCCGCTGGCGGTTGCGGCGCAGGAACTTCGCCGCCCGGCACCCCAGGGTGTGGGCGCGAGCCTCCAATGGTTCACCCCGCCGGAAGTACTCCAGATCCCCCAGAAGCGCCTCCACGGAGCGGTAGCGCCGGTGGGGATCCTCATGCATCGCGGTGAGGCAGAGGACATCCAGATCCGCCCACGCATTCCGGCCGATCCCGTCCGGGTCCAGGTCCCGGCCCGTCACCGACGGCGGTCCCGGGGCCTTGTCGAAGCTTTCCAGTCGGGTCGCGATCCTGAAATCCAGGAGCTTCCGCCGGCCTTCATCCGTGACGAGCACATTCGAGGGCTTGAGATCGCGGTGGATCACCGCCTGCTGGTGTGCGTACTGCACCGCCTCTCATACGGCACTCGCGCTGCGTCCAGCCCAGCTCGGCTCGCCAGAGGTCACCCGCCTGGAAGTAGAGCACCCGTCGGAGGTCCTGGCTCAGGAATGGACCGGGCAACCCGCTGGACGGTTGGAGGCGCCTCTGTCGTGGGTTCGAGTTCGACGAGGGTCAGGACCAGCGCCAGTCCCTATGGGATGTGGGTAACCGATTGCTTGGACATCGATACCTCCTGTCCCGGGCTCGAGGTGTCGTGTGTAATGGGTGGGATGCCCCTGCTCCTCCTCCTTGGTCCTTCCGAAAGGACGGAGGAGGCGGTGGGACATGGACCTCTTTCCCTGATCTGTCCCCCCCGGCGCACCGAACAGGCTGTGGCGTCCCCTGGCGGTTTAGTGAAGGACCGCACCTCGAGCCGGGGCGAGCGTGACTGAATCCCCGCCCCCCTCTTTCCTGGGTTCGGGCCCCTCGCCGACCGATTCGGGCGAGGCGGGAGAGCTTCCGTCACAACCCGACGGATGCACCCTCACTCCGGGTCCACAACGCGTACCGGCACACGGCTGCTGGTCTCGGGCGGATGACCTGGCCCGCCCCGGACACTCGAGCCCCAGCAGTACGCCGCGCTGCTCGTCGTCACGCCACAACTGTAATTGCTTCCCGCCGAAATCCGGGTGAAGACATGATCGCCCGTCACCGGAACCGGAGCGCCGTTGGACTCCGACGTGCCCGTGCCCAGCATTCCCCCGGAACCCCAGCCCCAGCAATAACCGTCCCCGGCCGTCGTCACGGCGCACGTGTGATTCGCCCCTCCGGAGAGGTGATCGAAGTCGTGTCCGCCCACCACCATGACGGGCGTCGCCGTGGTACCGCCAACCCCGTCACCGAGCTGGCCCCGGTGTCCCTGTCCCCAGCAGTAATCGTCGCCAGGAGAGGTCTGGCCGCAGGTGAAGGAGGCACCCCCAAAGCTACTGACGAAGGTGTGTTCGCTCGCTTTATCTACCGGTAGGGCAGTAGGGCCTCCCTCCTGCCCGATCTGGCCGAACTGGCCGTAGTCGTTCCGGCCCCAGCAGTAAGCATTCCCCGTTTCGGTGATCCCACAGGAATATGTCCACGACAGCGGGATCCAGGGATATCGAGAAGGTCGGCCCTTCCTCCACTGTCACTCCGAGAGCGGCGGTTGCTTGCTGGACCCCGGCCCCGCTCGCCCGCACGATGAGCTCGTGGGTCCCGATGGGCGCTGCGCCGCCGGCCGAGACCGTCAACACGCTCGAAGTCTCGCCCGCTGGCACCGACATGGGCGCAAATGTGGTGGTCAGGCCGGTGGGTGTGCCGGTAAGCGATAGGTTGACCGACCCGGTGAGCCCGCCCGAGCGAGTGACGGTAACTGTAACCGTGGCGCGCTCTCCCTGCGGCAGCGCAAGGGCCGAGGAAGCGGCGGCGACCGAGATGGCCGGTGTCCGATCGGGACCCGGGTCTGTGACGTCGACCGACTCGGAGCACGCGACGAACGCCAGGGCGAGCCAGAGGGGTGTCACGGACAGACGCAAGGGTGGACACACTTGGTTTCTCATTTTGGGACCCCTTTGGGAGGGACCGCCGCGGACGGGAACCTGGGTGCGCTCGCCCTGGAGCTCTCCAACGCGTTCCCTCCGGGGCAGTTGGTCTTGGCCGTGGATTGCTTCTTCTTATGTGCCGCGGGATTGAGAGAAAGGTCACGCCCTCCGTTCGGTGAGGAACCATCGTGCGCCGAGGCCGATGGCCCAAAGGGCGCCGAGTTGCACGATCAGCGCCTCCCAGTGGATTCGGGCCGTCAGTCCCAGTTCCTCGCCGAAGACGCCCATGGCCCGGGACCATTCCGGCCCCGTGAAGACGAAGGCGTATTCCGTCCCGCTCACGCTGACGAAGGGCGGGAAGAGGAGCATGGCGACGGTGAGCACCGCCGTCACATGTATGATGAAGGCGGGGGGGACCATGGCAGATGTGCCGCGGTCGACGGTGGGAGCCATGGAACGAGAATCCTGAGGAGGTTCTAAGCCGACTCGGTCGATGGGAACGCTTCTGTTGCCCACATTGCGCGACGGGGACGAGAATTCGGTCATCGCCTCCCGGCTCCAGCCCGAGCCAAGGCACCGAGATGGATGATTGTCCCCGATGTCCCTCTCAGGCCGACGCGACTCCGCCCGCGCTCCGGATCTTTCTTGACCGGCCGTGCCCCCCCTCCGTATCTTGGGAGAGTTTCGCCCAAGACCGTCAGAGGCCCCTCATAGCCAAGGCGAAAGGCCATGTCTGGTTCGCGGTCACCCACCACGTCGGAGAACCTTCCGGGGCTCAAGCCCGCGGATCCGGCCACCCTGGATCGCCTGTTCAGCGTGGCGTACGACGAGTTGCGCCGACTCGCCGCTGCGGTTTCCGTGAACGAGCCAAGCGCCACGCTGAACCCCACCGCACTCGTCAACGAAGCCTACCTCAAGCTGGCCGCCTCCCTCCGGCTGGCGCCCGCTTCAGAGCTGCACTTCAAGAGGATCGTGGCCCGGGCGATGCGGCAGGTGCTCGTCGAGGCCGCCCGCCGTCGGCGTGCCCTGAAGCGCGGGGGTGACCAGGTGTTGGTGCCGCTTGCCGAGGGGCTTGCCCGGTCGAGCGGACGAGCCGAGGAGGTCCTCCAGCTGGACGAGGCTCTGCGCGACCTGGCCCGAAGCCGCCCACGCCAGGCTCAGGTCGTGGAGT
>SLNQ01000173.1 GCA_007132965.1 Gemmatimonadota bacterium | reverse complement strand
TCCGCACCAGGATCCCGTGCTCGGCGGCCTTCCCCACCGCCAGCATCACCGAGATGGGAGTGGCCAGCCCCAGAGCGCAGGGGCAGGCGATGACCAGGACCGAGACCGCCACCACCATGGCATAGTTCAGGGCCGGATCGGGTCCCAACCACATCCAGACGGCGAAGGCGACCACCGCGATGGCCACCGCCAGCGGAACGAACACCCCCGAGACCTTGTCCACCAGGCGCTGGATGGGGGGTTTCGAAGCCTGGGCCTCCCGGACGAGCTGGACGATCCGGGCCAGCACCGTCTCCGAGCCCACCCGGGTGGCCCGCATACGAAAGCTCCCGGAGCGGTTGATGGTCCCGCCCACCACCTCGTCGCCGGGGGCCTTCTCCACCGGGATGCTCTCGCCGGTGACCATGGACTCGTCCACGGCGCTTCGACCCTCCTCCACCTGGCCGTCCACGGGGATGCGCTCGCCGGGGCGGACCACCAGCACGTCACCGGCCTGCACCTGGCCGGCGGGAATCTCCACCTCGCTCCCGTCCCGGATCACCCGGGCGGTCTCAGGCCGCAGGTCCATGAGGGAGCGGAGGGCCTTCGACGTGCTCCCCCGGGCCCGGGCCTCCAGCGCCTGGCCCAGCACCACCAGGGTGATGATCACCGCCGCCGCCTCGAAGAAGGGGTGGGCCGTGCCCTCGGGGAAGAGGTCCGGGGCGCCCACCGCCGCCACCGAGTACAGAAAAGCCGAGCCCGTCCCCAACGCCACCAGGGTGTCCATGTTGCTCTGGCCCCGCTTCAACGCCGCCCAGGCGCCGGTGAAGAACTGACCGCCCACCCAGAGCATGATGGGCAGGGTGAGCACTCCGCTCAGCGCCCAGAGGACCCGGACGCTCTCGTGATCCAGGTCCCTCAGGCCGGGCACCCACTCGTGGTGGCCCAGAAGGAGGATGGGAACGGAGAGCGCCGCACCCACCCAGAATTTCCGGAAGAGGGTCCGGGTCTCCGCCTCCCGCCGGGCGGCCCGCTCGTCTTCCCGGTCCGTCTCGTCGTCGGAGGCCACCTCTTCCATCTCGTAACCAACGCCCTCCACCGCCTCCCGGAGCGCCTCCGACGACACGACGCCGGGCACCACCTTCAACGCAGCCCGCTCGCCAGGGAGAGAGACCGAGGCCTCCACCACCCCCGGCACCCGGGCCAGGGCCTTCTCCACCGACGCCACGCAGGCGGCGCAGTGCATCCCCCGGATCCCCACCTCCATGGAGCCGGTGCGCACCCCGTAGCCCGCGTCCCGTACGGCAGCCACAAGGGCGTCCAGCCGCTCCGGCGCTCCTCGAACCCGAGCCTCCTCGGTGGCCAGGCTCACCGAGACGTCACGGACCCCCTCCACCCGGGAGAGCGCCCGTTCCACCGCGCCCACGCAGGCGCCGCAGTGCATTCCCTCCACCGGGAGGGTGAGCTCCGGCGCCTCGCCCCCATCGCGGCTGCCGGCGTCGTGGGACGGGGTCCGAGAAGGGTCGGTGGAGGTCGGATGGGTGGGAGGTCTGGACATGCGGAGGCCGAGGTTGGAGGGCCGCTGCCGGTGACACAGGCCCGAGGGCCGGAGGGGAGCAGGGCGCGGCATGCCCATACCCCCCTACCCTATATTACCCATCCCCCATCCCGCGGTAAAGGGACCGGCGGACTCCAGCCCTCAGTCCGGCTCCTCCTCCCGGTCCCGATCCGAAGAGATCACCGTCTGGAATCCCAGTTCCTCCACCTCCCGCGCCCGCTCCTCTGCGGCTTCCCGGGTGGAGAAGGCTCCCAGACGGACCCGGAAGAACTCGCTTCCCCGCACCACCACCACCCGGACCTCGAGCCCTTCGTCACGGGCCTCCTCCGCCAGGGCGCGGGCCCCGTCCGGGCTGGAGAACGCCCCCAGCTGGACGGCGTATGGCCCCCGGTCGGCGGCTGGAGCGTCGTCGGTCGCGGTGTCGGCGGCCACGGTTTCAGCGGCGGCGGGGTCCGGGATGGGATCGGGCACCAGCTCGGGCGGGGGCTCGTCGGCCGCCTCCGCTACGGTATCCTGCGCCACCGCCGGGTCCGGGAGCTCCACGTCGCCCGGAGCATCGACCTCGGGGGCGTCCTCTCGCTCTTCCGGAGCCTCGGCCAGCTGTTCCCGAAGCGACCGGGCTTCCAGGCGAAGGGGACTTCCGGGATAGTCCTGGGCCAGGATGTCCAGGTAGCGATGGGCCGCGACCACGTCTCCCACCATGGCGGCCCCGCGGGCCAATCGAAGGAGAGCTTCTTCGGCGTAGTCCGAACCCGGGAACTCTACCACCAACCGCCGATAGTCCATCTCCGCCAGCGAAGCGTCCACGGTGAGGAGGGCCCGGTACCAGAGGCCCTGGGCCAGCTCCTGACGCGGGGGCTGCCCGTCGTGTTGGCCCCACCAGCCTTCCAGGAGCTCCCGGGCCTCCCCGTAGCGTCCTTCGGCCATGAGATCGTCCATGGGCTCCAGCGCCGCCTGTGCCGAGGCCGACCAGGGAACGGCCAGCGCCGCCACCACGAGGAGCATGCTCCCCAGCCTGGTCGCTCGGCCCGTCAGCCGTCCGTGGTCCCGAAAGTCCTTCGTCATGACGCCTTCCTTCGGTGGTGTGAAAGATCGGCTCCCCTCAGGGGACCGGTGCAGCCTGTGAGGGGGTGCCCACGGCTCGTTCCAGGAGCCAGCTCTCAAGGTAATGGTGATCCGGGAGGGGACTGGATTTCAGGAGGCGGTCCACCAGGAGGAGTCCGGTCAACGCCTCCTCGATCTCCTCGACCTTCCAGGCCCCGGCCTGGGCTCCGATTTTGCGCCCCAACCAGCGCTGGTGCCGTGGAAGCACCTCCTCCAGCGCCCTCTTCCCGCCGTCGCAGGCCACCCCCAACCGCAGAAAATGGGTGGCCAGGCCAATGGTGAGTCCCACCCCGGACTCTCCGTGTTGCAGGAGGATCTCTAGCCCCTTCATCGCCTCCTCGAACTTGCGTTCGGCCACCAGATCGAACCAGCCCCATCGGTCCTGTCGGGGCAACCGCGTTCCGGCCCGCTCCACCACCTCCGGGGTGATGGGCTCACCGGGCTCCAGCATGGTGTCCAGCTTTTCCACCTCCTGGGCCAGGACGGCCAGATCACTCCCGATCCCAGCGGCCAGCGCCCGGGCGGCCGTCTCCTCCATGGTGCGGTCGTGATGGTCCCGGGCCCGGTCCATGAGCCAGCCCGGCAGGTCATCGGCTCGAACGGACTTGAACTCCACCGAGCGGGCATGACGGGCCAGGTCCCGGTAGAAGCGGGCCGAGGAACGAGGGGGAACGGTGCAGGAGAGGATGAGAGCCAGGCCCGGAGGGGGATTCCGAGCCGCGTCCATGAGGAGGTCCCGGGTGCGCTTGGAGCCGGCCAGGGCCTCGGTCTCGGTGATGACCACCACCCGCCACTCGGCCATCATGGGAGGGGTACCCAGCCGCGAGGCCAGGGTCTCGGTGTCCAGCTCCGAGCCCCGGAGTCGGTCCAGGTTGAAGTCCTGCGTGGCCGGATCCAGGTGGGCCGCCACCAGCCCACGAACCGCCTCACTCTTGCGAAACTCGTCCTCGCCGTGAAGGTAGAAGGCGCCGCCCAGGTCCGAGCCCAGGGCGCGGCGGAGTTCACCGGGAATCACCGCGTCGCCTCTTTCGGTGGAAGGGATCAGTGGAGGCCGGCACGGACGAGGGCCGGGTCCCGGTGTCGCTGGTAGAGCGAGGAGTGCTCGAAGAGAAGGGAGTTGGAGCCGGCCCAGAGCTTCGATTCGTAGACCAGGGAGGGCTGGGGCTCAGCTCGCTCCCGCGGGGGAACCGCGAAGACCTGGCCCGAGGCCGGATCCCGCTCCTGCTCCAGGGGCTCGCTCACCACGATGGCGGGGAGCTCCACCGTGGGTTCGTTGTCGAAGAGGGTCGGGGTCCAGAGCATGGCCACCACCAGGACGGCGGCGGCCACCAGGGCCATGGCACCGCCGCCGGTGGGGCCGTACGGACGGTAGCGCCGGGCCCGCTCCGCCTCCTCCATGGAGTAGACGGAGTGCCTGACCCGCGATTCCAGGTCGCCCCGCACCCTTGGCGTGGGCAGCTCCCTGAGCAGCGCGACGCCGCGGGACACCACCCGGTGATAGCGTCGACACGAGTCGCAGCCTTCCACGTGGGCATCTGCGGCGGTATGCTCATCCCCGGACAGACTACCGTCGCGGTAGTCCGAATAGCGCGCCAGGAAGTCCGAGCACGTCATGGGATGGTCGTCCTCCTCCAGCATGGGAAGGTCGTGAGCCGCGGATCCGGGTGCGTTCGCCAAGCCGCACCCACGCTTATGCTGTTACGTGGGAGAGAGGCGTCAGGTTCCCCACCGACCCGGGAAAAAACGACACCCCCACCGGAAAAAGATCCGGTGGGGGTGGAGCCGGCGGCGCCGTGAGGGGGGCACGACCCGATCCGGCACGGTTCACACGTACTCAGTCCATTCGAGTCAGTCCACCATGGGCGCCACAATCTGCGCGAAGTTGTTGCGGGCCCGGTTCAGGCGGCTCTTGACCGTGCCCAGGTTCGTATCGGTGATCTCGGCGATCTCCTCGTAGGTCTTGCCCTCCAGCTCCCGGAGAACGAAGACCAGCCGGTGGTGTTCGGGCAGTTCCTTCACCGCCTTGTCCACCATCTCCTTCAGGTGCCGCTTCCGGAAGAGGTCGTCGGGCTTGAGGGTCTCGTCCTCCCACTCCAGGGGCCGGTGGTCCGCATCCCAGTTCTTCTTGATGGTCTGGAAGAGAACCAGCGGGTTGCGGGACCGATTCCGAAGCTCGTTCTTGGCCAGGTTCGATGCGATGGTGTAGATCCAGGTGGAGAACTTCTTGGACTGGTCGAACCGATGAAGGTGGCGGTACACCCGCACAAAGGTCTCCTGCACCAGGTCCTGGGCCCGCTCCCGGTCGCCTACCGTCCGGTAGACGAAGTTCAGAAGCCGGTTGTCGTAGCGGTCCACCAGCTCTCCGAAGGCCCGCTCCTCGCCGTCAAGGAAGCGCTGAACCACCTCACTGTCGGAAAGGGAGCCCAGCTCCTCGCGGGTGGTCCGGGCAGGGGTGCCCGAGTGAGCATGTCTATTCTGATTCTTCTGGTCTTTCGCGTTGGCAAGCATTGTCCGTCCCCCGTGCTTGTCTGGTGCGAAGGTCGCGCTCCTTCGCAGAGCGAGAGGTCCATTCGAATCCTCTGCCCCTTCAAGGTTGCAGGAACCGTACCAACCCCGGACCCGCCGATTTGACGGGGTTTCCGGCCCCCGCCCCAGCGAGTTGTCACCTTGAGAGGACGCCCGGTGGGCAACATCAAGGACACCCCTCGAGAGGCTTCAGCGAGGGGGCGCAGGTCGGTGGTCGGCCCACGCACGAGTCAGGAACCGATCGGCGTAGAGGATGGCCGCCACGCTCTTGCAGTCCACGATCTGACCCCGGCGCACGCCCTCCACCGCCTGAGAGAAGGGGAGGACCTCTACAGACAGAAACTCGTCGGAATCCCGTCGGGTTTCCCCGGCCTCGAGCTCGGCTGCCGCGAAGAGGTGGATCTGCTCGTCAGTGAATCCGGGGGTGGTGAAGATCCGGGTCATGTACCGGAGCTCCCCCACCCGGTACCCGGTCTCCTCGGCCAGTTCCCGCCGAGCACAGTCCTCCCAGGCCTCGTGGGGACTGTCGGGCATTCCCGCCGGCACCTCCCACAGGTAGCCGCCGGCCGAGTAGCGGTACTGGCGAATGAGCCCGACCCGCGGATCGGGATCGGTGGGCGCGTCCAGGAAGGGAAGCACGGCTGACGCCCCCGGGTGCCGGATGTGCTCCAGCTCGCCGGTCTGGCCCCCGGGAAAGCGAACCCGGTCAAGGCTCAGCTTCACGATCCGGCCCGTATACAGCTCCTCGCGCTCGAGCCGGCCCGGCTCCCGGCCCCGAGCCTCCACCGCGCCGGACACCTCCTGCGCCCCTCCCTCCTCCTCCGGACCCGGCAGCGGGCTCACCTGTCCTCCCCGGCCACTTCGGCCTGGCGGACCTCCACCGGTCCCAACGCCAGCGCCTCCAACTCGTCTCGCAGGGCGTCGGCGTCGCCGGTGACCACGATGGGGGCCCGCTCGGGGTCCAGCGTGGTCTGCATCGCGTCCCGGACCCCCTGCGCCGTCACCGCACGCACCCGTTCCCGGTACCGGAGGTGATAGTCATCCGGTAGCTCGAAGATGAGGATCTCCGCCAACCGCGACGCCAGCTGCGGGGCCGTCTCCATGCGCAACGGGAAGATTCCGGCCAGGTAGTCCCGGGCCTGCTCCACCTCGTCGGTGGTGGGGCCGTCCGTCACGAAACGGCGAAACTCGTTCACGGCCTCCTCCAGCGCCCGGGCCGTGGACCCCGTCTCCACCGCCGTGGAGATGGAGAAGGTCCCTCCCCCACGACGGCGCTCGAAGCGGGAGCGCACCCCGTAGGTGAAGCCGTGCTTCTCTCGCAGGTTCAGGTTCAGGCGGCTGGTGAAGGCTCCCCCCAGGACGGTGTTGCCCACCTCCAGGGCGTTCTCCAGCTCGCTGCCCCGGGCCGGCCCCGGGTGCCCGATCCGGATCTCCGACTGCACCGCCCCTTCCCGGTGCACCAGCACCACCGGCCGCGGGTCGGGCAGGCTCACCTCCGGGAGCTCGGGCCGGGGCGCCGCACTCCCCTCCCAGTCACCGAAACGATCCCGGGCTCGCTCCAGTACGTCGGCGCCGCTGAGGTCGCCCACCACCACGAACCCCGCTCCCTCGGGTCGGTATCGGGTCCGGACAAACTCCACCGGCCGACTCCGATCCATGGTCGCCAGACTCTCCGGGCGCCCCGAGAGCGGCCGGTGGCACGGGTGCTCCGGGGGGTAGAGGGTGCGGTCCAGCTCGTCGGAGGCCAGGTGGCCCGGATCCATGGCCCGCTGCCGGATCGCCGCCAGCCGCTGCCGTCGCACCCGCTCCACCTCGGCGTCGGGGAAGGAGGGCCGCCGCACCACCTCGGCCAGGAGCTCCAGGGTGGCGTCCAGGCGCTCCGCCACGCAGGTGACGCTCAGGGTGGTGGCGTCCCATCCGGTGGAGACCCGGAGATTGGTGCCCAGTCCCTCCAGCGCCTCGGCCAGCTCGGCCCCGGATCGCTCCTCCGTGCCACCGCTCAGCGCGTCGCCGGTGAGGACCGCCAGCCCGGCCTGTTCCGGGAGCACGGTGGTCTCGCCGGCGTCCACGATGAGACAGACGCTCACCAGGGGGATCTCGCTGCGGGCCATGGAGCGTACCTCAAGCCCCGAGTCCAGCCGGTGGGCTTCCAGCTCCGGGAGGTGGAAGGGCCGGATGGGTCCGGGCTCGGGGGGCGTGGTTCTGCGCCGAGTGGGGGCGGGAGAAGTCATTCGACCTCCTCCTGGGGCAGGTAGGTGAGGATGGCCCGATTCCGGCCATCCAGGGTGGCGGCGGCGAAGTCCCGTACGTCATCCGGCGTCACGGCTCGGAGCCGATCCACCTCGGTGTTCAGCCGGCCGGGATCGTCGAAGATCTGCTGGAACATGGAGAGCATGTCGGCCCGGGTGGAGAGCCGCTCCACCTGCCGCAGGAGCCGGGTCTCGGCCAACGACACCGCCCGATCCACCTCGTGGTCGGCCACGTCGGAGAGGGCCTCCAGTTCCCGCAGGAGCCCGGACTCCAGCTCCGCCGCCTCCGAATCCGGGTACCCGGTCACCCACGAGACCATGAAGCTCCGGCCCGTCACCAGAGGGAAGGCGTAGGAGACCACGTCCTTGGCCAGCGCCTCGTCGCGCACGAGCCGCCGGTAGAGCCGAGAGGCCCGACCGTCGGAGAGAACCGAGGTGGCCACGTCGGCCACGTAGAAGTCGTCGTCGGTGAGAGGGGGGATCCGGGAGGCCACGTACACCCGGGGCAACGGCACCTTGTCCCGAACCTCCTCCCGGACGGTGGAGCCGATCACGGCACCCGGATCCAGGCGGCCCGGCACCGGGGGCACATCCTCACCCCGGGGGATCTCGCCAAAGTACTCTTTTACCTTCCGGAGCGCCTCGGCGGGCTCCACGTCGCCGGCCAGGGTGAGGACGGTGTTGTTGGGCCGATAATAAGTCTCGAAGAACTGGCGCACGTCGTCCAGCGACGCCTCGGCCAGGTCCTCCATGGAGCCAATGACAGTGTGTCGGTAGGGATGGTCGTCGGGAAAGACCATGGCCTGCAGGCGGTCGTCCCAGTCGCCGTAGGGTTGGTTGTCGTAGCGCTGCTGGTACTCGTTTCGGACCACGTCGCGCTGGTTGTCCAACTTCTCCTGGGTCATGGCCTCGAGCATCCAGCCCATGCGATCGGACTCGAGCCAGAGGGCCAGGTCCAGGTGGTGCGAGGGCAGGGTCTGGAAATAGTTCGTCCGATCGAACCAGGTGGTGGCGTTCACCGAGCCGCCGGCCCGCTCCACCAGCTCGAAGTGGCGCCCCTTGGGGACGTGGGCCGATCCCTGGAACATCATGTGCTCGAAGAGGTGGGCGAACCCGGTGCGGCCTGGCCGCTCGTCCCGGGATCCTACCCGATACCAGAGGTTCACCGCCACCACGGGGGTGGCGGGGTCCGGGGCCAGGACCACGGTGAGACCGTTGTCCAGTTCGTGTCGTTCGAAGTCTATGGAGAGCACGAGGTGTGGGCTGAAGGCACGAGGGATGCGGCAGCTCTTCCCGACCCCGCCGCCGCGGCGGGGTTCCTGCGGCGCGGGCCGACCGGCCCCCGCCAGACTGCGGGTCAGGGGCGTTGCGCAGGTCAGGGGCGCTGGATGAGCCGCTCCCGCAGTGAGGAGGGGCCGATGGAGCGACGGAGGAAGAGGCCGGCGCTCTCGCTTCCCGCCTCGAGACGGCCCTCCACCTCGAGGACCAGGGCCTCGTCCACCCCCTCGGCCCGGATCCGGGCCCGCTCCAGCATCTCCAGCGCCCGATCCTCCCAGCCGGCGGCGGAGATGGCCAGCGCCGCCAGGAGCTGGGCCTCCAGGTCGTCGGGGCGCTCCCGGGCCCCTTCCTCCAGCGCCCGGGCCGCCTCCTCCATCTCGCCCTCCTCCACCCACGACAACCCCAGGAGCACCAGGGACCAGCCGTGATCCGGCGAGCCCTCGTCGGCCAGCTCGGCGCTCTGGCCGAAGGCGTGGGCGGCGGCCTCCATCTGCCCGCCCATGGCCCGGGCCACCCCCCGCTCCAGGTGGATCACCGGGTTCTCCGGCTCCAACCTGACGGCGGCGTCCAGCTCCTCGAGCCCCTTCTCCACCATCCCCTCCCGTACCAGGTAGGCGCCGTACATCCACCGGGCCTGGGCCAGCTCCGGAGCCACCATGGCTGCGGTCCGAAGGGCGGCTTCGGCGGCCGGATCGTCGAACTGGGCCAGGGCGTTGCCAGCGGTAGACAGGAGCACCGGATCCTCCGGCTCCTGGTCCAGCGCCCGCTTGAAGCGCTCGTAGGCGATCCCCTCCATTCCCAGCTCCCGCTCGGCCATTCCCAGCCAGCAGAGGATGTAGGGGTCCTCGGGATGGTCCTCCAGGGCGTCCCGGAGGATCTCCGCCGCCTCATCCCACTCCCAGTCCTCGGCCCGGGTCAGCGCCTGCTGGAGGACCACCTCCACCTGGTCGCTGGGAGCCGCAAGGTGCCGGGAGCTCTGCTCGTCGTGGGTCATGGGTTACGCTCCGTACTTGTCCAGACGCCCGGCATGGGCCAGCGCCAGGCTCATGAGGTGCCGGGCCCGAATCTGACCGATATCGCCGCCCCGGCAGGCCGACTCGCCGAAGACGTCGTTGGTGGGTCGGGCTCGGTTCGAGTGGAGAAGCACCGGCACCGGATGCCACGAGTGGGTGCCCATGGCCGCCGGGGTGGAGTGGTCACCGGTCACGATGAGCACGTCGGGCTCCAGCGCCGCCACCCGGTCCATCCACCCGTCCGCCGCCTCGATGGCCCCGACCTTGGCGGCGAAGTCCCCGTCTTCGCCCCGGGCGTCGGGGTCCTTGTAGTGGAGGAAGTGGAAGTCGTAGCCGCCGAAGGCCTCCTCCAGCATACGCACCGCGCCATCGTCGCTGGAGGGCTCGCCGGCCACCTCCATGCCCACCAGCCGGGCCACCCCCCGGTACATGGGGTAGCGGGCCACCACCACGCCCCTGAGGCCGAAGCGCTCCCGGAGGCTCGGAAAGCCCCGGTAGACGGCGAACCCCCGGGCCAGCACCCCGCTGATGGGATCACCCCCGGCCAGGATCTCCCGGGCCTGGGCCAGCACACCCGCCAGGATCTGGGAGGTGGGGCCGGCCTGGGAGACCAGCGCCTCCGGAGCGTGGGGCACCACCCCGGTGGTCTGGGGATCCGTGTCCCGAATCCGGTCATCCAGCTCCGGCGCGTCCCGATCGTCCGGGCGGGGGCGAAGAACCAGAACCGCCCGGTGCTCCTTCTCCGGTTCCACAAAGAGCTGGATCCCCGGCGGCGGGGTCAGCCCCTCCCGGAGTCGGCCCACCGCCTCCCCGGCCATCTCGTCCGAGGGTCGGCCGGCCCGCCGATCCGTCACCCGTCCCTGGTCGTCCAGAGTCGCCAGGTTCAGGCGCACCGCCAGGTCGCCGGACTGCAGCTCGAACCCCACGCCCAGAGCGCTCAGCGCCCCCCGGCCAATGGTGTAGCGCTCCGGGTCGTAGCCGAAGAGGGCCAGGTGGCCGGGCCCGCTTCCGGGGGTGATCCCCGGCGCCACCGGCACCAGCATCCCCAGCGACGACCGGGCGGCCAGAGCGTCCAGGTTCGGGGTGCGGGCACTCTCCAACTCGGTACGCCCGGTGTCGGGGTGCGGGAGTCCTCCCAGTCCATCCAGCACCACCAGGACGATGCGGCCTCCGTCCGGACCGGCGTGAGCTACGGCGTCGGGGAGGGTCGGGTCTGGGGGGTGG
>SLNQ01000182.1 GCA_007132965.1 Gemmatimonadota bacterium | reverse complement strand
CCGGAATGATCGCTCCGGAGGGCCGACCCCACGCCGGAGGTGCTCCCATGAAGGTATCCAGAATTCTCGGCCGAAAGGGCCACGAGGTAGTGACCATCGACCCCGACAGCTCGGTGGCCGACGCGGTGCACCTCCTGGTGGAGCGGGACATCGGCTCGGTGGTGGTGACCGAGGAAACGATCCTGGGGATCCTCACCGAGCGGGACATCCTCCGGCTCGCCGACCGTGACGCGTCGCGGCTCGATGCCATTTCGGTGAAGGAGGCCATGACCTCGGACCTCATCGTGGCGGGTCCGGACGATACGGTGGAGCACCTCATGGAGGTGATGACCCGGAACCGGGTCCGGCACCTGCCGGTGGTGGTCGAAGGCCGGCTTCAGGGCCTGGTCTCCATCGGCGACGTGGTGAACGCACTGAGGCGGGACGCCGAAGAGGAGAACCGTCACCTGCGGAGCTACGTGCAGGGGACGGTCCGCTGACGTTCCTTCTACCGGATGAGGGTCACCAGGTAGAAGAGAGCCGTCCCCGCCATGAGGACCAGTCCCAGCCAGGAGAGGGCCCGCAGCAGCCGGCCCGGGCGATGCCGGGGCGCCACGTGGGGTGCCGTCACCGCCCGAAGGTTCAGGTATCCCAGGAGTGGCGCGGTGATGAAGGAGACGATGGTGGCGAAGTCCACCATGGCGGTGAGCGTACCCACAAACCGGGCGAAGACAATGACGGTGAGGATCGCCAGCACCGCCAGGCTGATCCAGTATCCCTTTCCCGCCACCTCCTCGGTGGGGATGTCGTCGAGGCCCCGCCGGAGGGCCCCGAAGGAGCGAGCCAACGCCCGGGGAAAGCCGTCCATGACCGTGAGGCTGGTGGAGAACATGGTGGTCAGCACCGCCACCAGCATGACGGGCCGGGCCCAGGGCCCGAAGGTGGCGGCGTAGAGGTCCACGAGCTGCAGCGAAAAGACGGTCCCCTCGGGGCTGAAGCTCTCGCCGGTGGCATGCATGACCCCGGCCCCCAACGCCAGAAAGGCGCAGGCGATGAAGCCGGTGCCCACGTAGCCGATCCGGAAATCCAGGAGGGCCTCGCGGACCCCGGCGCGCTCTCCGGACATCCGATTGCGCGCCAGCGTCCAGAGGGAGCTCCACACCGAAATGTCGATGGCCGAGGGCATCCAGCCCGCCAGGGCCAGGATGAAGGCCAGGGGGACCACGACGTCGCCCAGCGGCCAGGGCGTGGTCTCGGTTGCGGCGGCCTCGGGTAGGATGAGGGTGGCGGCCACCAGGGTGGAGACCGCCAGAAAGAGCAGGACAACCTTGATGACCCGGTCCAGCGCCCGGAACTTGCCCACGGCCAGGACCAGGGCACAGAGGGCCAGGACCGCCGCGCCGGAGACCGCTGGCGACCACCCCACACCCAGCACGTGCGAGAAGAGGAAGGCGGTGAAGAGCACCACCGCCACCTGCACGATGAGGGCGGTGGCAAGGGTGATCAGGACGTAGAGCCAGAGGGCCCATCGGCCAAGCCGCAGGTATCCCTCCACCAGGCTCTCGCCGGTGGCCCCGGCGTAGCGAGGCCCGTACTCGAAGAAGGGGTACTTCAGCAGCAGCGCCAGGAGTACCACCCACAGGAGGGTGAACCCCCCGTCTGCCCCGGCCCGAGTGGACTGGACCAGGTGGGAGACGCCGATGGCGGCCGCCGCCCAGAGCAGCCCCGGGCCGAAGGCCTTCCAGAACCGCGCGCCGGGGGTCAGCTCAGCCATGGCGTCTCAGGGCGTATCGGCGTCCCGCTCCGGAGTTCCACACGCTCGGGCTCGGCTCAGCGCTCCAGGAGCTCCTCCGGGAGGGCCAGCACGGCCAGCTCCGCCGGAACACCGCCGCCGGCCACCGGCACGGCGATGTACTGCCGGCCCTCGTGCATGTAGGTCATGATGGCGGTGGTCGACGGAGCCGGAAGCTCCACCTGGGCCAGCTCCTCCCCGGTGAGCTTGTCCACCGCCCGGAGGTTGGGCCGTCCCGACCTTCCTTCCCCGTAGATGAGCAGCGTGGGGGTGACCAGCGCGGTGGCGTGGGAGCGCTGGCCGGTCTGGCCCACGTCCACGCCTTCCAGCAGGGGGTGATGGAGGATGTCGTCGGGAGTGTCGCCGTTGGGGATCCACCAGAGGTGGTCACCGGTGTTCAGGTCGATGGCGGTGATCCGACCGTAGGGCGGCTTCCAGGGTGGGATGCCGCCGATGGAGCCCACACCGCCCGGCCCCCGGGTCACGTAGCGCATGTTGGAGTCGGGATCCACCTCGGTTCCGGGGACCAGCCGGGGGGCGCTGCACCCCTTCAGCGAGCTCACGTACAGGATGCCGGTGTCCGGGTCCACGACGGATCCGCCGGGGATGTTGGCGCCGCCGAAGGCGCCGGGGCAGTGGACCGAGGCCACGATCCCCTCGTCTTCGTCGGGGAGGGCCGGCGGATTGAAGAGGGGGCCCAGCCGGAACTGGCTCATGAGCTCCAGCGCCGCCTCCCGGAGCTCGGGGGTGAAGTCCACCAGGTCGTCCTCGGCCAGCCCCTGGAATTCGAAGGGAGCGGGGCGGGTGGGGAAGGGCTGCACGGGAGAGGTCTGCTCGCCGGGCACGTCGGACTGGGGCACCTCCCGGTACTCGAAGGGCCACACGGGCTCACCGGTTTCCCGGTTGAAGACGTAGGCGAAGGACTGCTTGGTCACCACCACCAGCGCCGGGATGTCCTGGCCGTCCACGGTGATGTCCACGAGCTGGGGGGCGTGGGGGGT
>SLNQ01000209.1 GCA_007132965.1 Gemmatimonadota bacterium | reverse complement strand
TTCAAGATGCCCCGCCATATCTTGCCTTCTCGGGCCGGAGGGCGTTTGAATTTCCTATCCGTGAGCGCCTCACCCCCGTCGGGTGAATGGGCCAGGCGAAGGGTCCCGCCGGTCCATGCCGGCAGGGACGGCGCCTCCACCCGCACGCATCCCCGGGGCTCACCGGCCCATCCCGGCTGTCCTTCGGCCCCCGTCGCCGCGACGGCTCGGGCACGCTCGGTGAGGAGGGCCACCACCTCCGGGGCCGCCTCCTGATGCGCACGTGACGGGAACGCGCTGGCCCCGGAGGACGGGGACATGGGCCGGTTGGACAGGGGGGGAGGGGGGGACCCTGCCCCAGTGCCTTCTCCCGCCAGACCGCCGGTCCGCCATGGGTACAGCGTGGCGAAGGCGGCTGCACGGGCCCCACCCGTGCCCGCGCCGGCCAGGACGTACGGACCGGGACCGGCCAGGATCTCCAGCAGGGCGGCGAGCCGGTGCACGGCGACCAGGGCGTTCCCGCCCTCCTCCTCGCCCACCAGGCTCTGGGGATCCACCAGGACCACGCGCTGCGAACGGGCCAGGAGAGGGGCCACCCGGTGCCAGACCCCCATCTCCCGCCCGTCTCCGGCGTCGAGCACCACCGGTGCTTCCGCCGGTCCTCCCACGC
This sequence comes from Gemmatimonadota bacterium, assembly GCA_007132965.1. Taxonomy (GTDB): domain Bacteria; phylum Gemmatimonadota; class Gemmatimonadetes; order Longimicrobiales; family Gaopeijiaceae; genus PWLA01. The sequence goes on along the minus strand of SLNQ01000209.1, from coordinate 10,302 downwards.
ATCCCTCCACGAGCGCGCCTCCGACGCGGAAGAAACGGCACTCGAAGCCGGGCCAGGGTGCGATCCCGAGGCCCCGGAGGGTGGGGGGGACCTCGGGGCCCGGGCCCTCCCCGGCGTAGGCGCTCCTCTCCACGAATTCCTCCGGGTCGGAGAGACGGACCAGCTCCCGGGCCGTCTGGGTCCGGTCCACGCTCCGCTCCCAGCGGGCTTCGGCGATCCGGTAGCCCACGAAGCGGAGGGGATCGCCCGGCGGGTCCCCGCCCTCGTCTTCTTCCACGGCCGGAAGGTACCATCCAGGAGCGTCTGTGGCCTCCATGACCTCGAGGAAGGCCAGCCAGAGGTCCGTCTCCCGGGCCCGGCCCCACTCCAGGAGCTCCGGGGCCGGATGGCGGCCGGCCACCAGGTGGGCCAGGAAGTCCGCGCCCCCTTCCTGGAGGGCCCGCTTGGTGAGGTCCTCCCCTCCTGTGAAGAGGGAGATGGGGAAGGGAGGCGGGGGATAGGCCGCGTGGCCGGCCCGGACCAGCTCCCGGGCCAGCTGCAGTTCTGCGTCCTCCAGGGCCGCCGGGTCGTCGGCAGGCGGGAGAGGCAGGTGGATGACCCGGGCTTCGGCGTCGAAGCCCCTGGCCTCACTCCCCTCCAGGTGAAGGTCTGGCAGGGGCGCGGTGGGATGGACTGCCCGCCAGCGGACGAGGATCTCCCTGAGGCGAGGCTCGACGTCGGGCGCCTCCGGCCCCAGACCGTGGATCTCCACGTCCGCCACCGTCCGGGGCGGCTCGCCTCCGCCTGGTAGCTGGCACCCGGCCACGAGGAGGCCGACCCCGGCCACGAGACCGATCCTTGCCGGAAGACTCAGGCCCGAGAGACTCAGGCGCAGGGGACTGGGGCCCGGGAGACCCAGGCCGGCCCAGCGGCCCCGGATGCCGGTGGCGGGATGCACGTGCAGCGCCTCCTCAGCGGAGCTCCACCGAGGTCCGGTGGGTGCCTCCCTTCATGCTGGCGTACTCCAGCTCGACGCTCCCGCTTCCGGTCACGATCCACGTGACGGACACACCGTCGTGCCCCGGCACCCCTTCGGGGACCATGAACTCCTGGGGGTTCCGCTCCACGGGAACCAGTCCACGGCCCAGCTCCCCACTGGTCCGCCCACCGGCCTGGACCGTCACGTTCCCCCCGGAGATGCGGAAGTAGTCCGGCTCGCCCACCCGGTTCAGCTCCGCGGCCTCGATGCGACTGGGGATGGCGCGGCGGTTCCGGATCTCGGCGGTGACCCTCCAGGTGTTGCCTGCGATGCGTTCCACCCGGGGATCCTCGAACTCCAGCAGGGGCATCTCGTCGGCGTGGAAGAGGGCGAACATGGCGTTCCGGTGCAGCATCTCCTGGATCATGAAGGGCACCGTGGTGCGCCCGAACCACTTGCTCCAGCCCCCGATCTCCACCGTGCCCAGATCGGGGTGTTCGAACTCCTCCCACTCGTGGAACCAGGCGCCCAGCCCCAGGCGGTCGCTGAAGAAGAGCTGCTGCATTTCGTCGGGGATGGGGCCGTCCGGGTCCCAATGGCCCTGGTAGAGCTGGGCCTGGCTCCAGAGCTCGTTGGTGAAGCCCATGACGCCCAGGGCGTCGTGAGCCCAATCCAGCGTGCCGCCGTAGACCGTGTACAGGTCGGCCCAGACCGTCCAGTAGCGATAGTAGGGGAGCATGAGCTCGCCTCGCTCACCCAGGTAGTCGTAGGTCCGCACGTCCCGGTTCGTGTACTCGCCGGTGCCCCGGTAGTACTGCTGGCCCGGTCCCCGGAGGATCATGCCGCCGGCGTTGTGCCATGACTGGAGGCCGGCCACGTTGGGGTGGGCCTTCAGGAAGTCGCCGATGGCGCGGCTCTCGGGGTGGGAGAAGGGGTACCAGTGGCTTCCTCCCTGGATGTGCATGGGCTGCCAGTCGCCGGGAAAGTTCCGGTTGATGTCGTAGCCTCCCAGCCCGTCCTCGTTGCGGCGGCTGTCGCCATCCAGGTCGGTCCCCTCGGAGCCCAACAGGACGTAGTCGCCCTTCTCCCCCGGAGGCGCCACGATCATGAGCCGATCGTCGATGGGGGAAACCATGTGGGTGCCCTCTCCGGGGACGTACTTCCGCATCTGGAGGATCTCCCGGTTCCCGGTCAGGTCCTCCGGAGGATCCTCGCTCTCCCGGCCGTCCCCATCGGAGTCGAAGGGCCGGTTCCCGCTCCGGGTGGGCCCGCCCCGGTCGAAGAAGGTCTGGCGGGCGTCGGGATTCATAGTGGGGATGATGTAGAAGGCCCGGGTGTCCACGAGCTCCCGCACCTTCTCCATGTGCTCGTAGTTCTCCATGAGGAACCAGATCAGGTAGAGGTTCGTCTCGGTGCCCTGGATCTCGTTCCCGTGGATGTTGGCGTCGGCGTAGAAGGCCGGCTTCTCGTGGTGCGGGCCCGTCTCCGGGTTGTTGATGGTGACGGCCCAGATGTCCCGGCCCTCCCAGGAGGTGCCGATGCTCTCCAGGGTGAGGAACCGGGGGTAGGCGTCCACCAGGGTGCGCAGCGCCTCCGTCGTCTGGTCGTAGTCGTAGTAGCGGTCCCAGCGCAGGTTCACGTTGGGATCCCGGTCCGGCTGGGTGAAGGGCTGGGCCGCCAGGGGGGCCGCCCACGCCAGGATCAGGAGGGCCAGGATTCCGCCCAGGAGGGGAACCCGAAGCCCGGTGGAGCGCCGGTGGTGCGTCGTGGCGTTCGTCATGGCCGGTTCCTCCTCAGCGCAGGGTGATGGTGGTGGACTGCAGACCCCCCGCCCGCTCGGCGAAGAGCTCCAGCGTCAGGTCGGTGCCCGGGGGGGCCTGGACGAGCCAGGTGAAGGTGTGCCTTCCGCCCATGCCCTCCACCAGGGGGATCTGCTGCTGGATGTTGCCGGAGAGCACCGTCATCCCCTCCACGGGCATGAGACGGGCCGTGACGGGCCGGTTCGTCCGGACCCGCTCGCCCATCTGCAGGTGGGTGGGAAGATACTCGTCGTTCACCACCGTGGCACTCACGTGGAAGACATGGTCCCCCCGGGCCTCCACCGTGGTCTCGGCGATCTCCAGCTCCGGAAGCTGGCCCCCCAGCCAGACCGCGAACTCGGCGTGGAGCCTGGCCAGCTCCTCCACCTCTTCGGCCGGGGGGTTCACCCGGGCGTTGGGGACGAATCCGCCCACCTCCACCGTGCCCAGGGTGGGGTGCTCGGCCTCTTCCCACTCCACGAAGCCGTCGATCCCCACGGCGTCGAAGTGGGCGAGCCAGCGATGGTCCCGGGTGTCGCCGGCGGAGCGCCGCGGGGCCGGGGCGCTTCCGCCGGCCCGGGATCCGGTGAACGACGGACTCCCCATGGGGCCGAGCCCCAGGGAGCCCGTCACCTGGTCGCCCGAGACGGTGCCCGACACCGAGATGCTGCCCACCTGGGGCGCCTCCCCCGAAAGCTGGAAGCGCCCGGGCTGGCCCGAGCCGGTGAGCTCCACGGAGCCGGCGGGACTGTTCAGGGTGCCTGCCAGGGCCCCGCCTTCCCTGCGGATCGTGAGGGTTGCGTCCATGCCCTGGCCCTCGACCCCGGTCCGGATCGTCCAGGTGCCCACCGGGTCCGAGGCGTCGGCGCCGGGGGCAGCGGGCGTCGGGGCCGCCTCACCCTGGCCGGGAAGCGTCCAGACCGGCGTCGTGAAGGAGGGGACCCCCACCTGGTAGTAGGCGAACTGGGGGAAGGAGCCGGCTTCGCCCTCTTCTCCTTCCCCCGAAAGCCCCGTGATCTCGCCGAAGCGCTCCGAGATGAACTGGTAGTAGGGGCGGTCCTGCCCCAGGACGTTGGTGGGGATGGACGGGGGGCCCGGGGCCACGCCGGGGGGCGGGGTGCGCTGGGCCGGCGGCGGGGAGCGGAGGTTGTCGTAGGGGGAGAAGGTGAGGACCGCCGCCACGTTCACCTGCTCGTACATGAAGTCCGCCAGGGCCCGGGTCTCCACCTCGCTCACCTGGTGGGGCCCCACGTGGGGTTGGTAGTACAGGTACTCGTGGGGGAAATTCCGGTTCAGGTTCACCCCGTCGGAGCCCATGGCCACGTAGGCGTCGGCGTCCTCCGGGTCGATGCCCTCCACGTAGACCCGGTAGACGCCCCGCTCTGCCCGGGTGCGGTCGGCGTCCCGCATGAGGCGACGCTCGTCGGGATCCTCCATGAGCGAGCCCTCGGGGTCCCGGACCCGCATGAGGGTGACGAGGCCGTCTCCGTTCAGGTCCCGGCCCACCTCCCGGATGCTCATGCCGCCCTCCTCCGGTGCGTCGGGGTGGGGCTTGTAGGGCAGCTCGTAGCCCGGCATGGACCAGACGAGCTCGGCTCCGTCAGGGTTCATGCGGGGGAGGACGTAGACCGTACGCTCATCCAGGAGCCGTGTGATCTCTTGGTCGGCGCCGTACCCCTCCAGGAGGTGCTGGGCCAGGTAGAGGGCGGCGCTGCTTCCCACCAGGTGGTTCCCTTCCAGGTTCGCCACCACGAGCATCGCCGGCCGGTCATCCAACGGACGGCCGTCGGGGTTGCCCAGGGTGAGCTGCCACACCTCCCGGCCCCCATCGCTCCGGGTCAGGGGCTCCAGCGTGGCCAGATCGCCGTGCCGGCCGGCCAGCTCCTGCAGGGCCGAGGTGAGCTGCTGGTGGTTCAGATACTCGTCGTAGGGCCCGGTCTGGGCGATGGCCGCAGGCGCAAGGAAGAGGGCGAGGAGGGCGGCCAGGACCGCTCCCCGGAGGGCAGATCGCATCGTGCGGAGCTCCTTGATGGGACGGACAACGGAAGGGGGATCCCGAGGGGCATCCGCCGACTGGAGAGGCTCCACGGCGGGGGCCGACCCGGGGGCGCCAAAGTGGCCGGCGCCGCTGCTACGGGCAAGGGTGGACGGGAAAGGGTGGGGTGGGAAGGGGGGGCCTTCCTCCCGCCTGGTCCCGGTCAGTCCCAGCGGCGGTCCAGTGCATGGCGCCGCACGTACTCCACGTCCAGCTCATCCGTCCAGAGACCCGTGATGTAGTCTTCCCCGATTTCGTGCACCTCGAGCTCGCGTGGCAGCTCGACGATGCCCCGTGCCCGACCTTCCCGATCGAAGACCAGCCGCTCCGACGCCCCGGCCTCGCCCGGCCGGAAGAGCTCCGCCCAGTACCAACCGAGCGGGTCGATCCGAAGGGCCTGGAACGCGGGCAGGACGTCCGGCAGTCCCATCAGATCGTAGACCGGCCTCAACCTGTCCGGATCCTGGAAGCCCTGGAGGTACTCGTCGAGTACATCCTGGCTAGCATCGCGGACGGGAGCGTCCACGCGAAACATCGCGACCTACCTTCCTTCCGGATCGAACTGCTTCAGCTCGAAGCGCGGATCCCCTTCGACCACCGGCCCCTCGGGCCCCAACGCGGCCAGCCCCTCCTGGTCGCATGGGCTGTCGAGCAGGACTGCCGGAAGCCCGGGCTCCCTGAAGCTCAGCATGCGCAGAGGGTAGACGGCCAGCGTGTCGGCCACCGTCCCGTTCAGGTCGACCCAGCGGAGGAGCCGTGAAGCCTCACATGGCTCGTTGTCGACGCAGGGTTCGGAGGCAGGGGCCGAGCGAAAGGCGGCCCTGGATCCAGTCGCCGTCCGCGCCGTCCCGACAAAGAGCTGGCCAACGGTGCGAACCGTCCGCTCTCCGGACCCGTCGAGCGCCACCCATGTAAGGGCCCGCCGGGCTCGGTCGAAGACCAGAAGCGAATCGGACCGGAACTGAGGGAGCACGGACGGAGCCAGGAACTCACCAGGGCCCTGCCCCCGTCCCCCGGTTGTGCGTAGGTGCTCGCCGGAGGCGTCGAACCACCGTAGCTCGCGGCTCCCTGCGTCGAGCACCACCAGGCCTCCGTCCGGCAGACCCACGATCCCGGCGATGCTCTCGAACGCTGTGGGGCCCGCGCCGTCCACCTCGCCCAGCTCCAGGTTTGGCACGGTGTCCACTTCCCATGGCAGGACGGTGGCCAGCGCTTCGCCCGGAGACTCTACGATACGGGCTCCCGCGCTGTCCCACTCCCTGAAGTCGCCGGCTCCCGGTAGCTCTCGGTCCGCTAACCGCCGAGAAGCTCGGAGGCCTTGAGACGAGCGCTGAGCCAGCGGAGGAACGCCTCATCCTCGACGCGCCGCACCCGCTGGAGGCCGGACAGGACAGTGATCGCTTCGAATGCGGAGGTGCGGAACCAGCTTCCCTGGAGCGCCGGGATCTCGCGCAGTTCCTGGACCGCGAGAAGCAGTTGAGGTGTCGTTGGGTGGAGGATCCGCTCCTCCCAGACCCATCTCCAGAGGGCGAGGTTTCTCCAACGCCGACCAACAGCGATTTCGTCCCAGGAATGCGAGATCTGTTCAAGATACTCCAGGCCCAGGGACACCTCTGTGCTGAGGGCAACCCCGGTGGCGCGGAACCCGTAGTGGAGGTTCGTGGAAACTCCCTTCAGCGTTTCGCTCGCACTTTCCCAGGTGGACGCGAGCAGGTCGGGGCGGGAGAACCGACATGTCGGACTCCCAACGAACACCGCGAGCAGCTCCCGTTCGACCGCCTGCCCGGGACCGGATGAGGTGGCCGGCGGGTTCGACCGAACGGCTGGGGATGGAACCGACATACGACGGGAATGTCTCCACCTTCCAAATGTCGCTCCGAACGCAGCAGCCAGGGCGGCGCCCAAGAACGACCGCCGGCCGAGCGTCCGACCGGATGAGAGCCGAGGCAGTCGCTCCTCAGCGGGGTCCCGTCCCCGACGGTCATTCCCTTGCCGGCTGCACATGATTCCTCAGCGATCCTCCCACGCAGGCGGCAGCTCGCTCCCGGTCACGCGATGCTTCGTCACGCGGGGGAATGGAACGCTCCGGATCGTCACAAACTCAACGGCGGTCCCGTGGTCCACCGCAGCGACCACCGCCTCCGGTAGATGCCCTACGAAATGGGGCTCCTCGGCCGCGAGGTCGATCAGGAACGTGGCGAGGTCGCGTCCCTCCCGCGCTACCTCTCCGCCCGGATCTCCGCCGATTGGTGCCAACTGCACGACGAGAACGGGCGAGGCGTCAATGGCCGTGAGTGCCCGCAGCACGAAAGGCGGATCGCGGTGGCTGGCGGCGGCGAGGACACTCACGGATCCGGGTTGATGGAGGCGGAAGTGCTGCCTCCCGAAGCCTTCGAACTGGATTTCCAGAGCGGGGGTGCCGTCGAGTGCATAGGTTCGCACGGTCTGGAGGTACCGCGACCCGAGTGCGACGGAGCGACCCCCGAGACAGGCCACGACTTGCCGCTGGTAATATAGTTGCAAGACCGGATCAGAATGGTCATAGAAGACGCCGAACGAATCGTAGCTTGGCACCCCTTCCTCTGAGTCCACGTGCCCCTCGAGCACACGGACTCCCTCCAGCTCTGCCTGGCTTCGAGACTGAGTGACCAGGCGATCCCCCTCGAAACACAGACCCTCGAACGGGAAGCCCAGAGCCCGGTATCCCACGAGCTCATACTCACCTGTCCGCTTCTGGAACGCCTGGATCCGCCGTCCGCCGTCGCCAACCACGAGAGCGCCATCCCTGGCAAACGCGACCGCAGTCGGTGAGAGGAACTCTCCGGGACCCTCACCCGGGCTCCCCACCCGGTCCAAGACCTCCCCGGTGGCGGAAAGCTCGAGGACCTGGGCTGCTCGAGAATCCAGGACGAACACCCGACCATCTTCGGAGAGGGCGACATCGGCGATCCGCTGCAGGATCTGGTCGGAGGCAGTCGCCCCCGGATCGCCGAAGGACCAGCGGCCGGGGCTCGTCGAAAGGGCATGCGCCCAACGCAAGAGGGATCGGCTCCCCGCCAGGGTGTCCTGCGGTCCTGGGGAGAGGACGCGTTCCGCTTCCGACACCACGTGCTCGGGGCGGGGATGTCGATCCGCGGTTCCGAGGAGCCCAGGTGAATCACCGCCACACCCCCCAAAAGCCGCCAGGGCGGCCAGCGCTCCAAGCGCTCGGAACGTCCGGGGACGATGGTGCGGCATCCTCGCTCTTCCCTCGACGGCAGTTGACCGGAATCTGCAAGCAGAAGCGCTCATCGGATCGAAGTCTGGTGCCTGAGGGAGTGCTAACTCCCGTTGCAGAGAGGATCTCCAGGCTGGAGGCATTCACAGACCTCCGTCTTGCATGCTTCCCCTCCCGAGCCGTCCGAGCAGTCGAATCGATAGATGTCCGAGTCCGGGGCTTCCGCGCACTCCCAGTCTTCGGGGTCCTGCTCGCCTTCATCGCACACCTCATCATCGCATCCGATCGAAGCCTCCACAGGCTGAGGCGGAAGCCAGGTGGATCCGACCCCATACCCGAGGAGGCCGGCGAATAGCAACAGCATGAGGAGGGGGGCGGCGGTCCGGAACTGAAACGTCGAAGGACGAGTGGCCATTAGCGCCTCCGGCTGAGGTTCTCAGGAGCTCCTACCACGCGGGTCGGTCCGGCGGACCCGAACCGTAGTGCGCCGCGCCGATCTCGGCCGCCCCGGCGCCGCACCTGTCACTAACCTATGAACGACTCAGCGACCGTTTGTCCCCCGGGGAAGGAGTCCCGCGCGTCTCGAGACGGCTGATCATTGCTCGTCACGGCGGCGGTCACGACTCGATTTGCGACCGAATCCTGCGCCTGCCCCGTGCCCGCCGATGCTCCACGCTCTTCTCGGTCGTCTCCAACAGTTCGGCCACCTCCCGAGCCTTCCACTCTTCCAGGTCGCAAAGGCGGATCACGGTACGCTGCGGTTCGGGGAGGCGGCGGACGGCATCGCGAAGGACCTCCTCCCGCATGGACCGCTCCCGCTCAGATCCTGCCGATCTCGTTCCGGTCCAAGTGTGGATGGCCGGGTTCGACAGATACCGTTCCCGAACGCTGGCGTGCTTTGCTCGATCGACCGCCCGGTTCGATCCAGCGCGCCGAAAGTACGCCCTGGAGAAGTGCTGGTCTCGCAGGTCGGAACCCCTGTCCAGAAGCCTGCGGAACACGTCCTGCACGATATCGTTCGCGTCCTGGTCGGAGGCCCCACACGCCTTCGCCCCCTGCCGCACGTCGTCGGAGAACTCCCGATACAGTTCTTCGACCCTGGCCGAATGCTCTCCGAGCTCGATCGACACCGGAAGAGCGGGCGCCCTGGCCTCGTCTCCATCTGGGCTCCCGCCGGTATCGGCGGTCCGCTCAGTCCCCCGAGGCCTCGGCCCGCCCCATGCGCACCACCGCCTCAAGCGTTGCAGCACCTCGCTCGTACCGCTGTGGCTGAAGACGGTCGTCGGGTCTCCTCCCACGAGCGAATGGCACTTCTGGAAAAACGCCGGCGGATCCGAGATCCCCAGCAGGCGAACCAGCGCTTCCCAGGACTTCCCGTTCCGCTCCATGCGCACGGCGACCTGATACAAGTTCGCCCAGAGGCGCCATGCCGCCGGTGAGCCGATCCTGATTCTCCGGAAATCCGCCCTCAGTCGATCGACACCGACCCCGGCCCACGCCGACAATTCCTCCTCCCCCCAGGTCGCTCGGGTACGCATCACACCTCGAGCGAGTGCCAGCCGATACTTGGGATGCAGCCGGCCAGGGATCACTCGTAGGAACCGTGCTACGGATCGCGGAAGTGCCTGCTCCGCGAGTGCCACGGCGGCGGCCCCGGGCGTGTCCTCCTTCCGTAGCGCCCCCGCTCCACGGATGCTCATGCGCCGAAGCGTGGCAATCTGGCGTGACTCCAGCTGTCCGAGAAACACTACGACAGGCAGACTCGGGTGCTCACTCCGAAGGAGGTGGAGCGCGGCGGTCCGGCGGCATGGCGCATCGGACCGCGAGCGCGGAGGCGCGGGGAGGTCCGTCGCGGCGATCTCCCCCCGTTCCCCCGCCGCAGCCTCTGCGAGGCCCTCCACCGAGGAGGCTGGCTCGAGGGTCACAGACACACCGACTCGTTCACGGAGTGAGAGCGCTCCGTCAGCCACACGGGCGAAGGTGTCGTTACCGCAGAACGCGGCGAGGATCCGGACATGCGATGGCAACGTCATTCTCCGGAATCAGGACGACTTGGCGTGTAATATATTGCTGCGGGCCTGCTGCCGCACGGGCAGAAGCCGCCGTTTTTCCGCACCCGCGCATGCCGCGAACGAGAGGTTTGGGCTGAAGCGCCTTCCTTCGCCAAGGCGCTTCTGGCCGGATCCGCTGGGCCCAGCTCCTCGCTCGTATCTACGAGCTGCTCCCGCTTCTATGTCCCTCCTGTGGGGGAGAGATGAGGATCATCTCCTTCCTTACCAACCCCCCGACCGTT
>SLNQ01000317.1 GCA_007132965.1 Gemmatimonadota bacterium | reverse complement strand
GCATGGCCGCCGACAGCGCCAGGAAGACGCCTTCCATCTTCTTTGCGTTCATGCTCTACCTCCCGATGAACTCGAAGTAGATGGAGAGCCACATCCCGGCCATGATCATGATGTAGATCATCAGGAGGAAGAGGGTGCCGGTGGGCGGAGGGAGTTCCTCCGTCTCGCCAGCCTTCGGAGCGGCGGTGGGTTCGGTGCTCACGGGGTCCACCTCATGATTGCGGGGGTTGGGGTGAGACGGGCACGGGGCAGTCAATCCCAGGGGATGCGCGTCTGGAGGTACCGGGCCAGCAACCAGGCGAACCCGGCGAAGACCCCCAGCATGGCCAGAGCCAGTAGGAAAATCCCTCCTTCCACCGGGCGCCCGGCCAGAAAGTCGCTCAGCGTCTGCCAGATGAAGAGGGTCATCCACGATCCCAACAGAAAGAAGATGGCCAGGACCAGGGCCAGCCGTCCCGTGGAGACCGGCTCCTGCGAACCCTCGGACTTCGTTGACTGATCCGACTCCTGCGTCATCTCCGGCTCCTGGCGATGCGGTTCCACCTGACGACCGACCGAGGGATATCCCTCCTGAACGCCGGACACGGTAATGCACCCCGGCGTGGTGCGAAAGGGGTTTCCGAATGGCGCCGGGACGGCGGAAAAGGCGTTGCGGTACAAGGCGGAAGTCCGGCCCGTCCCACCACGGGACGATCTGACCCACGCCGCGGGCCTGCCCGGGTCGGTTGGTCCCGCCGCGACGTCCTGCGCGGGACGAGTTGTCCCGGTAGGCGGGATGAGCTTGCGCCCCCCGTCGGGCGTGGACAACTTCCTCTCCGCACGGGCATCGACGTTGGCAGGCGTCGGCCTCCGCCGATGACCCTGCGACCGCGGCCGCCGACCCTCTCCTCTCCAGCCCCCGTTCCCTGGCTCCGAATGCCACTGGCCGACTCCCCCACTGGGAATCCCCTCCCCCATCCCCCATCGGGGGACGTGGACGACCCGCCGGCTCGCCGGGCCGCCGGCCCCCGAAGCTCCAGGATCCGGGCCTACTACGAGCTCACCAAACCCGGTATCGCCCTCTTCGTGATGATGACGGCGGGGGTGGCCTATTTCGTGGGTGCCCGGGGCGAGGCCCAGCTCCTTCCGGTGATCCACACCCTGGTGGGCACGCTGCTGGCCACTGCCGGAGCCCTGGCGCTGAACCAGTACCTGGAGCGAGAGGTGGACGCCCGGATGGTCCGCACTCGCCAGCGGCCCGTACCCTCGGGGCGGCTCCGACCGGCCGAGGCCCTCCTCTTCGGCAGCACGCTCATCCTGGGGGGATGCGGTTACCTCTGGCTCACCGTGGGAGGGCTCCCCGCCGCCCTGACCCTCTTCTCGGCCTTCGCCTACAACTTCATCTACACCCCGCTGAAGCCCCGGTCGTACATGGCGACCCTGGCCGGTGCCATCCCCGGCGCCATGCCCGCCCTCATCGGGTGGAGCGCCGCTACCGGCACGGTGAGCCTGGGGGGGCTGGTCCTCTTCGCCATCGCCTTCCTCTGGCAACTGCCCCACGTGCTGGCGCTGGCCTGGCTCCTGAGGGAAGACTACACCCGGGCCGGCTTCCTTCTGACCCCACCCGCAGACCCGGCGGGACGGGTCATCGCCCGGCAGATGAACCTCTACACGGTAACCCTCATCCCGGTGAGCCTTCTTCCTACCCTGCTCCAGCTCACCGGCTACATCTACTTCTTCGGCGCCCTGATCCTGGGAAGCGTGCTCCTCGTCTGGACCATGAAGGCCGGCCGCGACATGAACCGCGACGCCGTCCGGCGGGTCTTCCTGGGATCGCTGGCCTACCAGCCCCTCCTGCTGGCCCTCATGCTGGTGAACACGCTCCCGGCAGGCTGACGGGCTCCATGACGACACCCGAACCCCACCACGGAAACCCACGATGCTTCCACGCTACCTCCTTCGGCTGCCCCTCCTCGCCCTGCTCCCGCTGGCCGTGCTCCCGGCACCGGGGCACGCCCAGCCCACGAGCGACGACCCCACGAGCGCCGCAGCCGTGACCCCCCAGTCCGCGTCCGGCCAGGACCGCCCCACCGCCCGGGAGCTGGGGCTCACCATCGGGATCTTCGAGCCCGGTGAGCACAACGCCATCACCGACGTCCGCGGCGTGCAGGTGGGCCAGACCACGGTGGTGGAGGGCAACGACGTGCGCACCGGCGTCACCGCCATCTTCCCGCACCCGGGCGACCTTTTCCGCGAGCGGGTTCCGGCGGCCATGTACGTGGGCAACGGCTTCGGCAAGCTGGTGGGGGTCACCCAGGTCCGGGAGCTGGGCGAGCTTGAGACCCCCATCCTGCTCACCTGCACGCTCTGCGTCTGGCAGGCCGCCAACGCCATGGTGGACTGGCTCCTGGATCGCCCGGGAATGGGGAACGTCCGGTCCATCAATCCGGTGGTGGGCGAGACCAACGACGGCGCGCTGAACGACATCCGTTCCCGACCCATTCGGCCGGAGCACGTGGTGCAAGCGCTGGAGGAGGCCTCCGACGGGCCGGTGGCCCAGGGCTCGGTGGGCGCCGGAACCGGCACCCGGGCGTTCGGGTGGAAGGGCGGGATCGGCACCGCCTCCCGTGTGCTGCCCGAATCGCTGGGGGGCTACCGGGTGGGTGTGCTGGTGCAATCCAACTTCGGGGGAATGCTCACCGTGGACGGAGTACGGGTGGGCGAGGCACTGGGGCGCTACTCCTTCCGGGGCGCGGTGGAGGCCGACGAGGGCGACGGCTCCATCATGATCGTGGTGG
>SLNQ01000378.1 GCA_007132965.1 Gemmatimonadota bacterium | reverse complement strand
CGGTGACAGCCTCCGGGTCATCGTCTGGAGCCCCGAGCTGGAACGCATGGTGACCGTGTACGCGTGTTGCTAAAAGGGAAGACCGTCCCGCGACACCCGCCATGGCCCGTCAGTCCTTCCCCCGGTCCGCTCCCTATCCCCCCCGATCCGTGCCCGTCGACCGGTCCACGCACGCCCCCCGGCGGGCACCTTCGACGGTGGCCCGTGCCCGCCGAACCCGATTCGTCCGCCGAACCCGCTTCGTCCCCCTAACCCGATTCGTCCCCTCCGACCTCAACTCCTACCCGCTGACCCCGACTTCTACCCGCCGAACCCGATCCGTCCCGTCTGACCTCGATTCCTACCCTCAGTCTCCGATCCGCCCCGGAGTCCGCCGGTGGGGGATCTCCGCGTCCATCTCGGTCCCATCTCGCAAGATCGTCACCGGGATGGGAGTCTCGTCAGGGGTGCCCTGGATGGCGTTGAGGAAGCCGAGGACGCCGTCTATCCGGTCGCCATCGGCCTCCACGATGAGATCTCCGGGCTCCAGGCCCCGGGTGGCCATGCCCACCCCCAGGTGGAGGACCACCACGCCCCCCCGGTCCGCGGGAATGTCCCATTCGCTCCGATCCTCCTCACCCGGCTCGGCCACCGTCATGCCCCGGAAGCGGGCAATCGTCCGGTTTCGTTCGGTTGAGACGAAATCCACGTCGGGCACGCCGCCCAGGAGATGGCGAGCCACCCGGACCCGGGCCCCGGTGCGGACGGCCAGGGCCAGCCCGTCGGACGGACGGGTGTCCACCTCCCGCAGTTCGTCCCGGCCCTCCTCTCGCAGGTGCAGGCTGCCGATGTAGGTGCCCTCCCGTAACTCGTGGATCCGCACCTCCTCCAGCTCCACCGCCAGGCTGTTCAGCATGGAAGCCATGAGGTCGTGGGTCATGGGCCGGGGGGGGACCTCGCCCTGCAGCACACGAAGAATGGCCTGGGCCTCCACGTTGCCGATCCAGATGGGGAGCACCTCGTCCCACCCTTCATGGACCAGGGCCAGAGGGGCGCCGGTGGCCAGATCCACACCCACCGTGGCCACCTCCACCTCGAGCCAACCGTCCTGGGCCTGCACCGCGGTGGGCGCAGCCAGGACGAAGGTGGCGGCCAGGGTTAGGACGGCCACCGCCCACGTCAGGCGGCGGATCGGACCGGATACGGCGCCCGAATCGGGCCGGGGGGGCACGGCTGGCCGGGGGCGGACGGCCGCTCGAGGGACATCGGCTGGCCAGGAAGAAACGGCTGGCCGGAGGGCGAGCCCCGGCCAGGGAGTAACTGCCGGCCGGGCGGGGGCTGCCGGCCGAGGGGGGGCTACTGGTGCGGATCGCACGGGGGGTCTCCAGCTGGGAGTAGGCATAAAGCCAGGTCGGACCTCGGGTTGGAGCGGTCCGGAGTACTGTGCAACCACGCGGTTCGGCACTCGCCGCCGTGTCCTCCGGGGCCCGGGCTTCTCTTCTCATTCCCCCCGAGGCGGCATCGTGTTCCCTGCCACCAACACATCCTGCAGACAGAACAGAGGGGTTCGGATCAGGGGTCGGTGAGCTCCACGCCGTGCTGCGCCAGGAAGGCCACGAAGCCCTCCTCATCGAGGACCTCGACCCCCAGCTCCCGGGCCTTCGCAAGCTTGGAGCCCGCCCCGGGACCGGCCACCACCACGTCGGTCTCGCCGCTCACCGACGAGGTGGTCCGGGCACCCAGCTCCTCCACCAGCTCCCGGGCCCGGGACCGGGTCATGGACTCGAGGCTGCCGGTGAAGACGAAGGTGCGGTCCGCCAGCGGGCCTTCTCCCGGCTCGGCCTCCACTGGCGGAGGCTCCAGCGCCTTCATTCGCTCCACCACCTGGTCGATGGCCCGGGCATTGCGCTCTTCCCGGAAGAAGTCCGTGATGAGCTCGCTCATCCGGGGGCCGATGCCGGGAACGGCCTGCAGCGCCTCCTGGTCCGCCTCCCGGACGGCCTCGATGCTCCGGAAGTGCCGGGCCAGATCCCGGGCCACCGTCACTCCCACCTCGGGCACGCCCAGGCCGAAGAGGAAGCGCTCCAGGGACACGGAGCGCCGCGCCTCGATGGCTTCCTCCAGGTTCGACGCCGACTTCCGGGCGAAACGGGGAAGCTCTTCCAGCTCTTCGGCGGTGAGATCGAAGAGGTCCGCCAACCCCTCCACCAGACCCCGCTCCACCAACAGCGCCGCCGTCTCCTCGCCCAGTCCCTCGATGTCCAGGGCGTTGCGGGAGGCGAAGTGGACGATCCGACCCTTCAGCTGGGCGGTGCACCCGAAGCGATTGGGACAGAGGGTGAAGGGCCCTCGGTGCTCCACCGGCGTGTCACAGTTGGGGCAGCGTTCAGGCATCCGGAAGGGATCGGCCCGCTCCCGGTCGTCCTCCGGCACCACCTCCACCACCTGGGGGATCACGTCGCCGGCCCGCTGGACCCGTACCAGGTCGCCCTCCCGCACGTCCTTGCGCTCCAGCTCCTCCCGGTTGTGCAGGGTGGCCCGGGAGACGGTGACGCCGCCCACCTCCACCGGCCGCAGGAGCGCCACCGGCGTGAGCACACCGGTGCGACCCACCTGCACGGCGATGCGCTCGATCCGGGTCACCTCCTTGCGGGGCTCGAACTTGAGGGCCAGCGCCCAGCGCGGATGTCGGGAGGTGGAGCCCAGGCGGCCCCGCTGCTCCAGGTCGTTCAGCTTGATGACCACCCCGTCGATCTCGTAGTCCAGGGTGTCGCGCTCCTGGCGGAAGGCCTCGTGGTAGG
>SLNQ01000088.1 GCA_007132965.1 Gemmatimonadota bacterium | reverse complement strand
AGCGTTGGACCCGGCCGGTGCAGGACTGGCCCGCAGCCCTCAATCACCTGGCAATCGTCTTCCCCGGACGCATGCCCGCATGACTCACCGGCCATTTACACAGAAAATCTGACAGACCCCGCGCGTAGCGCCCGGAGCGGCAACCCATCAGTTACGCGAAGTCGAACCCCCGTCGGGACTTTCGGAACCATCACTTGCTGCGTCTCCCCCCTCCACCACGCCCATCCAGACAACCAGGTCGATCTCGCTCTTGTCGATAGGATCCAACGGCTCTGGAGCCTTCCATGGCTGAAGTCCCAGTTCCTTCACGACTTCCGCGATCTTCCGGGTACTCTCGCCCCCCTTCGCGGTCTCGGGAGTGTACACCTCCCGTAGCCGTCGCTCCTGCCGTACACCCCACGGAGCCTCCAACGCCTCAGCAAGTCGGTCACGCTCCCCTACGGACATGCCCTCAGCTGGATGAATGCGTACGTGGTCTGCAGCGGCTCTGAACAGCGGGCGCACCTCGGGCTGGAGCGTGGCGGGGTCGGTGGCCCGCATCCATTCCTCGTAAATGTCGTCCCGGGCGATTTCCCAGGCTTGGTATGCGCCGTCCGCGAACGCCTCCTCCAACACCCGCTCCGTTATGTCTTCGCACGACATGATCCCGAAGCAGGTGAGGGTATCTCGCTCGATGTCCCCGGTCGGGTCGGACGGAACGAAGCGCATGAAGACGCGGTCAAAGACCCGGGCCGTGAAGACATATCCCGTCCGAGTCCCCACGAAGCCCGAGCCGACGCCCCAAGGCAGGTTTCGGATACGGTCTCCCCATCGTTCCATGCCCTTCCTTAGTTCTTGCCGGTACTCCTCGCCGCTGTGGGCATGGACGGACTCTCCCCCTCGCTCGAAGAGCGAAGGGTCCTCGTGGCGCAGGCGCTCGATCTCGGCTCGATCGTCTGCGAATACCTGCTCGGTTTGCGCGGTACCGGGGATCACGACCTGATCAAGGCCGATCGACGCCGCAGCCTGTGCGAGCTTCCGACGGATCCTGTCCTCCAGAGCCAACAGGCGCTCAAGCTGACGGTCAGGGAAGACGCAGGTGAGGAATACCTTGTCGTGCGGGCTCCCGATCCGATCGACCCGGCCATGCCGTTGCACTAGGCGCATGGGGTTCCACGGGAGATCGTAATTGATGATTCGCCCACACTGCTGCAAGTTCATCCCTTCCGCGAGGATATCCGTCGTGACCAACACGTCGAAGCGGTCCTCCGCACGGCTCGGGGGAGCATCGGACGATTGGGGGACGAAGCCGAACACGGCGTCGCTTCGGGTGACCCCTGCGTACGATTCGGTGCCTCGAACCACAGCCATCCGGCCTCGGTAGGCCACAAGCCGTCGGTCGCTCTGGAGAACCGATTCCAAGTGCTCAGCAATCCACTCCACGGTGTCGGCGAAGTACGAAAAGATCAGAACCTTCCTCCGGTTCTTCTGGTCTTGGTCGCCAAGCCCCTCGCGCTCGGCCTCCGCTGCGTTCCGTGCGAGCTCCTCGATCAGCAGGTCCAGCTTCGGGTCGTCTTCCGGGCTGACCCGGGCGGCCTGCGTTCGCAGGCCTTCAAGCAATTCGCGGTCCGCACGGACATCGCGGAGGAGCGCCTCCACGTCCAAGGCTTCGTCATCGATGGGTTCCCCGTCGCCAAGAAGCTCTTCCCACGCCTCGTCCGAGTCGGTTTCCCGGAGCTGAGTCAGGGCATCGGATCCGGGGATCACGCCCTCCTCCACGGCGCGCGCAAAATGATCGTGTGCGTGGACCATGCGTGTCACGGTCTCGACGAACGCCCTCGCCGAGGACTCGAAGCGCTTCAGCAGGCCGGACCGGATCAGTCCAACGAGCGCGGCCTCTCGGGAGTCGGGGCCACCTTCACGCCGGTACCGTGTCGGCCAGTAACGGGCCATGGACAGTCGCGGTTCACCGCTTTCGGGCTGAAGAATCTCTGCGAACTCGTCAAAGAACCCCGGGAGCACCTCGTCCAGATCGTAGGTACTCGAGCGCACGGTCGGATCCGGGAAGCGGATCGTCACCTCGGTACCATCCGGGAGCCGGAAACGGTCGTTGGGATAGAATCGCTGGACGAAATGCCGCGTGCGCCGGACGGTCGTCGCGTCGAGGATGTCGAACAGGACCTCGGGCCGCAAAGTGAAGGGGTCTTCCGCCGCAGCCTCCTGGAAACGGCGCTTGAGGGACGGGATTCCCTGGTCTGCGAAGACCGCATCGTGCCCGATGAAGTATGTGAGGAGGTCGTAGAGATCCCACAGGGAGTTGTTTACTGGGGTCGCCGTGAGCATGACCACTTTCTTCGGGGGATCGCCCTGAAGAAGCCGACGAAGCGCCCGAGCCCTCTTGGCATCGGGGTTCCGGAATGCGTGTGCCTCATCGATTACGATGAGTGAATAGTCGTCCACATCGGCCTTCAGCGCACTCCCCTCTCCTTCGCCGAGTTGGGCGTCATCCGCCACCTGCTCGAACGACACCACCTCGATGCCGGACTGATAGCGGGCCCTGAACTGCGCCCACATGCCGTCTCGAAGCTGGGCGGGGGCTATCAGGAGCGCACGTTGACGATTTCGCTCGATCACCTCCATGAAGAGCTCCGCAGCAATGAAGCTCTTCCCGAGGCCCACGCTGTCGGCTACGAGGACCCCGTTGTAGCGCTCCAGGATGCGCTTGGCCCTGAACACGCCATCGGTCTGGAACCGCGTGAGCTGGATCCGTCCGGTTTCCTCGGCCTCCTCGTCCAGCTCGGCACCGT
>SLNQ01000241.1 GCA_007132965.1 Gemmatimonadota bacterium | reverse complement strand
ATGTCGGCGCCGGCGGCCCTGGTGATCGCCAAGATCATGGTGCCCGAGACGGAGGTGTCGGAGACGGCCACGGGGCTCTCGGTGGATCCGGAGACCCGGTACGTGAACTCCATCGACGCGGCGTCCGGTGGGGCCGCCGAGGGACTGCACCTGGCCTTCAACGTGGGAGCCATGCTCCTGGCCTTCATCGCCCTCATCGCCATGTTCAATGCCGGCGTGGGGTGGGCCGGCGGATACGTGGGCATGCCGGATCTCACCCTCGAGGGGATGCTGGGGTGGATGCTGGCTCCCCTGGCCTGGGTCATGGGGGTGAGCTGGGCCGACGCCCAGACGGTGGGCTCGCTCATGGGACTCAAGACGGTGGTGAACGAGTTCGTGGCCTACTTGGCTCTTTCGACGATCCTGGCGGAGGAGACCCTCGAGCCCCGGTCGGTGATCATCGCCACCTACGCGCTGTCGGGCTTCGCCAACTTCAGCTCCATCGCCATCCAGATCGGGGGCATCGGGGGAATCGCCCCCAGCCGTCGGCAGGACCTCTCCCGGCTGGGGCTGCGGGCCATGATCGCCGGCTCGCTGGCCGCCTTCATGACCGCCACCATCGCCGGGATGCTTCTCTGAGGGCCCTCGGTTCTGTCCCCGGGACGTGTTGGTGGGCGGCGAGACACCTTCCTGGGGACCCCCTCGGTTCTGTCCCTGGGAACTGTTGGTGGGGTGTCCGAAGCACCTGCCTCGGTTCTGTCCCCGGGATGTGTTGGTGGTCGGTGGGACAGCTTTCCGGGCACCCCCTCGGTTCTGTCCCCGGGACGTGTTGGTGCCGGTTTGGGGGAAGGGTTAAGGTGGGGGAGAGTTGATCGATACAGACGAGCAGACGAAGCGATCATCTAATCTTGGAGCGGAACGTCATGGGCGATGAGGGGAGCGTCATGGACGAATCGGAGATCACGCGGGCGGCCGGGCTCCTCCGGGAGCGCTTGGACTGGACCCCGGAGATCATGGCCGTGCTGGGGTCTGGGCTGGGCTTCCTGGCCGATGCGGTGGACGAGCCGGTCTCCATTCCCTTTGACGAGATTCCGGGGCTGCCTTCGGCGGGGGTGGCGGGGCACCAGGGTCGGTACGTGGCGGGGCTCCTGGAGGGGCGCCGGGTGCTGGTGCAGGCCGGACGGTTCCATGTCTACGAAGGACACCCCATGGGGGTGGTGGCCGCTCCGGTTCGGATCGCGGCCGGCATGGGGGTGGAGCGGTTGCTGTTGACGAACGCCGCAGGCGGGATCAACCGGCGCTTTTCTCCCGGCACCATCATGGTGCTGGAAGACCACCTGAACCTCATGTGGCGGGGCCCTCTGGTGGGTCCGGTGCGGGAGGGGGAAGAACGTTTTCCCGACATGAGCGCCGCATACGACCCCGAGTTCCGGGAGGTGGCTCGGAGGGTGGCCCTCGGCCTCGACCTCGAGCTGGCCCGGGGCGTCTACGCCGCGGTGACCGGACCCAGCTACGAGACGCCGGCGGAGATCCGGATGCTGGCCGCCCTGGGGGCCGACGCGGTGGGCATGTCCACGGTGCCGGAGGTCATTGCCGCCCGGGCTGCCGGCATGCGGGTGCTGGCCTTCTCCCTCATCACGAACCTGGCGGCGGGAATCAGCCCAACCCCCCTGTCCCACCAGGAGGTGCTGGAGGCGGGGAGGGAAGCCGCGGGCCGCTTCGAAGCCCTGGTGCGCGCCCTCCTGACAGAGCTGCCCTGACCTGTGCGCCACTGCCGGGAGCGAGTCGGAGGGCCGATGGCCGGATCACTAGCCGGTGTCACCCGCGTCGGCGGCGAGGCCGTCCACCTCCACGAAGTGGCTGAGGGGGCCGTGCCCCGAGCCCAGTCCCGGGGCCTCGGCGATTCCCCGTGCCACGAAGGCCAGGGCCTGGCTCACGGCCGTCTCCAGCGCGTGCTCCAGCGCCAGTCCCGCAGCGATCCCCGCCGCCAGGGTGCAGCCGGTGCCGTGGGTGTGCCGGGTGTCGAGCTTGGGGCGGCGCCAGCGCCGCTCCACCTCCCCATCCCAGAGCAGGTCCAGGAGCTCGGGGCCCGGGCCGTGTCCGCCCTTCACCAGCGCCGCGCCGGCCCCCATCTCCACCAACGCCCGGGCGGCGTCGCGCTGTCCTTCTTCTCCCTCCACGGCCAGCCCGGTGAGGATGCGGGCTTCGTGGAGGTTGGGCGTGACCACGGCGGCCCGGGGCAGGAGCCGCTCCACCACGGCCCCGGTGGCGTCCTCGTCCAGGAGGCGGGCGCCGGTGCTGGAGACCATGACCGGGTCCAGGACGTACCCCTCGAGCCCGTAGCCCTCGATGGCGTCGGCCACCAGCTCCACCAACCCGGCGGTGGCCAGCATTCCCGACTTGAGGGCGGCCGGGCGGAGGTCCTCCACCACGGCGTCGATCTGCGCCTGCACCACGTCCAGCGGAATGGGGTGAACGGCCGTGACGCCCAGCGTGTTCTGCGCGGTGATGGCCGTCAGCACGCTGGTGCCGAAGGTCCCGAACTGGTGAAAGGTCTTGAGGTCGGCCTGGATCCCCGCGCCGCCCCCACTGTCGCTTCCCGCGATGGTGAGGGCGATGGGAGGCGAGGTGCGGGTGGCGTCGGGCGAGGCGTCGGCCATGGCGGTCTGGAGGGGTTGAGGGGAGGTCAGGAACAGGTGCGATTCGAGGGCTCCGGTGGGGCCGAGGGGGGCTCGGGGTCGGGAGAGGCTCCAGGCCACGGAGGCTCGCGGCTTCCCGGAACCTCGCAACTCCCCGGAACCTCGCAACT
>SLNQ01000072.1 GCA_007132965.1 Gemmatimonadota bacterium | reverse complement strand
GCGAGCCCGACGCCGAGGACGAAAAGCACATGCAGCCCGTCTCCGTCACCATCATCGGCAACCGCATGGCCGACAACGACAGCGGCGACTGCAGCCTGCAAGGCGAGATCACCGTCCACAAAGCCGACGCCAGCGACTGCTGAGGCGGCGCATCCCCTTCGACCCCTCCGTTACTCGGGGTCGGTGGCACGATCGCGTTGCTGCAGTTATAGGAATAATAGCGGATTTGGCGGCTGGCGGCAAGGGCGATCTCGGGTCCGTTCGGCCATCCGCTACCCGGGGTCGGCGCAGGTCCGGGCACCGGTCGCCGACCCCGGCGAAAAAGCACTTGCGATCAATCGGTTGAGCCCCCGCCCTGCGACAAACTGGCCCCGCGGGTTCGTTCGCAAATCCCGGGTTCGTTCGCACCCCAGCCGGGTTCGAACGTCGATTCCGCGGGTTCGTTCGTCGTTCCCGTGGGTTCGTTCGCGGGTTTCCGGGGCGAAATGAGTCGATCCATGCGCCATAAGCAATCGTGATGGCGCACTATTCGACTCATTTCTCGGGTCATGCGTCATATACCGACTCGTTTCTCAGGGTATGCGTCGTATAGCGGCACAACCCGAGCGCCGATGAGTCGGTATATGACGCATGTTTGCCGAAGTCGTGTGTAGGCATATGATTCAGCATAAGCGTTGCTTATGGGAAGAAGCACGGGGAGGCAGCGCCTCCCCGTAGGCCCCTCCGGTACTTTGGCTATGGTGCGCGTTGGGGCTTTTATTCGGCCAAATCGAGGAAGGCTCGCCAGTTTCGGCGGCCGCCGAGGACGCGGAGGATGACGAGGTGGTCGGCTTCGATGCGATAGATGATCACGTGCTGGGCGCTGGGGTGGACGCGGACAGGTGGATCGAATTCAGGGCGCTCGCGCGCGATCTCGGGCATCGCCACGAGCGTCTCGAAAACGGTCTCGAGAGCGTCCGTATAGCGGTCGGCCTGTTCGACCGACCAGTTGCGGGCGGTATAGAGCCAGATGTCTTCGAGATCAGTCGCGGCTGCGGGCGCGAGGCGATAGTCCCTGCGCTTACCGCCTGCCATGCTGCTCGTGCATGCGCCTCTTGAACGCCTCGAAGTCGAAGGGTCGTGGCTCGCCGCTGGCGATGGCTTCGTCGACAGCCTTCTGGATTTCGGCAACAGCCTCGACGCGTTCCTGATCGCGGCGGATCAGATGGCGCACATAGTCGCTCGTGTTGCTGAACCGCCCATCCTTGATGCGGGCTTCCACCCACTCCTTCATGGGATCAGGGAGCGAAACGTTCATCGTTGCCATGGCG
Organism: Gemmatimonadota bacterium; assembly: GCA_007132965.1. Taxonomy (GTDB): domain Bacteria; phylum Gemmatimonadota; class Gemmatimonadetes; order Longimicrobiales; family Gaopeijiaceae; genus PWLA01. The sequence continues at coordinate 1,492 of SLNQ01000072.1, read as the reverse complement.
GTTCCTCCATAGTCGTTCGATAGCCCGGGATGGCAGTTTCCGTCAACAACCATGGCAAAGTTTGTCAAGTTCGCCAAGGGCAAGAAACGAAGGTCTACCCCCTCGCCACCGGAAGGCTCGCCGCTGCTGTAACCGGGCATTCAGAAGTCAGGCCGAAGCGTCAAGAAGGGAGGTGTCTAGATTTTGTCAGCCCAGACATAAATGCTTCCATCATTCAGTACGCAATCTGAAACGCTCAAGTCTGCACTTTCGGGTATCTTTTTTAAAGTCCCCGATAGGGGATCAGGAAATCCCACGCCTTTAGGCGGCCTGGGCATGCCGACGTGTGGAAAAGGTTACAGGAACCTTTTTTGGACGGAGGGGCATGGGGAGGCGTTGCCTCCCCATAGTTCTTCTCTTCTCTTCTCTTCAATCGGCGGCGTCGGCGAAGAGGTCTAGGGTTTCGGGTGTTCGGCTGTGGTCGCGCCAGTCGAACCAGTCGAGGTGTTGTTTTTGCTCTGCTTTGTCGTCCCAGATGAACCAGGCGAAGCAGGTGTTGCTGGGCGCTCTCGGGCCTTGCCAGCCGTGGCGGTGCATCATCGGCAGGCGGCGGGACGAGATCCAGATGCGGGCTGGGGGGTGGCGGCGGAAGAAGGGGAGGCGTTTGGTGCTCTCCAGGAAGTTGGTGCGCAGCAGCAGGGCGAGGTAGGGGGCTTCGGCGAGTGCCTTTTCGGCGAAGCGCATGGCGAGGCGGTAGGGGGGGTTGGTGACGATGCCGCCGATGCCGGGGCGGGGTTCGGCTTTCAGGTAGTCGACGCCGCTCGTGCAGTTGTCGAGGCCGTAGTCGACGAGGTCGGTGGCGGTGACTTGGTGGCCGGCTTCGATGAGCGGTTTGACGATCGCCCCGTCGCCGGCGGCGGGTTCCCAGATGTACTCGGGCAGGTGCTGTTTTTCGATGGCGATGAGGCTCCAGACGGCTTCGGGCGGGCTGAAATAGGCGTCGAGGCCGCGGGCTTCGAGGGCGTGGCTGCTCTGGATGCGCATACTGGCTCTGGCGGGCTTTCCGGATGAGGGGGTCGGGTAGCGGGTAGCGGGTTGGCGGGATGGCGGCAACGGGTGATGGGGCTGGTGTTTTTTCTTGCAACCGCGTTCGGCTTGTTGGTTGGTGCGCGGCGTGGCGTTCGGATGTGCGGGGAGGCGATGATGGCGGGGCGGTTGGCGGTATTGGTGGCGCTCTGGGCCTGGCTCGGGGTTGCGGTCGGCACGGGGGCGGTCGAGGCTGCCGGGGCGGGGCCGGTGGGCGACGGGTTTCGGCTGGTCACGGCCGACGACGACTGGGACGACGACGAAGAGGTGTTGTTCGACAATCCGTTCGTCGGGCGTGAGGTCGGCAGTGCGCGCGAGGCCCTGGATATTCTCCTCGACGAGATGGGGCTCGGGTCGATCGTCAGCTATCGGTCGATCAGCGAGCCCGATCCGGAGGCGGTGACGCTGGACGGTGTGGTGCTGGCCG
>SLNQ01000223.1 GCA_007132965.1 Gemmatimonadota bacterium | reverse complement strand
CGCCAGCCTCCGGACCGGCTCCACCCACCGTGCCACCGCGGGAGGGGCCTCGTCGCTGAGAGCCGCCTTCACCCCGCCGCAGGCGGTATGCCCGGTGACGATGAGGTGCCGGATACCCAGGGTTCCCACCGCGAACTCCACCGAGGCCGCCATGGCCGGGTCGTCCAGGCGCACCTGGTTGGCCACATTCCGGTGGAGGAAGAGCTCACCGGTGTCGGTTCCGGTCACCAGATCCATGGGCATCCGGGCATCACAACAGCCGACGACCATGAAGGGGGGCTCGTGGCGTCTGGCCAGGACCGGAAAGGTGTCGGGGTTCTGCTTCCGCTTCTCCTCGGCCCAGCGTCGGTTGCCGTCCAGGAGTCGTTGGACTTCGGCCCGGGGATCGGGGTGAGATCGGTCGTTTTCGTCGGACATGATCAGCGGATGTCGGGGTGTGGGTTCGGGGATGCGGCGCTCTCCCTGCCGGGTTGCCCGCAGGATTTATCCATAGCACCATAGCAGGACACTCGAACAGGTCAACTTCAGCATCCGCGCTCCCGCCATGCGTCCACTCACCCCCTTTCCCCCACTCCAGAATGTGACGCCTCGCCCGTCGGCGCTTCAGGCGCCGGTCCTTTTTACCCTCCTGGTGCTGGCGACCCTTCTCCTGCCTGCGTGCGACGAGGGAGGCCCGACCCAGCCGACCTCCCCGGCTTACGTGGAGCTCCTCTCCGGCGACGGGCAGGCGGTGGTTGCGGGGGGGCTCTTCCCCGAGACCGTAGTGGTGGAGGTCCGGGACGAGGCCGACCGCCCGGTGCCGGACCAGCTCGTGATGGTGAGGGTGGACCAAGGTGACGGATGGGTCCCCGGCCCCAATCCCCGCACGGACGAAGACGGCCGGGTCCGCCTCCCCTGGTACGCCGGAACCGAGCCCGGCGTGGACCAGCGGCTTCGCTTGTCGGCGGGTGGGATCTCGGTCACGGTGCACGGAGAGGTGCTGACCCCCGTGCCCGGGGTGTCGTACACCGGGCATCGAGCCTTCGTGGAGTACATTCCCGGGAGCCTTCCCCTGGTCATCACCGCCCCCCACGGGGGTACGCTTCGGCCCGGTGACATTCCGGAGCGGGAGTGGGGGACCATGGTGCGGGACTACGCCACCGACGACATGGCCTACCGGCTGGCCGACGCGCTGGAGGAACGGGTGGGCGCCCGACCCCACCTGATCCTCTTGCACCTGCATCGGACCCGCCTCGACGCCAACCGCGACCTGGAGGAGGCGGCGCAGGGGAACCCCCTCGCGGAGCGAGCCTGGCACGAGTTCCACCACTGGACCGAGGTGGCGATGAAGCGGGTGAAGGCCGATCACGGAGAGGGGTTCTACATGGACCTTCACGGCCACGGAAAGCACGACGACTTCGAGCTGGGCTACCTCCTGACCCGCAGCGACCTGGAGGCCACGGCCGAGGAACTGGACCAGGAATGGGCCGTCTCGAAGAGCAGCCTGCGGACCCTGGCGGAGGACTCCTCCCTGCCCTTCTCGCAACTGATCCGAGGCGAGGAGTCACTGGGCACGCTCTACGAGGAGGAGGGGTACACCTCGGTGCCTTCGCCCGTGCGGCCGTACCCCAGCGGTCCCTTCTTTTCCGGGGGTTACAACACCCGACGGCACGGGTGCCGGGAGGGGGGTGCCATCTGCGGTTACCAGTTGGAGCTGAACCGGGAGAACGTGCGGGACAACCCGGTGAACCGGCAGGCCTTCGCCGAGGCCCACGCCCGGGTCATGGAGCGCTTCTTCAAGGTACACTACGGGGTCAATCTGGCGAACCTTCCACCCGCTCCCTGAGCGCCTCGAGCCAGCTGGCCCTGGAGACCTCAAGGGTGCGGTGGAGCGTGCGACGGAGAAGACGGACCACGAACCCGGCCCACACCTCCTCGATGCGCACCAGAGTTCGGTCGTCGTCCAGGGGAACCAGGGTCCAGCGGTGGTAGCCCCACCCACCCATGGCCCGGAGGGTGAACCCCAGGGTGCGCTCCGGCTCCACCTCCTTCAGCTTGGAACGGATCCGCATCCCGTCGGCCCGCCAGTGGAGACGAGTGCCCGGCTCCAGCTCCCCCCGGAGAACGGCGAAGCTCACGCCCCGGTGCCAGAGGGGCCACGCCTTGAAGTGAGTGAGCACTTCCCAGACCACGTCGGCCGAGGCGTCCACGTCCACCTCCATGCGGATGTCCACCGCCGCCGAGATCCGGTCCAGCGGGTCTGGTGCCTCCTCAGACATCCCGGAGCAGGCCCACCTTCAGGGCAAACCGGACCAGCTCGGAGCGGTGGTTCAGCCCCAGCTTCTGCATGATCCGCGATCGGTAGGTGTCTACCGTCTTGGGCGAGATGAAGAGCTTCTGGCCGATCTCCGACGAGGAGAACCCCTCGGCGGTAAGTGCCAGCACCTCTCGTTCCCGGGAGCTCAACTCCCGGAGACGCCCACCCTCGCCCTCCGACTCCTCGGCGGTCCGGTACTGCTTCAGCAGCAGGGTGGTGGCCCGGGCCGGCAGGTAGACCTCGCCCCGGGCCACGGTGCGGATGGCCTCCATGAGATCCCGGTCGGCGCTGGCCTTGGTGAGGTACCCGCTGGCGCCGGCGTCCACCACCGGGACCAGGTACTCCTCCTCGGCGTGGACGGTGAGCACCAGGACCTTGACGCCCAGCTCCAGGGCGGCAATCCGGCGGGTGGCCTCCAGTCCGCTGCCTCCGGGCATGGAGAGATCCATGACCACGATGTCGGGGCGCAGCTCCCGGGCCCGTTCGGTGGCTTCGTCGCCAGTGGCGG
>SLNQ01000330.1 GCA_007132965.1 Gemmatimonadota bacterium | reverse complement strand
TGTCGCTGGCCCTTGTCGGGCTCGCCGAGCCGTTGGCGACGCTGACCGGCAAGCCCGACCTCGCGACCGTGCTGCTGGTGCTGGCTTGGCTCAGCATCCCGCAATCCGTGACCTCGATCTACGTTGCCCTACTGCGGCGTGCGCTGAACTTTCGCGGGCTAGCGTTGCGTGCCGTCATCGCGATCCTGATCGGCAGCCTCGTCGCCGTCGGCATGGCGCTCGTGGGCTATGGCGTATGGGCGTTGGTCGCCATGCAGGTGACCAACACGCTCGTCAGCGTCGTCGTCGTCATGGTCTTGGCCGAATGGCCGCCGGCAAATCGACCCGACCTTGCGACGGCCCGTGAACTGATGCGAGCCGCCCTGCCGGTGATGGGCGCGGGCATCGTCAGCACGCTCGGCTGGACCCTGCCGACCCTGGCCTTCGGCGTCGCCCTGCCGGCCGCCGTGGTCGGCCATTTCTTCATCGCCCAGCGGGTGATGATGTCGCTCAACGGTCTCTGCACCGCATCGATAGGCGATCTGAGCCTTTCCGTCCTTGCCCGTCTACAGGGCTCGCCCGACCAGCACCGGGCTGCTGCGCGGCGTGCGCTGCAACTCGGCGGTCTCGTCTGCCTGCCCTCGTTTGCCGGCGTCGGCATGGTCGCGGACTCCCTGGTGCTGACCCTGTTCGGGCCGCAATGGGTGGACAGCATCCTGCCGCTTCGGCTCTTGATGGCGTCGAGCGTGGCCATAGCCGCCGCCTTTATCGCCGGCCAGATCCTGTTGTCGTTCGGCCATCACCATCTCGTCCTCCGCTTGAACGTGATGGCGGTGTTGCCACCGGCCCTGGCCGCCAGCGCGCTCGCACCATTCGGCCTCGTGCCTGCCTTGATCGGCAACGTGGCGGTTTCCGTGGTGTCGCTCGTCGTCATCGCCCGATTGCTCTGCCGGCCGCTATCGGTGCGGCCGACGACGCTGCTCGGTGACCAACTGCCGACACTCGCGGCGGTGACGGCGCTGATCCTGACACTGCTTACTCTCGAGCTCGCCAATCTCGAGATGTTCCCGGCCACAGCGCTACTGGTCGAGTCCTCGCTCGGCGCGCTCGTCTTCGTCGTGGTTCTCGCCTGGCGTGATCCAGATCTCTGCCGGCTGGTCGTCGAAAGCGTCGCGGGTGCGCGGCGAAACCGGTCGGCGCAGGGTTTCTGACCGATGAATGTCCCGGGTCCTGTTTCCACGCGATGGGCTTGTTGTCTGGCGGTACGTTTGCTAGTTATGCTTCTGACGGTTGGCCTATTTGATGTCAACTTGACTTATCAACAACTCGACTTCTCAAATCCATGGTGGGCAACGGGTGCTGATCTCTAACCCCCGATTCGAACCACGCCGAGATAGCTCCGTGCTCCCACGCCATGTTGCAGCAGCGGCTATGTCGTCGCGACTCAGCACGGTACCACCGCCACCCGGGATCGACCTGGGCACGCTGTTGAGGACCGTCTGGAAGCACTTCTGGCTCATACTGCTGTGCGGCCTCGTCATGGGTGGGCTCGGCTTCGCTGCCGGCAAGCTCCTGCCGCGCTCCTACACGGCCGAGGGGCTCATGGTGATGGAGACGCAGCGCCTCAATATTCCGGACTTCCAGACCGTACTCTCGGAGCGGACGGTCGAGCCCTGGGGCGGGCGAAGCGAAGCACAGGTGATCACCTCGCGGGCCACGGTCGCCCGCGCTGTGGACAAGCTCGGACTCGATCGCCATCCGTCCTTCAACGCGGGCTCGCTCGCCGAACGGCTCGCCACGATCGAGTGGCTGCCGGACGAGGTCAGGGAATATCTGTGGCGCCGCGTGCCTTTGGCGCTGGCGGCACCTGAAATATCATCGGCCGAGACGGTCGAGACGGTCCGACGCAAGCTCAACGTGCTGAGCGAGGAGCGCAGCTATGCGATCCGCCTCAGCTATACGGACCCAGATCCGGACCTCGCTGCCAGCATCGTTAATACCGTCATGGACGTCCACGTTGCCGAGCAGGTCGCCGCCAAGCGCGAGACGACCCTCGCGGCGAGCCGCGACATGCGGGAGAAGGTCGAGCAGCTCGGCGAAGAGCTGCAGGCGGTGCGCGACGAGATCCGCGAGCTAGAGGCTCAGACTTTCGTCGTCGAATCGGGTGCCGGTACCGTCTCGGCGCAGAACCTCGTCGCGCTGAGCCAGGAGCGCCGCACGCTTGAGGCCGAACGGGCAGCGCTCTGGAGTGATCGGCAGCAGATCGCCGAGGCCATTGCGAACGGGCGAACCTCTGTCCTGAACGAGGCGCTTGTCCCGCCGCGGCTCACCGCGATTTGGGCATCGCAAGCGGAGATCCAGCGCACCATCGCCGACAGCGCCTCCCAGTTCGGCATGCGGCACCCGCGGATGATCGCCCTCGAGAGCGAGCTCACCAGCCTGCGCCAGGAAGCCGAGAACGAGGTCGAAGGCCTGCTCCGTGACCTCGACCGGCGCTTGACCTCCCTGAACGAGCGGGCAGCCTCGCTCGACGCGCAGATCCGCAACGCCGAGAGCCAGGCAGCCGCCAGTGCCCAGGGCCGAGCTGGGCTGAACCAGCTCGAAAGCGAGGCGACGAGCCGCGAGGCGCTCCTCAACCTCTATCGCGAACGCTACGAGCAAACACTAGCCAACCTGGATTCTTTCCGCTCCGACGTCCGCATCGTCTCGCGCGCCATCCCGCCGCCGCAGCCGAGCAGCCCGGGAGCCACGATGCTCGCGGTCATCGGCGGCATGGCCGGAGTGATGCTCGGAGGTATCGCTGTCGTCGCCCGCCGGTACTTCGGGGACGGCATCGACAGCATCGACGAGGCC
>SLNQ01000269.1 GCA_007132965.1 Gemmatimonadota bacterium | reverse complement strand
TACTACTACTACCGTTAAATGACGTAAGATTACTTATAGCTAAGGAATATTTGAAGGAGTTAAATAATACTAACTTGGCTGCAGTACCAGTGGAACTACGAAAATATGTAAGAATGTATGCTACTATTTCACCAGACTTAACACATCGTATGCGTGGCATTATAGGTTGGGCACTATAAGAAAAGGTAAAATTAGGAACGCCGTGGTAGCGACACCGTAGGAGCGACCCGACCCCGAGGGAGGGGCGCGTAGCGGTGGAGCGTAGCGGCGTTGCATCTTCCTGAGGGGCGTGCCCCGAAGGAGAGCCAGCAGAAAAATTAAGAGTTGGCTCCCGGAAGAAACGATAGACAAAAAAATGAATGTCATGTAATACTTTCTCTTTAGGAGTTAACGCTCAAGCGACACTACTATCGGTGGTTGTGGGATTCTTTGATTTTTTTGAGAAATTTCCAGGGGGGAAGAATTCTTTATTCATCGGGTTAAGTGTCTATGAATGTCACATTTAGGTATGACATTCATTTTTGCTAAATCAGCAAACGATACGTAATTTATTGCATGGATAAAGGATTCTTAGCTGTTTACAAACTATTGAACATCCTCCAGTATTTTCTAGAAAAGGAAAGTGAGTTGTATGAAGCGAGTAAAATCATATTCTGTTTTAACGGGGATTCGTTTGTTAGTTAAAGTTAGAAAACATTTAGAGCAAGAAGCTCTACGACAAGACTGTAGTATGGCATGGCTTGTTAATGAAGCTCTCATGGAATACTTTGGATTAAAGAAAGAGGATATGGTAGAGAGAAGACTTCCAAAGACATTTAAAGAAAGGAGTGAAGACGATTCATGGAAACCGTAGGCTTTCGTGAAGGAGACAAAGTATTGATTCGTCCAAACAGCTCGCCAGATGCTAAGTGTGTAGAAACTATGCAAGGCATAGTGATAGATGTAGAGACTCATCGGTCTCATGTGGGGGTAGAGTTTGATACTGAATTAAAGAGCTCTGGAGGAGTATCATTTGGGCATAACTGTGATGGAAGGGGAAAAGGGAGGTGCTGTTGGTATGTAGAACGAGAAGTATGTACTATATTATTTGCTAATCATCGAGCAGAATTATTAAAAAGTGACCAATCTAAAAGAGGAGTGGGGACGGTACGATGACTCGAGATGTTTATTTATGTGAGAAATGTATGTCTCCAGCGGCAGAAGAATTTCAAAGTACTCCACAAAGTGACAGTCAGAAAGGAGACTACATTATTACACTAAGGGCTTGTCGAACTTGTGGGTATGTGGAAGTAGTTGGAGTTACTATTAAGGGGGGTGATGCCACAGTGTAATAAAATATAGAAGGGAGGTAGTATCAAAAGGAGGTAAGGTTAATGTTAACTTGGGGCAGTAGAGCACCACAACAACAAACTATTAGGAGGTTAAAACAAATGGCAAACGTAGTATTTAAGCAAGCAGCAAAGCAAGCAGACCCTGTGGTAAACTTCGGTGATGTTCTTAAAGTAGACCGGGATGGAGAGTCCCGGGCATATATGGTAGCAGTTGCTCCCTGCACTAAGCGTACACGGGCAATCTTAGTTAATCTGCAAAGTGGAGACATCAGAGGTCGTGGAAAAAAGTACATCTGTAACATACAGAATTACTCGTTTCCTATGGCAGGTACAAGCTGGGAAGACTTAGAAAAATTCACCCGGGCTGACAATCTAACGCTTATCACAGATGCAACAGTAGCAATTCAGTAACATAAGACAGTTACTCTACTACACACTCCTTATTCTACGGCTCTTCAATTTAATTGAGGAGCCCTTCTTTTTACTAAGAGCATAACAAGTTTTATGCTTTTAGTAAAGGGAAGGTATGTTCCCTTTAATAACAAATGAAAGGAGATACTACTATGCGAGAAATAAGTTTAGCCCCGGAAGAAGTGGATACTACTATTACTTCAAGAAACCAGATACATCCTGACTGGGAAGACCGAAGTTTTCCAAAGGGCACATTGTTTGAATGTGCTGGTTGTGGTGCTATCCACACACCAGAAGAATGGACAACTAATACCGCAGAAATATTGGAGGTGAGTGTAGCTTCATTATGTAACTTCTTAACACGAGGTGTACGAAATAAGGAATGTGTATATTTTTGTAGGGCATGTAAAGATTTTGTTCCCTCTACGAGTACACGCCCCCATCTTCCCAAGGGTACTAGTGATGGAGTAATAAGCCCCGAACAAAAGAAAAAAGAAAGTCCAGTAATGTCCTTCTCAAGCATAGCAAAATTATGGGAGGACTTTGACACTGTTTTAATCGCAGGAAATCGTGAGTATCGGGGAAATACTCCATCTTCCATACATTCTGATAGACTTAAGGCAGACTGGCTAAGAAATAAACAGTGGTTACTAGAGTATTTTGATGACCAGGGACGATGGGAAACTCCTATAGAGGGTATAAAAGGAGAGTCTGAATTCTCTCAGTTTGTAAGCAATGCAATATATCCCTTTCTAATGTCGGGACACTGGGTAGAAGCAAAAGCTAAGAAGATGGAGCTTTCTATAGGATTTGTAGCTTCTGTGCAAAAACTTATACGGCTTATAAGTTTAGAAATAATGACTCCACAAGAATTAGCTACTAATCAGATTAGCACATCTCCTTCCCCTGATGTTCCCGTTAGATACCCCCGTACTGAAACACGTAGTTATATAGAAGCCATAAGAAACCGAAAAGTTAAAGGAATGAAAGTAAGTAAGTATGTCAATAGAATATTAGAGATAGAGATTAAAAGTACACATCCCACCCCATGGTTTCCCTATAATTTGTCTTTGAACCATGTAAGACAATTA
>SLNQ01000042.1 GCA_007132965.1 Gemmatimonadota bacterium | reverse complement strand
GGGAGGTATACACGCAATGGGTTGCCTGGCGCTGAACGCGTCGTTCGAGCCCCTGACGCTCGTCTCCGCCCGACGTGCGGTCCGCCTGGTGCTCGACCGCAAGGCCGAGATCCTCGAGGTGGATGAGGCCCGGCGGTTCCGCTCCGAGCACGACGAACTTCCGTGTCCCACCGTGATCCGCCTGGTGCGGTACATTCACGTCCCCCGGCGATTCAGGCGGCAGGTCACCAACACCTTCCTTTTTGCTCGGGACGAGTACGCCTGTCAGTACTGCGGTCGGCACCGGAAGGAGCTTCGCGGGCGACAGTTTCTGACCCGGGACCACGTGCTTCCGGTCTCCAGAGGTGGGTTGAATACCTGGCAGAACGTGGTCACCGCCTGCTCACCCTGCAACAACCGGAAGGGGAACCAGACCCCCGAGGAGGCCGGCATGCCCCTGCTCACGAGCCCATCCGAGCCCAACCATGTGCATCTGGTCTGGGCCGTACGGCGGGTGACGCCTCAGCAGGCCCGGTGGATCGAGATGTTCTACGGGACCGATGCCCTCAGGGTCCTGAAGGGGGTCCGAAAGAGCTCATGACGGGGTGCGGGTGTCGTCGCCGGCCATCTCCAGTTCAGAAGCGTCGAACTCGTCCGGCCGTCGGCCGTCTTGCCGTTGGGGGCCCTGGGACCCGGCCAGCAGCGGACTGTAGACGGGAAAACGCAGGAGGAAGGTGACTCCCGGCCCATCGTGGTCGTGAACGGTGACCTGTCCCCCTATGAGGTTCATGGCCTTACGGACGACGGCCAGGCCCATACCGGTTCCCGGGTGACTTTCCTCCGAGTGCAGCCGCTCGAACAGGCGGAAGATTCGTTCGCGGTGCTCCGCTGGAATGCCGGGTCCATTGTCCCGGACCCGAACCCTGACTTCGTCATCCGTCCGTTCGGTGGTGAGCTGGATCCGGGCGGGACGCCGGGGATGCCTGTACTTGAGAGCATTCTCCAGGAGATTGGTGAGAATGCTCCGGAGGAGTGCCCGGTCGGCGGGGATGGTCGTGGTCTCCTCGGGCAGGGTGACGGCCGCTTCCGCCTCGGGGAAGGCGGTCTCCAGCGAGCGGACAGCCTGCCCGGCCACCTCCAGGAGGTCCACGGGCTCGAGCGTGATGCCTTGGCCACCCAGGCGTCCGTACTCCATGAGATCTTGGATGAGGTGGTCGAGCTGTCGGCCCGCCGCCAGGAGGTAGACGAGCTGCTTACGGGCGTCGGTGGGGATCTCTTCACCGTACTGGTCTCGCAGGAGCTCGGTGAATCCGATCATGGAGCGCACCGGGGCTCGCAGATCGTTGGAGATGGAGTGGGTGAAGGCACGCAGGTCTCGGTTGGCCGTGGCCAATTCCCGGGTGCGGCGAGCCACCTTCAGCTCCAGGTCCCTGATCATGCGCTGCATCTCGTTCATGGTCTCCCGGTCCCCGGTGATGTCGTGCACCAGGCAGAGGATGGAGCCGAATCGTCCCCGGCTGTCCCGGGTCCAGGATACGTTCCACTCGCAGGCGATCTCGGTTCCATCACGGCGCCGGCCGCGAAGGACCAGCAGCGTGCCACCGGGTTCCTTGCGTCGAATGTTCTGGAGGAGACGTTTCACCGAGGACCGGTCGTCGGGATGGATCAGCTCCCAATCCAGCCATGAACGTCCCAGGGCCTCTTCCGCGGGCCATCCGAAGAGCTCTTCCGCCCTGCTGGACCAGCGCTTGAGCCGGAACTCACGGTCCCATTCCATAGTGGCCAGCGGGGAGTGCTGCAGGTGGCCGCGAAGGTTGTCGTTGGTCTCCTGCAGGGACCTGGCGGTCTTGTTTCTGCGCCGCAGGAGCACGCGGATCACCACGAAGAGGACGATGGCGGTGACCACCACCAGCCCCCACTGCTCCAGCGGCTGAAGCCAAGGGGCCGTCACCGGCGCAGTTTCTGTCAACCACTCCTGGAGCCGGCGGCCAAAGGCGATCCAGGCCACGGCAAGGGCGGCGTAGATGCCGGCCACAAGCAGCGCCGTGGCGGTGGGCGACGCGAGGTCTTCGACGCGGCGGTCCTCCTTCGACCTTCTTGCGAACGGAAACGTTGCCCTGAGCGCCATGGGCCTACTCCTCGATCCATGCGTGGGGATTCTCGTACAAGAGGCCACTTCCCCGAACCCATCCCTCCTCCGTGTACTCGGTCCACTTCAGCACCCGACCGCGAATGGGATCGTGCTCGACCTCGTACTTGAAACCCGGCGACGAGGCCCGGTCCGCCACGAAGCGGGCCAGTCCCGGGGGCAAGTCGTCCTCGCCGCTGCTGTCTTCTTCAAGGAGCCGCGTGAGCTCCCGGTGGATCTGGCCCTCCCCTGATCGAGCCGTCTCAAGGACCTCCTCGAGGGCCGATGTGAGACGGGTCAGAAGGGCCACGCCCTCGGGACGGTCGCTCCGGGTGGTGGTGGTGCTGGGTGCCGAGAGGGCGTCCACGTCTGCTCGCAGCTGAAGCAGGAGGTCACGGACGTGCTGGTAGAACTCCAGGATCCGCACGTAGTGGTCCCGTCGGGCGTCGTGCAGGGGGCGCTCAAGGTCCACTCCTTCGGAATGATCCGTCACGCTTGACTCCTCCGGTGTTTCGGTTGCTGCGGGTGCCGCCGATGGTCAGCACCCGTTTCAGCCCGGTCCGTCGTCACGCCTCCGGGTCCAAGGTGAGTCCGATCCGCGCATCGAGCGCCATGGCGCCGTCCGGTGTGGCCAGGAACGGATTCACGTCGATCTCATGGATTCGAGGATGATCCTGCACCAGTTGCGAGAGCCGCTGGATGGCATCCACCACCGACGCCATCCGGATTCCCGGCTCTCCCCTGACCCCTTCCAGGAGCGGAAAGCTCCGGATCGACCGGATGAGCTCCTCGGCATCCTGTTCGGTGACCGGCGGAAGGCGGAAGGCCACATCCTGAAACGTCTCCACGTAGATTCCTCCCAGGCCGAACATGATTACCGGTCCGAAGGAGGGGTCGGTGCTCATCCCGAGGATGAGCTCCCGCCCTTCGTCTCGGAAGGGCGCCACCAGCACGCCGCGGATCTCCGCGTCGGGGTCGTAGGCCGTTACGTCGGCCATGAGCTGCTCGTAGCCCTTCCGGACCTGGTCCTCGTCAGTCAGGTTGAGCCGAACCCCTCCCGCCTCCGTCTTATGCACAATCTGGGGTGAAACCACCTTGAGCACCAGCGGAAAGCCCAGCTCGGTCGCGGCGGCCACCGCCTCCTCAGCCGATTGTACGAGTCTGTGGGGGATCACGGGGATGCCGTAGGCTTCCAGGAGCTGGTACGCTTCGTCCTCAAACAGGCGGCTGCGCTTCTCCTCCTCTGCACGGTCCAGGACGGCGCTGGCTCCGGCGGTGTTTGCGGGGAAGGTGGCTGGCGCCTGGACCGGCCGCTTGAGCCAGCGACCGTACGTGTAGAGCGCCATGAGTGCCCGGGCGGCGGATTCGGGGAAGATGTAGGCCGGCACCCCGGCAGAACGTAGCTCCTCGCGACCCTGGGGCAGCCCCTCCCGGCCCATGAGGACTGCCAGGACCGGGGTCTCGGGGTGACCCTCCGCCGCCTCCACGATAGCATGGGCCACGTCCTCCTGCCTCACGCCCAGCGGTGGGACGAAGGCTGCGATGGCGGCGTCCACACCCGGATCCTTCATGACCACGTCCAGCGCCGCCCTGTAGCTGTCCGCCGTGGCGGTGGCGATCATGTCCACCGGGTTCTGAACCGAGGCCTCTTCGGGAAAGAGCCCCTCGAGCTCCGCCACGGTCTCCGGCGTGAACCGGGCCACCTCCAGCCCTTCCGACTCGCATGCGTCGGCGATGATGATGCCGGGGCCACCGGCGTTGGTGACGATGGCCACTCGGTTGTCCCGGGGGAGTGGCAGGGCGCCGAAGGCCATGGCCAGGTCGAAGAGCTCTTCGACCGTGTCGGCCCGCATGACCCCGCACTGCGAGAGCAGGGCATCTACCGCGGCATCCTTCCCCGCCAGCGACCCGGTGTGAGACGACGCGGCTCGGGCTCCGGCCACCGTCCGACCCGACTTCACCACCACGATGGGCTTCTTGCGTGCCACCCGACGGGCAATCCGGGTAAATCGCCGGGGATTCCCGAAGGTTTCCAGGTACATGAGGATCACCCGGGTTTCCGGATCCGACTCCCAGTACTCCAAGAGGTCGTTTCCCGAGACGTCGGGCTTGTTGCCCACCGATACGAAGTTCCGGATTCCGATCCCGTACTCGGCGGCGTAGTCCAGGATCGTCACCCCCAGGGCGCCGGATTGTGACAGAAAGCTCACCGGACCCGACGGCGGCATGGTGGGAGCGAAGGTGGCGTTCATCCGGATGTCCGGATCGGTGTTCAGCACCCCCATGCAGTTGGGGCCCACCAGGCGCATCCCGTGGGCCCGGATCCGGTCCATGAGCTGTGCTTCCCGCCGTGCGCCCTCTTCCCCCACCTCCCGGAATCCCGCCGAAATGACCACCACCGCCGAGACGCCCTTCGCTCCGCACTCCTCCACCACCTCCAGGACCAGTTGCTTGGGGACCACCACGATGGCCAGGTCCACGGGCGCGGGGATGTCTCGCACCGATCGCCATGCCGGGATGGAGTGGACGGCCGAGGCCTTCGGGTTTACCGGGTACACCGCTCCCTGAAAGCCGTGGGTGACCAGGTTGTCCACGATCTGGTACCCCACCGTCCCGGGGCGGCGGCTGGCGCCGATGACGGCAATGGAGTCGGGCGCGAAGAATGGGTCGAGAGTGGGGGTCATTGGAGCGGGTGTTGGTGGGAACCGATGTGGTGGCATAGAGTAACCCCCAGCTACCGTGGGGTCCACGGTGCGCGTCACCGATCGACCCGTGCCCGGAACCGTCGTCGACCGCAGCCCCAGGAGCAATTGTCGGTCATGCCGAAAGCCTCACTCATGCGAGTCGTCAACTTCGTGGCAATGCACCACTACGGACGTCCGGACCGACCCGAGGCCTGGAACCAGGCCCGTTTCGGTGATCAGGTCCACCCACACGAACACGAGTATCAGCTCGAGGTGATGGTGGAGGGCGAGCCGGATCCGGAAACCGGGTTCGTGGTGGACCTGGAGGAGCTCGATGCCGTGCTTGCCGTCATCGTTGGACCGCTGGACGGCACAAGCCTGAACGAGAGTATTCCCGAGGTTCGGGACGGGGTCATGCAACCGTCCACCGAATCCCTGGCCCGTTGGTTCTGGGACCGGATCCGACCCAGGGTGCCGGGAGAGGCTCGCTTGCGCCGGATTCGCGTGTGGGAAAGTGGTGCTCTGGCCGGCCAGGTGGGCGCCTGACATGGACGAGCCTGGTTCCAACCCCGGCGAAGAGGAAGCGGGCGCCGATCCGGCTCAGGATCCGAAGGCCGACGTGCCGGCGGATGCGGACGAAGGCGCCGACGGCCCACCGTCGGCTCCCACACCCGTTCGCGATCTTATGCCCGACACCGGCGACTCGGTGTCCGAGGACGAGATCGAGCCGTCTGCCGCGCCCGAGGTCAGCATCGAGTTCCAGGCGGAGGACGAGTCGTGGATCGCCCTGAGCGGTGGCCGGACCCACAGCGGTACCGGTCCGGATTCGGGGGCGCTGCTGCTCCTGGTGCTCTTTCGACAGGCCGGTGATCCGGAGGACCGGATTCGGCGAGAGGCGTGGGCCCCGGTCCGCTCTCTCGAGGAGCTGTCCTCCGTTCAGCTCGCCGAGCTGCTGGACCGTTCCCGGCCCTTCCGGGAGACCGATCCCTCGGGAGGGGGAGAGACCGCCGACCATGGGGGAAGGGAGAAGCGACGAGGCGGACGGGGCCAAAGGCCCCGGGATCGTTGAAGGCGGAACGACCCGAAGCCGTGTTCATACGACGCACCGGTCCGTGTACAAATGACACGGCTCGATGTCCCCCGGGTGTATGGGCATCCTCCTAAAGGAATGCTGATAAATGGGTTGGGCGACTGTCCGGTTTGGGCATAGCCCTTGCGGCTCCAAGGTAAGCACGACCGGTGCTCACCGGACCATTGAAGGCGATGTGGTTTGGTGACCCGAGGTCGCTGATACCTCAACCGCACGGGCATGCCAACGATGAAGATTCGACAGAACACCTTACAGACGGGGGCCCCTGCCGATTCCCCTCGGGCTTCCCGATCTGATGCCTCCGGCCTGAACGGGCAGATGGGGAGTGGGGACGCTCCCGGGATCATCATTGCCGATGGCGGAGTGGGCTCCCGCCTCTCCGGTCAGCACCCTCGGGTGCGGGCATTCGTCTACGGGGAGCGCATTCCGGCGACCCCAACCCTCCCCTTCGGCCGCTGGAAGGTCGCCTCGTGACCTGACGGAGCCAGGGAGTCCCGCCTGGATTTCGAGTTACGCCGCCGCAAGCCTCTATGCGGCGGCGTTTCTCGTCTGGCCGTACCTCTCGCACCTCTCTCCCACCAGACTCAGAGGGCCACACTCGCCCTGCAGAGGGGTATACGGTCAAACCCCCGGGCAGAATCGCTGGTTCTGGATACCTTCGACGGTCCCTCAACAGCTCTCGAACCTCCGGTGTCTTGATGGATGAACTGACAGCGCTCAGCGATGCCGAGCTGGTGGAGCGTTCGTCTGAAGGGGATTCGGCGGCGTTCGGACAGCTGGTCCTCCGATATCGACGAGCAGCGTACTCCGTGGCACTTTCGGTCACCCGTCGCCACGAGGACGCCGAGGACGCTGCGCAGGAGGCCTTTGCGGCGGCCCTCTCCCGGCTCGAGGAGTGTCGTGATCCGGAGAGATTCGGAGGATGGTTCCTCACCATCGTGCGCAATAGAAGTCGAAACCTCCTGCGCCGGGAGCGGATCCGGCAAAGCGAGCCGATTCCCATTACCGTCGCCAGCCGCGAGCCCGGTCCGGAGAAGGTGTCGGAGAGGGCAGACCTGAGGGCCCGGTTGCGCGGGGCCCTGGAGGTGCTAACTCAGGTACAAAGGGAGGTCGTGCTCCTGCACGATCTGGAGGGCTGGAAGCACAGGGAAATCGCAGAACGCCTGGATATGCCGTCAGGCACGGTGCGGTCACATCTCCACCATGCCAGAAAGATGCTTCGTGAACAGCTGTCGATCCCCCCGTTGGCGGAAGAAAGAGAGCGAACCGGATGATGCATGACAACGAGACACGCGGCGGACCCGGACGCACTCCGGGCTTCGAGGAGTTGGACCCGAGTCGGGATGATGTGTGGTACTGGGCCCGGTTCCAGGATCGGGTGATGGCCGAAACCATGCCCGAGCTCCTGCGGCGGCAACGCAGTGCGCGGGTGACCTTCGCCCAGGTCATGGAGTCATGGAGTCGCCTCCTGGTTCCTGGAATGGTGGCTGCCGCCGCAGTGGCCGCCACGCTCCTGTTGAGCCAGGCGGAGCCCCCGTCCATCAACGACTCGGCCGTAGTCCTCGAGGAGCTGATGTTTCCGGTGGGACCCGGCCAGGAGGAACTGCCCGATTTTCTCGTGTCCGGTGACGCCCTGGATCGGGACGCGGTGCTCTTCGCCGTGGAGGGATACTGAGATGCCTTCGCCGACAGCGACGCACAACGGAGGGGTAGTCCATGAGTGAAAGTCTCCGTGTTCGCCTGATCGCCGCAGGCGTGTTGATCCTGGTCTTCGTCGCCGGCGTCACCGTGGGCCTGGCCCTGGATCGCCCCCTCTCCCAGGCCCTGGAGAGTATGCACGCCCAGGCCGGTGAGACGGCGGAGCCGAACGAAGACGCCGATGAAGGATCTAACACTTCAAGGGGATGGATCATCGACCGTGTGGACCTGACGGAGGGGCAGCAGGTGCAGGTGGACTCGGTCCTGGCGTACTACCAGGATCGCATGGCGGAGCTCCAGGGCGAGTACGCACCCCGGTACCGGGAGATCGTGGAAACGACTCGCGAGGCCATCAAGGCGCTGCTCACCGACGAGCAGGAGGCGCTCTACGACTCGCTGCTCAGGGCAAGAGACCGAAGGCAGTAGACCCGAGGGGACTTCCGGAAGCCCCCTTTTGCAAGGTAACCAGGCCCCACGGGCCGGAGGGTGGACGGTAGATGACCCAAGAGACGACAATGAAGCGGGACTTCGGCAACAGGTCGAAGGCAGCCCAGGACCGGAAGGAAGTCATCCGGGCCGAGGGCCTGACCAAGCACTACACGCTGGGATCCGAGACAGTGCGTGCCCTCCGGGGGGTGGATCTGCTCATCCGGGAGGGCGAGTTCGTGGCCATCATGGGGCCCTCCGGCTCGGGCAAGTCCACCTTCATGAACCTCATCGGGTGCCTCGACACCCCCACCGCCGGCGACTACTGGCTGAACGGCCAGAACGTGAGTCAGCTGAGCGAGGCCCGTCTGGCCGGTATTCGTAATCGGGACATCGGGTTCGTCTTCCAGACCTTCAACCTGCTTCCCCGGGCGTCGGCGCTCCACAACGTGGAGCTTCCGCTCATCTACGCCGGGACCACGAGCTCCGAGCGGCGAGAACGAGCCCGAGACATGCTCATCACCGTGGGGCTTGCCGATCGGATGGACCACAAGCCTCCCGAGCTTTCCGGCGGCCAGCGGCAGAGGGTGGCGGTGGCCCGGGCCCTGGTGAACCGGCCCGCGCTCCTTCTGGCCGACGAGCCCACCGGAAACCTGGACTCCCGGACCGGCGAGGAGATCATGGACGTGTTCGTGAAGCTGAACGACCAGGGACAGACCATCGTGGTGGTGACGCACGAGACCGAGGTCGCCGAGTACGCCAAGCGGCAGGTCCACCTTCGGGACGGCAAGATCGAAAGGGACTTTCTGAACGATGTCCGCCGGACTTCGTTCCCCACGGGTCCCGGCGAATCAACGGGCGCTGCCGAGGCGACTCCAGCGACCCAATCCAACTGAGGATTGATGATGAATACAACACGTGCTCCCCGGTTTCGCGCGCTGGCGATGGGACTGACCCTGGTGGCGGTGGTGGCGGGATGCGGTCAGGGCCAAGCGGAGGAGGCACCCAACCTGGCCTTGGCCGAGGTGCAGCGCCAGGACCTGGAGCTCACCGCCGAGGCCACGGGCTCGCTGGGACCCCTTCGGAAGGTGGAGGTGAAGTCTCGGGCGTCAGGCGAGGTGATGGAGGTGGCGGTGGACGTGGGGGACCGTGTGGAGCCCGGCACGCTCCTGGCCCGGATCGACCCGCGTGACGTGCAGAATGCCTTCACCCAGGCCGAGGCGGATCTGCGAGTGGCCCAGGAGCAATTCGGCATCGCCGAGGCGCAGCTCGAGCGTTCACGGAATCTCTTCCAGGCCGAAGTGATCACCGAACAGGAATTCGAGGCGCGCAACCTGGAGTTCGCCAACGCCCGGGCCTCCCTGGTGCGGGCCGAGCAGAACATGGAGATCGCTCGGCTCCGAGTGGAGGACGTGACGATTCGCTCGCGGATGTACGGGACGATCCTGGAGAAGACAGTGGAAGACGGCGAGGTCATTGCCTCGGCCTCCGGCGACGTCTCCGGCGGCACCACCCTCATGACCATTGCGAATCTGGACGTGATGCAGGTGCGGACCCTGGTGGACGAGACCGACGTGGGCCGGATCGAAGAGGGTATGCCCGCCACCGTGACTGTGGACGCGTTCCCGGATCGCCGCTTCGAGGGCCAGGTGGAGAAGGTGGAGCCCCAGGCGGTCATCGAGTCCAACGTGGTGATGTTTCCGGTGATCGTCCATCTCGAAAACGACGACGGGCGGCTGAAGCCTGGCATGAGCGCCGAGGTCACGGTCCTGCTGGCCGAACGTCCCGATGTCCTGACGCTTCCAAATAACGCCATCGTGGACTTCCAGGAGATCAACGCGGCCGCCGCCGTCCTGGGGGTACCGGAGGACCGGATCGACTTCGATCGTTCTATTTTCCAGGAACTGAGCCGGGAGCTCGTGGCCCAGCGGGGTGAAGAGATGCCGGAGCGTGCGGGACCGCCGGCCGGCGAGCGAGGCGAGATGGACGAGGCGATGCGGGAGCGGGCGCGTGGGGCTATGGCGGGCGGAGGCGACCGTGAGGCCGCCATGCGCGCTCTGGCCCAGGCCCGGGGCGGCGGCATACCCGGCATGCAGCGAGGTCAGGGGCAGCGGGCCCCGGACGGCTCCGCCGCCCGGCCCGGCGTGGTCTTCGTGGTGGATGGTGAAGGCGTGATCCGGCCCCGGGCCGTTCTCATCGGGGTCAGCGACTGGAGCAACTCCGAGATCCTCATCGGTGTGGAGGAAGGCGAGCAGGTGGCCCTCCTGGGGGGCGCCCAGCTCCAGGCTCAGCGCGACGCCCAGTCTCAACGTATCCGCTCGCGCATGGGCGGCGGCTTCCCCTTCTGACCACCCACACGTTCCGAGACCAGCTGCATGCTCATCAAGGAGATCTTCGTTGTCGCCGTGGGCGCCATCAGGGCCAACGTCCTGCGCGCCTTTCTCACCACCCTGGGGATCATCATCGGCGTAGGTGCGGTGATCACCATGGTGGCACTGGGCGAGGGAGCCCAGCAGCAGGTGGAGGAGCAGATCCAGAACATGGGGACCGATGTCCTCACCATTCGTCCCGGTCAGGCCCGGGGTGCCGGTGGGGTGGTCATGGGCGACAACCGTCTGTATACCTCCGACGCCGAGGCTCTCCGGGCCGAGGCCGGTGACATCATTACGGTGGCGCCGGAGATCACCCAGCGACTCCAGGTCTCGCACCTCCGCTGGAACACCAACGTGGAGATCCTGGGGACGTGGCCCAGCTATTTCGGCATCTACAACATGGAGATGGCCTTCGGCGAGTCCTTCACCGAAGGGGAGGTGCAGGGTCGACGGCGTGTGGCCGTCCTGGGCGCCGACATCCCCGACCGCCTCGAGACCCCGGCAGCCCTCCTGGTGGGCCGGACCATTCGGATTCGAGGCGAGAGCTTCGAGGTGAAGGGGGTTCTTCGGGAGAAGGGTCAGATGGGGTGGACCAATCCTGACGAGGTGGTCTACATCCCCGTGAGTACCGCTCAGTACCGGGTGTTCGGAGGCCGCGATCGGCTTCGCTCCATCCTGGCCAAGGTGGAGGCGGGACCCGCGGGAATGGACATGGCCTTCAACGAGATCGACCGGATTCTTCGGCGTGAGCACCGCCTCCCGCCCGGGACCGCAGCCGATTTCCAGATCCGCAACTCCACCGACCTGCTGGAGTCCTTTCAGGAAACGAACCGGACCTTCACCTTCCTCCTGGCGGGAATCGCCGGCGTGTCTCTCCTGGTGGGCGGCATCGGGATCATGAACATCATGTTGGTGAGCGTGACCGAGCGTACCCGGGAGATCGGTGTTCGCAAGGCCCTGGGAGCCACCCGCGTGAACATCCTCTTTCAGTTCATGGTGGAATCGCTGGTGCTCTGCGTGCTGGGAGGCATCCTGGGCGTGCTTGCAGGCTGGGGGGGAGCCGAGCTCCTTCGGTCCTTCGCAGGTTGGGACACCGCCGTCTCGGTGGAAGCCGTGATGGTGGCGCTTCTCTTCTCCGCCGGCATCGGGCTCTTTTTCGGGATCTGGCCCGCCCAGCGGGCGGCCAAGCTGGATCCCATCGTGGCCCTCCGCTACGAGTAGCGGGCCTCCGCACCGACGGACTACTCGCGGGGGAACTCCAGGGTGAGCTCTCGGCCGTCCCGGATCACCCGGAGGGGAATGCTTGCCACGTTCCGGGCCCGGGCCACCTGGGTCCGCATCTCGCCCACTTCACGGACGGGGATGCCGTTCACTGCGACGATCACGTCGCCGGCCTCCAGCCCGGCCTCCTGGGCCGGTGTGCCCTCGAGAACCTGGAGGACCAGGAGTCCGTCCTCCACCCCGAAGTAGTCGGCGAGCTGGGGGTTAAGCGGGCTCAACTCGGCCCCGCCCACGACGCGGAGTCCGGCGGCGATGATGACGCGTCCCCCGCTGAAGGTGGTACGCTCCCCGTCGAAGGTGGTACGCTCCCCGTCGAAGGTGGTGCGCTCCCTGACGAACGTCGTGCGCCCCCCTTCGAAGAGGGTGTCGGGTCGGGTCCGGCGGAGGGCGAGGCCCACCGAGTCGAAGAGGACGACCATGCGGTGGCGCACCGAGTCCAGCGCCTCGGGGTCCATGGCACCTGGCTCGCGGATCACGTACGGTCGCCTGGCGGCCTGCAGGGCGAACTCCTGCTCGGCCCCGGAGCGGAGCACCGCCAGGCGCACAGTGCTGCCGGGGGTCAGGCGCGTCATAACGCGCCTAAGGTGTTCCGGCGTGGCGTCGTCACCGTCAATCCGGGTGATGAGGTCACCGGCCCGGATCCCCACCAGCTCGGCGGGCCCACCCCGGGCGACCCGGTTGACCCGCAACGCCGACTCCGGCAGGTCGATGTCTGTCAGCTCGAGCCCCAGCCAGCCGCGAGCGCCGGGAACGAGAAGGCGTACCTGGGCCTCCGTGGGAGTCCGGATCAGCTCCTGTGCGTGGAGGGTCCAGACTTCCCCGGCCACAATGGGACCCATGGTCAGAAGGGCCAGGATCGTCAGTGTGCGTCTCATGCTCTGCTTCCGTCCTCCGGAGGGGTCAGTACCAGTCGTCGGTGGCCCATCGGGTTTCCAGGCCCCGCAGCGTGGCATCTCGCTCGGCCTGCATGTTCAGGAGAAGTCCGTTCAGAAAGGGATCGGCCGGAGCCTCACGGACCGCCACCCGTCCGGCGGCCATGAGGGCCTCCAGCGCCGCGTAGCGGGAGAGGGGGTCCTGGGGGGCAGCTCCTTCGGTCTCTTCCAGGCGCTCCCGATAGTGAACCAGCGCCGCCCGATGCCACACCTCGGTGAGTTCCACCAGTTCGCCGGCTTCCTCCAGCGTCAGCTCCGGCGCCGGAGCGTTGGGGTCCAGGAAGGCCAGCAGCGATTCGGTGTCCTCGATCTCAGCCGGGGCCCGTGCCGAAACGCCGGCCGAATCAGGCGAGTCGCCCCCCGGGCCCGAGAGAACCACTCCCGCGCCCATGCCTACGAGGAGCAGAGTGATCCCGGCCGCCAGTTGGAGCCAGGGTGGTCCCCAGCCTCCGCCTCCCCGGTGCCCGCGACCCTCCCCCGGCTCCGCCGCGGTGCCCATCCTGGTGCCGGATCCGACCTCGGCCAGGAGGCCCTCGCGCCGTAGCCGGGCCTCCAGCTCGTCCCAGCCTGCGCTGGGAGGGCGCAGGCTCGGGAGAAGAGAGAGGCTCTCCCGCTGCCGCTCAAGGGCGTCCAGCTCATCCCGGCACCTGCGACAGTCCTCCAGGTGTCGAGCCTGCTCGGGGGTGGGATCTCCATCCACCAGGTGGGCCAGGGTCTCAAGGCTCAGATGCTTCATGCTTCAGCTCCCGTATCGTGATCGACGATGTCCGAAGATCTCAGCAGCTCCCGCATTCGGGCCCGGGCCTTGGAGAGCTGCGACTTGGACGTCCCCGGGGTGATCCCCAGGAGTTCCCCCACCTCCTGGTGGGTGTATCCCTCCACGTCGTGCAGAATGAGCACCTTTCGCATACCGGGTGGTACCCGATCCAGCGCCGCTTCAAGCCGGTTCTGGAGCAGTGGATCGCCGGTGCGTGTGCTCGTGGGAAGGGAGCGGGGAAGGGGGGCCCGGCGCGCCTCCCGCCGCTCCGCCGTCCGCAGCGCCTGAAGGGCCGAGTTCACGGCGATCCGGTGGATCCAGGTGGAGAAGCGTGCGTCACCCCGGAAGTCGGGAAGGGCGCGGAAGACCCGGACCCACGCCTCCTGGGCGTAGTCCTGGGCCAGGTCGTCATCGCCGGCGATCCGGCGAACCACGGCGTACACCCGGGGAGCGTGCCGCTCGTAGAGCAGTCGCGCGGCCCGGGGCGACCCGCGCCCGGCCTCCTCAATGAGCTCGGCTTCGGTCATCGCCGGCGTGTTCTCCCGGTACTGGGCTTTCAATCCCATGGCTTCTCCTACCCCTTGGGACGCTCCGGTCCCCGAAAGGGTTGCCCGCCGTTCGGGTCTTCGGGCCCGTTGTTCGGCGGCACACGCCGGGTTAGGGTTGAAACCGCCCCGGTGTCGGGCCGGGGACGCGGGTATTGATTGCGACAGGAGAGAGAACATGGCCATGGACTCGGGGAAGGTTCCGTCGGCTGGAGCCGTCCTGGGGCTGATCGTGGCCGTAGCCGTCCTGTATATCCTGGGGGGCGTGCCCCTCCAGCTCTTTCTCGGGGAGCCCGGACTGGTGCTGGCGCAGCTCCTCTTCCTGGCCGGTCCGCCCCTGGCCTTCGTGTTGTGGCGTGGCTACGATCTGCGCCGAACCTTTGCTCTCAGGTGGCCGGGTCGGCGCCACCTGGTGGGAGGGGTGGTGCTGCTGGCCGCAGGGACCCAGATCGCCTGGTTTCTGGCCTGGCTCCAGAGCCTGGTGATCCCGGTACCCGAGGAGTTCCTGGAGGCCATGACCGAGATGCTCACCGCCGACTCGCCCCAACGCTTTGTCTGGTTGCTCTTCATGGTGGCCGTCATTCCGGCTCTCGCCGAGGAGGTGCTCTTCAGGGGGGCGCTGCTGTCGGGCATGCGCCGGGGTCTGCCGGTGGTGGGGGCGGTCGTCGTCACCGGTCTGATCTTCGGGATCTTTCACCTGGCGCCCCAGACCGGTTTCCGGATTCTGCCCACGGCCTGGCTGGGCATGGTTCTGGCCTGGGTGGTGGTGTGTAGCGCCTCGCTTCCTCTGGCCATGCTCCTCCACTTTCTCAACAACGCCGCGATCCTGGTCATGGTGGCTCACCCGTTGACCCGCGAGCTGGCCCGGGGAACAGAGCAGGCGCCGCCGCTCATCCTCCTCCCCCTGGCCGTGGGGATGCTGGGGGTGGGCCTCTGGATGCTGGGACGTCCCCCTGAGATGAAGCAGTCTTCTTCCAAACGTTCGGAGGCGAGGCCCACATGAACGAATCATCGAATCGCCAGAGAGGCGCTACGCACCTGGAGTGCACGGAGACCGGGGAACACCTGGAGTCGGAGGTGCTCCAGGGGCTCTCGCCGGCGGGGAAGCCCCTCTTTGCCCGTTACGACCTGGACTCCCTGGCAGGCGTCTACACGCCCGAAGAACTGGCGGGCCGACGGGCCGACCTCTGGCGCTACGCCGAGGTGCTGCCGGTGCGCGACCCCGCCAACCGCGTCACCCTCGGGGAGGGGTGGACGCCCCTGGTGGATGCCCCACGGCTGGCCGGCGAGTTGGGGCTGGCCCGCTGTTGGATCAAGGATGAGTCCCAGAATCCCACCGCCACCTTCAAGGCCCGGGGTATGGCGCTGGCCGTGTCGCGGGCGCTGGAGCTGGGTGCCGAGGCGCTGGCCCTGCCGTCGGCGGGCAATGCCGGCGGTGCCGCCGCCGCATACGGCGCTGCCGCGGGAATGCCCGTGCACGTCGTCGTACCGGCCGACACTCCCCGGCCGATCCTGGAGGAGATCCGGGCCATGGGTGCCCACCTGCACCTCCTGGACGGCCTCATCACCGACTGCGGGAAGGCGGTGCAGGACGGCGTGCGCGAGTTCGGCTGGTGGGACCTCTCCACTCTCAAGGAGCCCTACCGGGTGGAAGGCAAGAAAACCCTGGGCTACGAGCTCTTCGAACAGCTCGGCGGGCGCCTCCCCGATGTCATCGTATATCCAACGGGAGGGGGCACCGGGCTCATCGGCATGTGGAAGGCCTTTGACGAGATGGAGGCCCTGGGGTGGATCGATGCCGGCCGTCCCCGCATGGTTGCCGTGCAGGCCCGGGGGTGCGCTCCCATTGTGCGGGCTTTCGAATCCGGAGCGGGGTCGGCGGAGTATTACGAAGGAGCGAAGACGTACGCCTCGGGGCTCAGGGTTCCCTCGGCCGTGGGTGATTTCTTGATCCTCGACGCGCTGCGGGCGTCGGAAGGTGCGGCGGTGGCGGTGGCCGATCACGAGATGGCCAGGGGGGTCGCCCGGGTCGGTGAGTCCACGGGCATCTTCGCGGCGCCGGAGGGGGGAGCCGTGGCGGCGGCGGTGCCGCAGCTGCTGGAGCGGGAGACGATCCGACCCGACGACGAGGTGGTCCTCTTCAACACGGGCAGCGGCCTCAAGTACGTGGGGATGACGCCCCAGGACTGATCACCTCTCCAACTAAATACAGGAGTCCATGTTGAGCACGGTTTTTTTTCTCATGGCTGTGGTGGTCATCCTCGGAGCCCTGTTGGTGCGCAGTCGTGTGCGCCGCAGGCTGGAGGGTCGCGACCCCATGACCGATGATCCCGTGTTGCGGGATATTCTGGCCCGGAGCGATGCGGGACCGGAAGAGGAGGGTGATCCCCTGGACGAGGAGGAGATCCGGGAGGCCGAGGACCGGTTCTGGGAGCAGGAGTGGGACCAGCCCGAGGACTGGCGGGGATGAAGCGGTCAGGGAGGTGCGGGGCCGGTGACGGCCAGTCGTCAGGGCGACCAGCCGAACCGGTAGTAGGCGCCCGGGATGGGGACGATGGTGCGGTTGGGTGGAGTGTCGTCCTCGGGATCCAGTCGGTTCACCATGAGGGCCCGGTTGAGAGACACCTCGATGCCGGTGCTGTGCCCGCCGCCCACATGCCATTCCACCGCCATGGGTGCCCGCAAGATGAGAATGGAGCCGCTTCCGTCCTCCGTCCATGCCGTGAGGCTCCACAGCCCCAGCCCTACCACGGGCTGGAAGGTCCCCTCGGAGAAGTAGTGCTTACCGGCCGCGGCCACGGCGATCTCCCGGAACGAGATGGTGCCCAGCACCAGCTCTCCGGACCAGCCTCCCCGGCGGTACTCGGTGACGACGCCCACCAGTCCCGTGCCTCCGACGGTGAGCCCTATCCGCACCTCACCCCGGTCCGGCGTCTGGGCGCAAGCGTTCCCGGGGAGGACGACGGCGCCTACCAGGAGCGTCCACACGAGTGCCACGTGCGACGTCGCTCCGGACATCCGATGCCTGCACGGGCTGGACCTCCACGTGAATGCCATGGGCAGGTGCGGGTTCGAGACCAGGTGCGGGTTCGAGATCGTGGGCGGCTGGGTTCGCACGCCGAGGCGTGGCCTCCGGCAGAGCGGCGACCCTGGAAAGTAACACGGCGCACGGGCTCGTACATACCGGCGGTCAGGGGCCGGCGCCCGGTGCACTGGTTCGCTCCCGTCCTGCTGGCGCTCCTGTTGGCGGCGGGGTGCGAGCCGCCGGACCGACCACCGGTGCTGGACCCTGACCTTCCGGAGGCGGCTGTGCAGTTCCTGGAGCCCGACCGCATCCGGCTCTTTCGGCTCGAGCCCGGGATCATCTACCGGGAGATCCGCAGCGGTGCCGAGCCCTGGACCGTGCACCTGGTAGAGGTGGACCTGACCCGCTGCGATCTGGGGTTCCAGGTAGCGGGGAGCTCGGCGGACGAAGGCCGCGTGCCAGTCTCCGAGTTGGCTCGGCGGGCGGGCCCCGACGTGGTGGCGGCCATCAACGGCGACTTCTACACGCCGGAAGGCCTTCCCCTGGGGATGGAGGCCAGCGGAGGTGAGGTGCGGGGCCGTCCCAGCCACCCGGTGTTCGCATGGCGTCCGGGGGCAGATCCGTGGATCGGCGAAGTGGCCTGGTCCGGGGACTCACTCCAGGTCGGGTCGTGGAGCGTGCTTCCCGGAGCGCCCGAGACCCAGTTGGAGGTTGTGGCCGGATTTCCGGCCCTCCTGAGGGACGGGGTATGGGTGGGAGACCTGGAGCAGATGGACCGGCCCGGATTCGCCCTCCAGCGTGATCCCCGCACGGCCGTGGGCGTGGACCCGGCGGAGAGCCGACTCTGGCTGGTGGTGGTGGACGGGCGCCGAAAGAACGTGTCCGAGGGGATGACCCTTCCCGAGCTGGCCCGCTTTCTCCAGTCGCTGGGGGTGCGCCAGGCGCTGAACCTTGACGGCGGGGGCTCGTCGGTGATGGTGGTCAGAGGCCAGCCCGTGAGTCGGCCCTCGGACCCCGGAGGCGAGCGGCCGGTGGTGAACGCCCTCATGGTGCGCCGCGACGCGGACTTCTGCGCCCACTGGACCCCTCCGGAGGAGGGGCCCTGAGAGGCGCCCCTACCAGCTCTCTCCCTTCCAGCACATGTCCCAGAACCGGAGCTCGTACCTCGACGAGAGGACGAAGAGGTGCTCCAGGCGGGCCCGCTTCTCCGAGGTGGCCCCTTCCGCCTCCCGGTCCAGCTCGCTCCGGAGCCAGGCTCCGGCTTCGGCGAACTCGTCCGAGGCGTACTGGTCGATCCAGTCCCGGTAGCGCTGGTCGTCCGGCGGTGAGGCGTCCGCCAGGGTCTTCCCGATGTGGATGTAGCCCCAGGCGCAAGGGAGGAGGGCCGCCAGCAGGTCGGCCATGTCGCCGTCGGCGGCGGTGCGGACCAGGAAGTCGGTGTACGCCCGGGTGGTGGGCCACATCTCGGCCTCCTCCAGCTCCCGGGCGCTCACCCCGAAACGGGCGGCGTAGGAGCGGTGAAGCTCCATCTCGGTGTTGAGGGTCAGGTTCAGCACCTGGGCGTACCATCCCATGCTCTCGAGCCGCTGGGCCTTGGCCACGGCCCAGGCAAAGATGCGGGAGAACTCCTTCAGGTATCCATAATCCTGGACCACCCAGCGTTGGAATACGTCCGGATCCAGTGACCCATCGCCGATCCCCTTCACGAAGGGATGTTCGAGCTGGGCGTCCCAGATGGGCTCGGCGGCGCGGTACAGTTGGTCGGTGAGGGCCATCTTCAGCGCTCCGTGTCAGAGGTCTCGTCGGTGCCGGGGGCGCGCTCTCCCATGTGGGACCAGGCCCGCTCCGGTGCGGCGTCCACATCCGGGTTCCAGGCGGGACCCTCCGGGGCATCGGCCATGTCGTCGTCTACCCCCGGCCACCCTTCCGCCGTCACCGCCATCTCCCAGAAGGCGATCTCGTAGAGGAGGGTGAGTCGGTACAGCTCGGCCATGCGGGCCCGCTCGGCCGGTCCGGCGGCTTGGGCAAGCTTCTCCAGTTCACCGCCCAGGTAGCTCACGTAGCCGGCGAACTCGTCTCCGGCCCAGTTCTCCACGAAGGGCATCCACGGCGAGTCGGGGTCGAGTCCCTCCCGCACCACGAGCCACGATTCGTGGTAGGCCCGCTCCGCGGCGTAGAGAACCGTGTAGGCCTCGGCGTAGCTGCGGGTGTGGGCCGTGGCCAGGAGAAACTGGATGTAGGCGTGGCAGGTGAAGGCGGGAGGGGCGCCTCGAAGGTCCACCCCCACCCGGGCCGCCCGCTCCTCGAAGAGCTTCAGCTCCTTCTCCAGGGCGGCCACCACCCCGGAGAGGGCGCTCCAGTGTTCGGTGGGCGCCCGGGGAATGAGGGCGGCAATGAAGGGAATGGCGGCTTCGACAAAGAGGTAGTCCTGCCGGAGCCAGACGGCGAAGGTCTCGTCGGAGATGGACCCGTCCCGGGTCCGGGCCAGGAAGCGGTGCTCCCTGATCCGGGTCCAGAGGGGATCGAAGCGACGGTCCTGCTCGGCGATGAACGACATGAAACGACCCTTCCCTGCCGCAGGGCGGCGGAGGTGTCCCGGCCCCATCAGGGGCGAGACGTGATCTGGGAAGGGTACCGGGGATCTGGCCGACTCCCTGCGCCGGAATTACCCGGATCAGGTTCGTGAGGGTGTGATCTCAGCCGGAGCAGCGCCCCAGCACCCCTGTGGCGCATGTAACGGAATCGAACGAAGGGGCCGCGTCAAGTCGATGAAGAGGGAACGGCCGTCAGAACTGCACCGCCACGCTGGATCCGGCGTAGAAGCTCCGACCGGGACCGGGCTCGAAGTGCCGGCCCTCGAGGGCGTTGGCCACCACTGAGGTGTTGTACTCCACGTCGAAGAGGTTGGTGATGCCGAAGAAGGGGCTGAACCGGAGTCCCATGATGTTCACCTCGTTGGCACCGGCCCGGACGTCCAGGAGCCGGTAGGGAGGGGACTCCGCCTGCGGGGTGTTGCCGTTGTCGCCTGGAATGGCCGCGGTGGCTTCGCCCCGCAGCTCGCCGAACCAGCGGCCGGGGCCCACCCTCAGGATCGCTTCGGCCCTGCGGGGCGCCAGGCCCGGAATCCGGTTTCCGGAGTAGTCCTCACCCTCGACCTCGAAGACCCGGAAGCGGGCGTCGTTGGTGGAGAGAACCACCCGGGTGCTGATGAGGGGATCAGGGGCGAACTGAAGGCTCAGCTCCCATCCCTCCCGCTGCGAGCGACCCGAGTTCTGGAAGTAGCGGCGCCCCGGTGTGTCTGCCAGCTCGAAGGGGACGAGCTCGTTGTGCAGGGTGGTGTGAAAGAAGACCGCCTCCCAGGCCAGGACGGAGCCCAGCACACCTCGTCCACCTACCTCGGTGGTGATCCCCACCTGCGGCTCCAGCTCCGGATTGAAGCCGCGGCCGCCATCGGGGCGGGTGGAGAGCTCGTTGGCCGTGGGAGTCTCAAAGGCGGTGGTAAGGTTCACGTAGATCCCCAGCGCATCATGGAATCCGGCGTGGAACCCGAAGGAGGGAGAGGCGGAGTCCAGCGTGCGTGCGCCGCGATCGGCCTCCTGATCAGGCTCTCCCGGAAATCGGTCGTGGGCGGAAAAACGGATCCGGTCATAGCGGAGACCCGTGAGCACGTCCAGCATCCGGTTGATGGGAAGCATGGCCTGAATGAAGACGGCACCGGAGGAGACCCGTTCCCTCTGGTCCATGGTCCGGAGCCCTCGGAGTCCATCCCGGTTCTCGTAGGTGAGGCGGTGGTCCCGCTGCAGGTCCGTGTCCATGCCCAGCGACCACCAGAGCCGTCCCTCCTCGCCCACGAACTCGCTCCTGAGGGCTGCCCGGAAGCCTCCAGCCGATCGGTCCAGCTCGACCCAGTCCCACGCCCCCGGCTCCACGATGTCCCGGCGAATGCCGTAGGCCATGAGGTGCAGTTCCCGGTCGCCCAGCGGACCTTCCCATGTGAGGCTCCCCTGACGCTGGCGGGCATCCTTACGGGCCTGCTGCTGCACGTTCTGAGACAGTGCCCTCCGGTCACCGTGCGCGAGATCGTGGCGTGCCAGCGCCCCTGGGTTCTCCGCATCCATCTCCATGGCGTTGGCGATGAGGCGAAGCCGGCCACCCATGAAGGGGATCGAGGCCTGGGCGTTCAGGTGGTCGCGGACCGCGCCTCCGTAGGTTTCGCCGGGACCGGTGAGGGGGTTTTGGCGAAAGCCGCCGAACTCGTAGCGGGCCAGGTTCAGGAAGTAGTCTATCTCTCCTGCCTGGCCGCTGGTGGTGCTCTGTCGTCTCCGGTAGTCGTGGTCACCCTGAATGACCCGGAACTCCTGGCGAAGGGGGGCCTGGGCGGGGGGACGGGTCTCGAAGGTGAGGACGCCACCGGCGGCGTTCCCGTACAGGGCCGAGCCCGGGCCCCGCAGCGCCTCCACCTGGCCCAGGGAGCCCAGATCCAGGTGGTCCAGAGTGGACTGGCCGTCGGCGAGAGTGGCGGGGATTCCGTCCACCAGGATCTTGACCCCCCGGACGCCGAACTGGGAACGGGCCCCGTAGCCCCTGATGGAGATCCGCTCACCTACGGCGTCGTTGAAGCGGTTGTGGATCTGCACACCCGGAAGGCCCTGGAGCGCCTCCTCGATGGAGCTCTGTGAACGCCCGGTGGTCCAGACCTCGTTGCCGATTCTGGAGATGGCGAAGGGGGCCTCGCCCATCTGCATGGGGGCCCGCAGGATGTCCACCACCAGCTCTGGGACCGGGATGAGGTCGATGGTGTCACCCGGAAGCGTGGGACCGGGGGGCGTGGCCACTTCGGGGTCCGGGACGGTGAGGGTGTCCACCAGTTGGATGGTATCGCCGGCAATGACGGTGTCGCTCCGAACGATGGTGTCGCCCGTCACCACGGTATCACCGGAGAGCGACAGCCCGTGTTCGAGATCGGGGAGATCGACGGCGGCGGGGTGCCCGTCGGCCTCACCCGTCAGGGTGAGAAGGACAATGAGAACAGATAGTACCACGGTGCCTCTTGGAGGTGAGGGCGCGGGCACCCTCGGTCGGAGCGTCGCGTACGCGCACGCGACAGACCCGATCGAAGTTTCAAAGGATCAGGGGAAGGGCGAAGGTACGGCTTCGCGGTCGTGTTGTCGAGGTCGCAACCCCCCCGGTAGCTTACGGATCGTTCGGGAAGCAGGTTCCCGGCAGACGAACCCCAGGTGGAGGCGAGCCAGTTGCGAGATCAGGATGGATGGTACAGTGGCGTTCCCGCCCACGTCTTTCTCCGCCGGCGGGAGCGGGTGTTGGAGGAGTTGGGAGACGGGGCCATGATCCTGCCTGCAGCCCCTATCCTCTACCGGTCCCGGGACTCGCAGCTTCCCTATCGCCCCGACTCGGAGCTCTTCTACCTGACGGGCTTTACAGAACCCGAGGCCCTCCTGGTCCTCCGGGGGTTTGCCGACGAGGAGCGCGCCCTTCTCTTCGTCCGGCCTCGGGATCCGGCTGCCGAACAGTGGAGCGGTTCGAGGCTGGGGCCCGAACGGGCCCGGGAGAGGTTCGGGGTCGACGCGGCTCACCCCATCGGGGAGCTGGACGACCGTCTGCCCAAACTCCTGGCCCACGCTCGGCGGATCCACTTTCGGTTGGGGCGACGTCGCAGTGTGGAAAACCTGGTGATCCAGGCGCTCGAGGAGGCCCGGAGCCGCGGAAGCCGAAAGGGCCGAGGACCCAGGAGCGTGGTGGACCCGGGGGAGATCCTCGATGAGATGCGACTTCGCAAGGGGCCGGAGGAGATCGCGGCCCTCCGGGAGGCGGTACGAGTCACGGTGGAGGGATTTCGAGCCGCCCTGACGGCCGCCGGGCCGGGCCGTGGAGAGTGGCAGCTTCAGGCCGAGCTGGAGGCCGCCTTCCGACGCGAGGGTGCCCAGGGGCCGGCCTTTGCCACCATTGTGGGTTCCGGGACGAACGCCTGTACCCTCCATTACGTTGACAACTCGGATGAGCTGGGCCCCGGGGACCTGGTGCTCCTGGACGCCGGGGCAGAGGTGCGGATGTATGCCGGTGACATCACCCGGACCTTTCCGGTGGGCGGGACCTTTTCGCCGGCCCAGCGGGCGGTCTACGAGGTGGTGGAGGAGGCGCGGGCGGCGGCGGTGCAGGCGGTGCGCCCGGGCGTGACGGTCCGGGACGTCCACGACGCGGCGGTCCGGATCCTCACCGAGGGCCTCATGGAGCTTGGTGTCCTGTCGGGCTCGGTGGACGAACTCATCGGACGTAAGGCGCACCGACGCTACTTCCCCCATCGAACGTCGCACTGGCTGGGGCTCGACACCCACGATCCCGGCGACTACATCCGGGACGGGGAGCACCGGAGGCTCGAGGCCGGGATGGTTCTCACCGTCGAGCCCGGGCTCTACTTCGTGCCGGCGTCGGCCCAGGAGCCTGATGGCGCCCCCGAGGCGGACCATCCCTACGAGGGAATAGGGGTGCGCATCGAAGACGACGTGCTGGTGACCTCCGACGGTGCCGAGGTCCTGAGCCGAGCCCTTCCCACCGAAGCCGACGAGATTGTCGAAATGGTGGGAGGTCAGGGATTCATCCAGTAGCTCATCTTGATCATGAAGACGTTCTCCGGGTCGGTCGAGAAGAGATCGTCCATTCGCCGGCCCACGCGAAAGTCTCCGTTGGGGTCGAACTGGTTGCGGGTCTGTGACCAGACCAGGAAGAGGGTGGAGCCGGGCCGATATTCCCAGCGCAGCACAGCGTTGGACCGGAACTGCATGCTGCTGAAGTGGGGGCTGCGGAACGATTCTTCCTCTCCGTCACCGGTGAGGTCGGATCGGTACCGTCCGTCCCGGAGCTCGGCGTCCAGCCCTTCGAAGCGGTC
Organism: Gemmatimonadota bacterium; assembly: GCA_007132965.1. Taxonomy (GTDB): domain Bacteria; phylum Gemmatimonadota; class Gemmatimonadetes; order Longimicrobiales; family Gaopeijiaceae; genus PWLA01. The sequence continues at coordinate 7,914 of SLNQ01000042.1, read as the reverse complement.
TTCGTACCGGGAGGCCCGGGGGTCGACAACCCGCCGGAAGTCGCTGAACTGGCCCGAGCTGACGAAGGGCTGGGCGAACAGCTGCACGGACAGATTGGGTGTCACGGCCATCTCGCCGCGAAGCTGCACGCCGAGGGTGGACTGCTCCATGCGGCCGAAGATGTACTCGGGCTCCCCGTCCACCGGCACCCGGTCCACCCACTGACGGTCCTCCACCTGCCGGCTATACGACGGGCCGACCCGGACCGAGCTCCGGCCCGAGGGCCGCCACCGCAAGCTTGGCGAGACGCCCACGCGCCAGGAGTCACTGGTGGGCCGGACGTTTCCGTTCACGTTCATGCTGAACTGGAGATCCTTGCGACTGTCGGTGCCCGCCGAGGCCCAGCCATTGATCGACGACTCGGTCCTGAAGGCCGGCCCTCCCCGGAGAAGGGCGGTGTTGAGCCCGCCTCCGTTCCAGTTCACCCCGGCGTTCAGGTTCCGATTTCCCAGGGTCGTGGCGTGGCCGCTGATGTTCGCGCTCATACCCCGGTGCTCTCCGCCGAGACTCCAGTTGGAGAAGACGTTCGTGTTCAGGCCCCATCGACGGAAGCGATCCCCGGGGTCGGTGTTCATGTAGCCGAGCCAGCCGCCGTGCATGAGGTAGTCGGCCTCCTGCATGAAGCCCAGGTCGTTGACCTCGAAGCCCGGAGTACGAAAGTGGGTGAAGGAGGCGAAGCGCCAGGGGCTCCCGCCTACCTTCCAGAGCTCCAGGGCTCCGGACGCTCCTGTGAGGGAGGTGGCATCGGGGTCCACCTCCACGTGGTCGGCGTCAGGTCGCTGGTAGTAGCGGGCCGGGGAGTGCTGGGTCCGGAAGATGGCCTCCTCCGAGCCCTCCACCCGGGAGCCCAGGAAGAAGCCCCTCACCTCCATGGTGCCTTCCCGAAAGCGGTGGCGGAAGTCCATTCCGCCAGTGTAGGCTGCCCGGTGGAGCAGCAGGTCGTCGGCACCGGATCCGTCCCGCAGGGTGGCGGTGGCGATGCCGCCGATGGAGGTCTCTCCGCCCCGGAGGTCCCGCTGGAGTCGACCCACCGAGTAGCTGGTCATGGGCTCCACCTCGACGCTGATCCGCTCGCCGTCCACCACGGCGCGGGCCTCCTCCGAGCCGGTGAGGGCGTTGAGCACTCCCACGGACCACCCCTCCGAGGTACGGCCTGAGAGCTTGCCGGCCGCGAGGATGCGGGTCCGGGAGGGCGCGTCCACCCATCGTGCGTTGGACGGAGCCCGGCCCTGGGGGGAACGTCCGATGCGCCGCGAGTAGAAGAGCCGGGGGTTGGATCCGTCACCGTCGCCGAGTCCAATTCCGAAGTTGAAGATGGAGGCCCCCTCCTGAAAGAAGGGCCGCTGTTCTGGAAAGAAGGTCTCGAAGGCGGTGAGGTTCACCTGGGCCGGGTCGGCCTCCACCTGTCCGAAGTCCGGGTTCACTGTCAGGTCCAGGGTCAGGTCACTGGTGACCCCCATGCGCAGGTCGGCGCCCACCCGCGCCGCGCCGTCGGTGGCGCTCCAGAACGGATCGGCGGCGTCGCCGGGGCTCCGGGCCAACTCTCCTGCCGAGTAGGGGAGCACCTCGATCCGGGCCCCGGCCTCCAGGTCCCGGATCCCGTGGAGGATGCCGGAGCGAGACACGATGGCCTGATCGGTGACCCGCAGGGGGGCCCAGACGGAGAGCTCGGGGTGCCGCGCGATGTCTCGAGCGAAGTTGATGCCCCAGGTCTGCTCGGCCGCACCGGAGTAGCGGAGCTGAGAGAGGGGGATCCGGAACTCGGCGGTCCACCCCAGGGAGTCGATCTGGGTGGCCACGTCCCACACCGCCTCCCAGCCCGAGTCTTCGCGGTAGTCGTCGTAGCGGTACAGGTCCAGCTTGACCCCCGCCGGGTTCACGCCGAAGTGGAAGGCCGTGCGTCGGTCCAGGTGCGAGTCCACTATGACGTGGACCATGTCGGAGTTCTGGGTCTGACCCCGACGGGCCAGGGGCGCGTCGATGGAGTCGGGTGACCGGTCGTAGGCGCGGATGCCCACGTAGAGGGCGTCGTCGTCGTACAGGACCCGCGCCTCGGTACGCTCGCTGGCGGGCTCGCCCTCGCGGGGCTCCACCTGCACGAAGTCGGTGGCCACCGGAGCAGCATCCCAGACCGCGTCCGAGAGGTCGCCGTCGATGACGGGCGCGCGTCCCTGGATCCGGATCGCCTCCAGGGAGGGGACGTCCTGGGTGGCGAGGCCGACGGTATCGGGGTGCTCCTGGGCGGCGGCCGCCGGCGTCTTGATCCCGGTGACGAGCGCCGCGATGCTCAGGAGGAGCAGCACCGCCGGCAGCAGTGTGCGGCGGCCTGGTGCGGGGATGCGGTCAGGGGTGGTCTGTGGGCTCATGATCTTGGATCTCCCAGGCTGCCGGTGGAAGCGGGGGTTCCACCGCGGCCCGTGGTCGTGTTGTATTGTCGAGGAGTCAGGCGCAGCCGTCGCCGGCTTCATTCGGCCCTACGAAACGCCCGGCGCCCCGGTTTCAGAGGTGGGGCGACGGGTGGGATACTCCGACTCTTTTTGGGAGGAGAGACGTTCAGATGAGCCCGAGACAGGCCGGTGGTGCGACCCAGGGAGTTCCGGTGGCGGGACCGTCCTTCTATCGGGCCCACGGCCTGGGCAACGACTACCTGGTCTTCGAGGGCCGGGAAGGAGACGGGGCGCAGGGGTGGCCGGTGCGGCCGGAGGCGGTCCGGGCCGTCTGCCACCGACTCACCGGGGTGGGATCAGACGGCATCGTGGTCCTCATGGACGCCGAGCCGGCCCCGGACGCGCCCTTTCCGCTCCGGATGTTCAACCCCGACGGCTCGGAGTTCGAACGGAGCGGAAACGGCCTCCGGATCCTGGCGGCATACCTGCATCGGTCCGGACGGGTGGGGCAAGCTCCCTTCCAGGTGCGCAGCGGGGGGAGCCTGATCCGGATGCAGGTTCACGACGTGACCCGGGAGGGCCGCTTCGACATCTCCGTGGAGATGGGTCGGGCTCGGGTCTCACCGGACTCGGTGGGTCTCCAGGAGAGGGAGCCCGAGGCCGACGCACTCCCTGCCCTGAAGCACCCCGAGCTCGGGGCGGTGGTCTTTCAGCCCGTCTCGGTGGGCAACCCCCACGCCGTGGTGTTCGGCCAGGATCTTTCCACCGAGACACTGCATGCTCTGGGTCCCTTCCTCTCGAGCCACCCGGCGTTTGCCAGGGGGACCAACGTCCAGTTGGCCCGGGTCGCAGGGCCGGGACGCGTTGAGATCGCCATCTGGGAGCGGGGTGTGGGGCCCACCACGGCCTCGGGAACCAGCTCGTGCGCGGCGGCGGTGGCGGCGGTCCGGCAGGGTCGGCTGGAGCCGGGCCCCATCCAGGTCATCATGGAAGGGGGAACGCTTAAGGTGACGGTCTCCCCATCGCTGGACGTGGTCCTGCGAGGACCGGTCCAGGAGGTGGTCCGGGGCGAGCTGTTGCCCGGGTTCGTGCAGATGCTCGGCTGACGGCCGGGCGCGCTGAGCTACGTTCGGACCCGAGCCAGCAGGATGATGGCAGCCGCGAGGAACAGGGCATTGGGAAGCCAGGCGGCCCACAGCGCGGGGAGGGTGCCGGCGTACCCCATGGCGCCGGAGACCCTGAAGAGCATCATGTACAGGATGGTGGTGGCCAGTGAGATCCCGATCCCGTAGGCGGTGCCTCCCCGCCGGCTCGAGGTGGCCAGGGGAGCCCCGAAGAGGATGATGATGAAGGTGGCGATGGGGATGGCGAACTGTTGTTCGCGTTTCGTGAGAACCCGGTTCGGGTCTCCGCCGGAGCGCAGGATCCGGTCCGCCAGGGTCCCCAGCTCGGCGTAGGTCATCTCGTCCTCGTCGCGTACCGTGTCCAGGAGGTCGGTGGGGGCTTCGGACAGGGTCTCAGGCGTGTACTCGACAAAGTGCGACGCCTGCTCCCGGCCGTCGGGGTATACCTGCCGCACCCACCCGTCCCGAAAGACCCAGCCCTCCTCCTCGTCCCAGACCGCCTCGTTGGCCAGGATGTGCTGGGTGGGATCGTCGGCGTTGCGGGAAATCCGCTGGAGCGTCACCCCCTGCATCCGGCCGTCCGAGGTGGTGAGTCGTCGAGCCGAAAGGGACTCACCGGCATCGGTGATGTATACGAAATTGGCCCGCCACTCCTGGCGCCTCTCCCGCTCGCCCAGCGCTTCGGCCGCTGCCTGGTTCGACCGGGGCACGACCTGCGAGAGGGCCACCCCGATGCCGGTGAGGAAGAAGCCCGCCACCACCATGGGGAGGATCAGCCGGTAGAAGGACACGCCGCCCGCCTTGGCCGCCATGACCTCCCGGTGGGTGGTCATGGGATAGATGGTGAAGACCGAGGCCAGGAGCGCTGCCACCGGAAAGGCCCAGAGGAAGAATCGGGGGAAGAGGTAGACGTACCCCATGCCCACCTCCGCCAGGGTGAGCCCCCGGTCCAGGTACCGGTCCAGGTTGTCGGTGGCATCCACCAGGATGAAGAGGAGGGGCGCGCCCACTACGAAGACCACGAACAGCTTCAGGAAGGTGAAGGTGATCAGCCGGTCCAGAATCCTCATCGGGCCGGCTCCTCGGTCATCACGCCGGGAGAGGAACGTTCCGGAGCGCTGGAGCGCTTCAGCAGCATCCCCAGGCGATGGCGGATCTCATCCCACTGGCTTCCCCGGGATGTGGCCATCTCCTTGCCCATCTGCGAGATCAGGTACAGGCCCGGGACCAGGAAGATGATGTTCGGGGCCCACATGGCGATCCAGGGATGCAGCTGTCCCCGGTCGGCAAAGCGCTCGCCTACGATGAGGCCGATCCAGTAGAGCAGAAAGATCCCCAGCGAGAGGGCGATGACCATTCCCACCCCACCCTGCGGATACCGGATGGCCATGGGGACTCCCAGGAGAACGAAGATGAGGCAGGCGAAGGCGATGGCGTGCTTCTTGTGAATCTCCACCTGGTACTGGTATACGTTCAGGTACTGGGTCCGCCACCGATGGAAGGTCACCCTCATCTCGCTCATGAGGTTCTCCAGCACCGGATCCTCCATCATGCCGGCGAGATCATCTCCCGGGGTCCGTTGGTCGTCGTCGGGCCCCACCCGGAGCGCCTCGTCCAGGGCGTGTATGGAGGCCACCTTCATGTCGTCGGCCACGTTGTGGATGTCCTGGAGGTTCTCTTGCACCCGCTCCCGGAGCATGGGGATGGTCATCTCACGGTTGCTCCTGGAGCCGGCCCCCACCCGACGCTCCATCTCGGCGCCCACGCCCCGAAAGGGGATGATCTGAGTGTCGAAATAGAGGCGCTGGAAGCCGCCAGGCCGAGCTTCGGCGGTCTCGTAGACCACCCCCTCCTCCAGCGTCAGGTAGAGATCGCGGCGGTCCGGGGTAAACGCCATCTCGCCGCGGTCGGCCACAATGGTCCGGGTTTCACTGGTGCGGGTGAGGTCGTAGATCGTTACTTCGGTGAGTCTGTTGGTGGCCTGGTCGATGGCCCGGGCTCGCAGAAAGTAGCGGGTGTCGTCGGCGGTGTGCACCTCGTTGATCACTTCTTCTCGGAGCTCGAAGGTGGGGCTCTTGCTTCCGAGGTCACTGATCAGGGAACTTAAACGGTGATTCGATTCAGGGAGGATCCGATCATTGAAATAGAGCATGCCCGCGGTGAGCACCGCCCCCACGCCCAGAAGAGGAATCAGGAGCCGGGCCGGATGCACGCCCCCCGCCGCCAATGCCATGACCTCGTTGTTGCCCGTCATGTCAGAGAAGGCGTAGAGGACCGCCACCAGGATCGACATGGGAAAGGTCAGCGCCACGATGTGGGGCAGGGACAGGTACATGAACTCCAGGATGACCGAGAGCTCGAGGCCCTTGCCCACCAGGTCCTCCATCCGCTGCGCCACGGCGTTGAGGAAGAGGAGTCCGGTCACCGCTGTGAACGAGAACAGGAAGGGGCCCACGTGGGACCGGATCACGTAACGGGTCAGAATCCTCATCGCAGATGGGCGGCAGGTTCATGATGTCGCGGCGAGTCCATGTCCGGACCCGGGACCGGGGCCGGGAGTGGCCCCACAGCCGGACTCCTACCCTCATGCAGGGGGAGCGATCCCCCCGTCCTCCGCCGATTGGGCGGCACACCGTCTGATGCTTCTCGACACCCTCATCCTGCTGGCATTGGCCACCGCCGTTCAGGTGGAGGGGGAGGTGCGTCCGGTGGTGTTCGATACCCTGGCCGTGGCCGACACGCCGGCGGTGGCCGATACGGTGGAGAGCCGTGCCCGGCAGTTGCTGGCTGACGACGGCGACCTGGCGCTCCGGATCCGGGCCCGGGGCGAGTTCGGGGGCGACTGGACCCAGTTTCGTCCCTGCGACGCCGGGTTCCAGGTTACCTGCAATCCGGGGCTGGTGCCACAGCTCCAACCCGACATCCTCATGGGCGTGGAGGCCGCCGGTTCCATTGCCGACCGGGTCTTTCTGGACGTGGACTACGACCAGACCCGGGAGTTTGCCGGAGCCAACCGCTTTCAGGCCTACTACCAGGGACACGAAGGGGAGCTGCTCCAGCGGGTGGAGGTGGGCGACATCACCTTCGCCCTGGAGGAGACCCGATTCCTGACCAGGGGGATTCCGGCGGGGAACTTCGGAGTCCTGGCCCAGGGAGGAATCGGCGGCGTGGAGCTGCAGGCCGTCTTCGCCCAGCAGCAGGGGGCCCGGCGTTCCCGGGAGTTTCGCCTGGGAGGTGTGGGGGGAGAGGTGGGGATCGTGGACCAGGACACTCTGGTGGTGGACGACGCCGAGTACGTGAAGGGGCAGTTCTTCTTCCTGGCCAATCCCAACACCTTCATGGGTGCCCCGCACGTGGACGTCCTGGCCCTGCGCCCGGGAGACGCGCCGGCGGCGGTGGCGCCGGGCCCGGAGCCCATCCAGCTCTACCGAATGGAGCGCGATCCCATCCTCCGTCAGCAGGTGGAGGGGTTCATTCAGGCTGACGCGGTGGCCGAGGAGAACGGCATCGAGGTGCGCGAGTCGGGGTGGTTCAGACACCTGCGGCCCGGGGTGGACTACTACCTTCACCCCTCGGGGCTCTGGGTCATGCTCCGGAGCCCCTTGCGCCCGGACGAGGCCCTGGCGGTGACCTACGTTACGGCGCAGGGCGACACGGTGGGCAGCTACAACCCCGAGGCGGCGGCGACCCTGGGGCAGATCCCCACCCTGGAGCTGGTGCGCTCTTCCCGACCCCAGCACCAGCCCGGACGTCCCACCTGGGACCGGGAGATGAAGCAGGTCTACCGGATATCCGGTTCCGACGAGGTGGACCTGTCGGCGGTGGAGGTACGCATCTCCCTGGGCGAGGAGAGCGGAGGACGGACCTTCAAGGAGACCCCGGCGGGTCGGTCCATCCCCCTGCTTCGACTCTTCGGGCTGGACGAAACGGCGCCGCTGGACCGGGTGGACCGGCAATTCCTCTTCCAGCCCGGCGCCGACGCCACCAACGGCCGGGGTTTGCAGGGGACCTTTCTCGTCATGCCCACCCTGCGTCCCTTCATGGAGCCGCCACCGGTGCCCTCCGAGGGACTCGACGCCGACGCCAGCCGGGCGGTCCTCGGGGCCGACGCCAACCCCCGCATCTACGAGACGGTGGACCCGCTGGAGCGGGAGGCGGCGGGGCTCTACCGGTTGAACATGGATGTGCAGACCCGGAGCGTCGGGGTCACGGCCAGCGTGTCCCTGGGGAGCTTCGGGATCCGGGAGGGCAGCGAACGGGTCTTTCTGGGCGACCGGCTCCTGCGTCCCGAGGTGGACTACCTGCTGGACCACACCACGGGGGTGCTCACCCTCCTGCAGCCCGAAGCCCTCCTGGCCAGGAG
>SLNQ01000318.1 GCA_007132965.1 Gemmatimonadota bacterium | reverse complement strand
TCGTCCAGGGACGCCTCGTGAAAGGTGTTCGGGCGCCGGCTCGCCTTCGTTGCGCGTTGCATGGGAACGCAAACCCGAGAGCCGGGACCCTTCCATGGCAGAACCGGCCCACACTTCCCGCAGACAGAGCGGAGGGGGTGCGGAAGGGGGTGTCGGTGTTCAGGGGGGGGTAAGGGGGTGACGTCCCTGCGGGCAGCGAAGGGAAGCGGAGGTCCGGTCGGCATTGCACTCGGAAGGACCCGTTGATGCTCTCTGACTCGTTGCGGTAGATTCAGCCTCGGTGACCCTCAGGCACCACCACTGCGGGTCCTTGTCTGCCTGAGGGCGTCCAGTCCGACAAGGCCCTGGGGCTTGCGAGGTCTTTTGGGTTGGTCCATTCTTAACGCGGCTCTCAATGAGGGAGCCTCTACCGATTTTGATTTTTTGCCGTCAGGCGGAAGCGATATGGCCTACATCATTACCGAGCCTTGCATCGGCACCAAGGACGCCTCGTGCGTCGAGGTGTGTCCGGTCGATTGTATCTACGAGGCAGACGAGCAGTACTTCATCCACCCGGACGAGTGCATCGATTGCGGCGCGTGCGAGCCCGAGTGTCCCGTGCAGGCCATCTTTCCTGACACGGACGTTCCGCCCGAGTGGACGAGTTATATCGAAAAGAACCGGGAGTACTTCGAGTGAGCCCCGGCCGGGAAGGAAGGGTGTTTCCGGTGAAAGCTGCGGGTTGGATCTGCTGAGACCTCGTCTCCGGAGTCACCGGAAGCCGTGTCGAACGAGGTCGGGCCACCACCTGGGTGTCCAGCCTCTTTGAGCACGCAGTCAGGCTCTCCCGTCGGCGCTCATTGCTGCGGCAGCGCTGGCCATCATCCCAGGAGCGCTGTCCATCCTCGCAGTCTTGTTGTGCCTCGTAGGTATCCGTCGCCTCGCGACCTTCCGTCCGAAACGGGTTCTCAGTCGTACGAGATCGACGGTGGCCGTTGCAGTGCGAGGTCGGTCGTTGTCAACGGCGAGAGAAGAGGCTCAGAAGCCCCGGTCTCGCAACCGCTCGAGGAGAGATTCGTGGTGCAGAGGGGGAGCGTGGGGATCGACGGCTCGCCTCGAGCCCAGATTCACGGTCGAGGGAAGTTCGTCCAGTCGAGCTGCCGCTCCCGCCGCACGAGGACGGCGAGTCCGGATGAGCCCGACCGCTACCGCACTGGCAGCAACGAGCGCCGCGCTCACCAGGGGAACCGAGATGTTCAGTCGCATCGAAATCGAATGGAGAGGAGGGACGCTGGGGCGACGGGACTCAAGTAGTGCAGGATCCGTACCGAAGCCAACTGCTCCGGCATTCCCCCGAAAAGCCTTGAATAGAGGCGGTCCGGTCCTCGAACCATTTTCGCAAGTCTCGGTTTTCCTCGACAAATGCAAGGGAATCTGCAGTTGATCGATCTCCCGCCGGATCCGCGGCAGGCGGGACGCACCGGAGATCCGGTGGAGCTCACGCGTGCCTTGGTGGCAGTGCCGTCTGTGAACCCCCAGCTCTCGCCGGCGGGAACGGGGGAGGCCGAGGCCGTGGCACTCTGTGCCGAATGGCTGACCGGCTGGGGGTTTGACGTGGAGGTGGTGGAGACCGAGCCGGGGCGACCGTCCCTGGTGGCCCAGCTGGGCCAGGGTGCTCCCAGGACCCTCCTCAACGGTCACCTGGACACCGTGGGGGTCGAGGGCATGGAGATCGATCCGTTCGACCCGGTGGTGCGGGACGGACGGATCCTGGGCCGTGGCAGCTGCGACATGAAGTCGGGGATCGCGGCGATCCTGGCCGTGGCGCGAAAGCTTGCGCAAGAGCCGCAGCGCTTCCCAGGCACCCTCGTCATCGCACTGACCAGCGATGAGGAGCACGCATCCATCGGATTGGTGGACCTGCTGGAGCGAGGTCTCGTCGCCGACCGGGCTGTGGTCACCGAGCCCACTTCCCTGGCTCTTTGTCCCGCCAACCGCGGCTTCGTGTGGACACACCTCCACTTCCGCGGCCGAGCGGCCCACGGCTCCCGTCCAGACCTTGGACGCGACGCCATCCGAAGTGCCGGATACGTCTTGGCGGCCCTGGATGGATACGAGAACGAGGTCACTGCCCGCCCGGCTCATCCCCTTCTGGGTCACGTGTCGATCCACGCCGGCACGATCACCGGAGGGAGCACCCCCTCCATCTACCCGGCCCGGTGCGAGCTCGTGCTGGAGAGCCGCACCCTGCCGGGACAGGGCCCGGAGCACGTCGTGTCGCTCGTGCGCAGGACTCTGGAGCGGGCCGCCCAGAGGGACCCGCACCAGGACGTGACGTTGGAGGAGGGGCTGTCACGCCCGGGAGCGGAGATCCGGGCGGACCACCCCCTGGTGGAGGATTTGATGCGGGCCTGTCGCGCCGAAGGTCTGGAGCCGCGGCTTCAGGGGATGTCCGCCTGGGTGGAATCCGCCTACCTCATCGAGGCCGGGATCCCGGCGCTCTGCTTTGGGCCAGGCGCCATTGACGATGCCCACACCTCCACCGAGTCGGTCTCCATCGAGGAGATCCGACAGGCCACCCGGGTGCTGGAGCGATGGGTATGCTCACCGCCCACGAGAGGAAAGGGTTCCGCCCCGGCACCGAGGAGCGGTGATGGCTGAACGGCCGGGGGGCCTGGTCTCCGGTCGGTCGGAGGGCTCTGCCGAGTGGATCCTCACCGGAGCGCGTATCTGGACGGGTGCGCCGTCCCCGGCAAGTCGGAGCCGCTCGGAAGGGCGTGCAAAGGCGAAGGGGTGGGATGGGGTCATGGCCTCTGCAAAGGCTGGGCGCGCCGGGCAGGCCGGGCACGGCGGGCAGGC
>SLNQ01000119.1 GCA_007132965.1 Gemmatimonadota bacterium | reverse complement strand
GGTACTCGGACATCGAGTTCATGGTGGACGAGTCCTACTACGACGAGGAGATCCTCCCCCTCTCCGGTCCGGGCGGCCTGATTCCGGGTCTGGAAGAAGAGGAGCCGGTGCCGGCTGCCGGAGAAGAGGCCGCGGTGGACTGAGCCGAGGCTCGAGTGGGTTGAGCCGCAGTGGCGGCGGTTGGAGCGAAACGGGGCGGGTTCGGGGTCAGGACGACTCCGGGTCCGCCCCTTCGTCGTCGTGGTGGGCGCGGTTCCCGTCCCGGGCGCGGTCGGTCGCCGGGAGGAACACCCGGAAGACACTTCCGGCCCCCGGGAGGCTTTCCACCTGAATGCCGCCCCCCACCTCCTGCACGGTGGCCAGCGCCTGGGAGAGCCCCAGGCCGCGACCTTCCTCCGGCGAGCGGGTGGTGAAGAAGGTCTCGAAGACCTTCTCCTTCACCTCGGGGGTCATGCCGGTGCCGTCGTCTTCTACACGGATGACGTAGTAGGCCCCGCTGGTGAGGGTCTGATGGGCGCCCAGAAGTCGGGGGACCTCGAGGTGCTCGGAGGAGGTGGTGATGTGGAGGGTGCCGCCTTCCCCTTCCGCCATGGCCTCACGGGCATTCAGCGCCAGGTTCACCACCAGCTCCTCCAGGCGCCCTCCGTCGATCTCCACCTCACCCACCTCGTCGCCCAGCTCCACCAGGAGGTCGATGCTGGCCGGCAGGAGGCCCCGGAGAACCCGGTGCATTCCCCCCAGCAGGCGGTTCAGCTCGACCCGCCGCAACTGGTCGGTCTCCCAACGGCTGAAGCTCAGGAGCTTGCCTGTGAGGCTCGCCCCCCGCTGGGCCGCCTGGTGGATCTGGACGAGGTCCGTGTGGCGCCAATCGTCGTCGTCCGTCTCGTCCAGGAGGAGCTCGGTGGCGCCCAGGATGACCGAAAGCAGGTTGCCGAAGTCGTGGGCGACCCCTGCGGTGAGCTGTCCCAATGCCTCCAGGCGGTGGGTCTGGCTCAGCTGGTCCTGCAGCCGCCGGCGTTCGGTGATGTCCTGCACCGTGCCCACCACCCGTCGCAGTCCCTCGGGGGTTTCGTCCAGGTGTCCCTGGACCTCCAGGTGCCGGCTCTGGCCGTCGGTGGGGAGGAGGCGGGCCTCATAGTGGAAGGGCTCTCCGTCTTCCAGAATCTGCAGGGTGGTGCGGCGGGCTCGCTCCCGATCGTCCGGGTGCACCCTCTGAAAGAACTGAAAGAGGGTGACGGGGCGTCGGTCCCGGGGAGCATCCAGGATCTGGAAGGCCTGATCCGACCACCAGGTCTCACCGTTGGACGGGTCGAACTCCCAACCGCCCACTCTGGCGATTCGTTCGGTGCGGACCAGGCGGTTCCGGGTGCGGTGGAGGGTTCGGGTCAGCTTCCGCCGCTCCAGGTCCCGGACGGCGATGTCGCAGATCATCTTGAGGGAGTCTCGCTCGCGATCGGTCCAGGCTCGGGGGCCGCCCACTTCGTCGAAGCCCATGAACCCGGAGAGCTCGCCGTTGCTCCAGCGGAGTGGCAGGACGAGCACCGCCTGAATGTCCTGGGCCTCGAGGAGCTCCCGTTCCTCGGCCGCCTCGGGAGGAAGGTCGTCCATCTGGGAGACGATCAGCCCCTTTCCCGAGTGAAGCTGCTCCATCCACCAGGGCACGGATTCGACGGGCACATCCTGGAGACGCTCCTTCTGGGGCTGCACTCCGGGGGCGCACCACTCGTGGGTGTTGTCCATTACTGTCCCACCGTTGCGGAACTGGAACAGGTACGAGCGGCTCACCGACAGGGACTCGCCTACCAGCTTCAGAAGCGGATCGAGGGGATCATCCAGGTGGGGCGAGAGGATGAGGTCGATGGCATCCTTGAGGGGCAGGTCTTCTTCGTCCCGGTGACGAGACGGGTCGCGGGCCTCGGTGGAGCGTGGCATGGGCTCCTTGGCAATGACGGGGGTGAGGATGAATGGGATTCAGCGTAATGCCCCGGCGGTTCGCGCCCCCGGGGGCGGTGCGGGCCCTGTGCCGGTTCGACGGGTCCCGACCTGGTGCCGCGGGTCCCGTCGCGGCGCCGCGGGTGCCGCTCTAGTGCTGCGGGTCCCGTTCTGGTGCTGCGGGTCCCGTGTTCCAGACATTGCAAGTCTCGGACCGCGGGGGGCGCGTGGGGAGCATGGATCGCCACACGCTGGTGAGGTCCCCATGCGCCTGTCAAGAACCGCCAGTCGCCGGTGGGGCCTCCCATCCGCCGACGGCGCACAGCCGGTTCGCCCCGGCCGCTACTGACTCCAAGTCTCCGGCCGGCTCGGAGGTTCCACCCACGCCAGGTCCGGATGCCGCGCGCGATGGCACGTCGGGCCTCCCATCGTCACACGTTCGATCTCCGCGTCCGGGTTCCGGTGCGCCGCTGCTCGGGCTGCCGGCGTGCCGGTCGGTTCGCAGGGAGTGCCGAGCTGGCCGCGAGAAGACCGACCGAATCACCGGAGTGTCGCTCGCGTCACCGGAGTGCCGGGCCGACCGCTGGAAGCCGGACTGGACTGTCGGAGTGTCGCTCGCGTCACCGGAGTGTCGACCGACCGCCGGAAGCGCGGCCTGACCGCCGGGGTCGCGAATTCCCATGCGCCAGTCTCGAATTGGCGGCTTTTGGGGGTTGACAGGATTCCGGCCCCGCAGTGGGGGAGGGCCGAGATGCCGCCTGGACGCCGCGCTGGAGGCGCTCCAGGACGTCCCTGACGACTTTCGGTATATGTTCGGTCACTGCGTGACCTCCAAGGGCGACTTTTTCGCTCCTGCGCCAACCTGAGAGGTCGCCCAACCCCCTGATTATATTACAGATACCAGGTGATCGGACTGTAACCGGAGGAG
>SLNQ01000391.1 GCA_007132965.1 Gemmatimonadota bacterium | reverse complement strand
TCTACCGGGGTGACGTCTTCGTGGCCAGCGTGGAGGAGGGCACCACGAAGCGGATCACCACGACGGCGGCCCGGGAGGTGGGGGTGGAGTTCTCGCCTGACGGCGATGCCCTCATCTACGCCTCGGAGCGGGACGGCCGATGGGGCATCTACGAGGCCACCCGGGTGCGGGACGAGGAGCTCTACTTCTTTGCTTCCACCCTCGTCCGGGAGGAGCCGATCCGGGCCGGTGACGGCCAGTACTTCCAGCCCCGGTACAGCCCCGACGGGGAGCGCATCGCCTTCGTGGAAGACATCAACACCCTGCGGGTCCTGGACCGGGAGTCGGGGGAGGTGGTGACGCTGCTTACCGAGGACCACATCTTCTCTACCGGCCCGGGCCACCAGTTCGAGTGGAGCCCCGACGGGGAGTGGATCGTCTTTACCCATGCCGTTCCGGGCATCGCGCCCCGGGAGATCGGGATCGTGCGGTCTGACGGCTCCGGGGAGGTGGTGAACCTCACTCGAAGCGGGTTCCACGACGTCTCACCCAGCTGGGTCATGGGGGGCAAGGCCGTGATGTGGCGGAGCAACCGCGACGGTCGGCGAGCGCTGGCCAAGACCGGCCCCACCGAGATGGACGCGTACGCCATGTTCTTTGACGGCGAGGCGTGGGACCGCTTCCAGCTCTCGAAAGAGGAGCTGGCCCTGCTCCAGGAGCAGGAGGAGGAAGGGGAAGAGGAGGAGGCGTCCGCTGACGAGTCCCGGGAGATGGACCTGGAGGGGGCCCCCGACCGCCGGGCCCGGCTCACGATCCACTCCTCGTCCATGAGCGACGCCCTCCTGAGCGAGGACGGAGAGACCCTCTACTACCTGGCGCGTTTTGAGAGGGGCCTGAACCTCTGGACCACCACGGTGCGCACCCGGGAGACCCGGATGCTGGTGGAGCTGAACGCCGGCTCGGCCAGCATGACGTGGGACGCGGAGGGGGAGCACATCTTCCTCCTGGCCGACGGCCGGATCTCCAGGGTGGATCCCGACTCCGGGAACCGGCACACCGTGTCCGTGGACGGCGAGATGATCACCCGGGCCTCCGCCGAGCGGGAGGCCATGCTCGACCAGGTCTGGCGGCGAACCCGAGATACCTTCTACCGGAGCGACTTCCACGGAACGGACTGGGAGGCGGTGCGGGAGGCCTACGAACCCTTCCTCCCGCACATCGGCAACAACCACGAATTCGCGGAGCTCCTGAGCGAGATGCTGGGCGAGCTGAACGTGAGCCACAGCGGAGCCCGGTACAATCCGTCCGACGACGGGGACGACGCCACGGCCTCCCTGGGCATCTTCTACGATCAGTCCGAGCGGAGCGAGGGGATCCGGATCACCGAGGTCATGGAGGGCGGCCCCCTGGACCGGAGCGACGTGGAGGTAGGGCCCGGGGCGGTCATCGAGGCCATCGACGGTCAGGAACTCACCGCCGACGTGGATCCGGCCCGACTCCTGAACCGGGCGGCGGACCGGAACGTCCTGTTGCGGATCCGACAGGGAGAGGCCGTGGAGGAGGTGGTGGTGAAGCCCATCTCGCTGGGCCAGGAGCGGGGACTCCGCTATCGTCGATGGGTGGAGCGGAACCGGGAGGAGGTGCTGGAGCAGAGCGACGGTCGCCTGGGATACGTGCACATTCCCGGGATGAACGATGCGGCGTACCGCACCACCTTCGAGGAGGTCATGGGCCGGCACGTGAACGCCGAGGGGATGGTGGTGGACACCCGCTACAATACCGGTGGAGATCTGGTGGCGGACCTGGAGATGTTCTTCACCGGTCGGCGCTTCTTCGACTACACCACCGACACCCGGAGCTCGGGCTTCGAGCCCAACTTCCGCTGGACCCGGCCCTCCGTGACGCTGGCCAACGAGGCCAACTACTCCGACGGCCACTGCTTTGCCTTCGTCTACCAGCAGATGGAGATCGGCCCGCTCATCGGGATGCCGGTGCCGGGAACGTGCACCTTCGGCGGGGGTCAGGGGCTCCTGGACGGTCTCCGCTGGGGCGTGCCCGGACGCGGGGTGAAGGATACCGAGACCGACCGCTTCCTGGAGAACTGGCAGACGGAGCCCGACATCCGGGTGGCGAACGATCCCGGCGAGGAAGGGAGCGGTCGAGACGCGCAGCTGGAACGGGCGGTGCAGGAGCTGCTGCGCCTGGTGGACGGCCGTTGACCGCCCTCTGACGTTTCCCTGGACAAAGGATATGGACATGCATCGGCTCCCAATCGTGATCCTGGCTCTGGCATTCCTGGTGGTGGGCTGCGGCAACGGCCCCATCGATGACGACGAAGCGTTCCCGGAGGCCGCGCCGGAGATGGACCGGGACGTCCGCGTTACGGCCTTCACCGACGCCCGGATCTTCGACGGGACCGGAGGACCGCTCATCGAGAACGGCGTGGTGCTCGTCCGGGGCGGAGTGATCTCGGAGGTGGGCCCGGCCCACGAGGTGCAGGTGCCGGCCGAGGCCGAGGTGGTGGAGCTGGGGGGACGGTTTCTCATGCCCGGCTTCATCAACGCCCATGGCCACGTGGGGCCCGGCGGGGATCGCTCCGACACCCGGGAGCAGCTGGACATCTACGCATACTACGGCGTCACTACGGTCCTGAGTCTGGGAGACGAGGCGGAGGCCCCCCGGGAAGAACGGTGGAGCCCGGATCTGGGCCGGACCCGGCTCTTCGTCTCGGGGCCGAGTCTAACCCCGGAGTCGCCGGAGGTCGCGGAGGCCGAGGTGGCCCGGGTGATGGAGATGGGGGCCGACTGGGTGAAGATGCACGTGAACGCCGCCCGGGGCCGTGACACCTATCCCCAGGTCATCGCCGCCGCCAAGGAGCGACCCATGCCGGTGGCCAT
>SLNQ01000039.1 GCA_007132965.1 Gemmatimonadota bacterium | reverse complement strand
TTCCATGCCGATCCCGGCGAGTGGTGGGTGTACGCCCGCCACGACCTGACCATGGAGGAACTTTACTGGAACATCCGTGTCGAGGTGGAGCGCGGTGACCCCATCGAGATCCTGCTGAACCGGGCCAACGCTGAGCTTCGCGAGGTCTACTGACCTTACACTCACCGGAGTGAGCCGGATCGCGCCCCGGGGTCCCCATCATGGTGGACTCCGGGGCGCTTTGCGTTCTGGGATCTCCGCCGACGTCGGTGCGCCCCCGCCATCCTGCAACTGAGCCACACCATGGAATCGAGGACCGCAGTGCCGGATCCACCCACCGCCCTCTCCCCGCACCTCACGGTGACGGACGAGCGACTGGCCGTCCTCACCTTCGACGACCCCGATCGGAGCGCCAACATCCTCACCGAGCCGGTCATGCGCAGGCTCGCAGAGCTCATCGAGGAGGTTCGCAACGGCGCCGAGGCCGACCGCATTCGGGGCCTCCTGGTGGTGAGCGGCAAACCGGGCTCCTTCATCTTGGGCGTCGACATCGACGCCATCGCCGGGGTGGAAAGCCCGGAAGAGGGAGCGGAAGCCGCACGGCTCGGCCAGGCCATCTACCTGGAGCTGGAGCGCCTCCCCCTCCCCACCCTCTGCGCCATCGACGGGCCGTGCATGGGCGGAGGAACCGAGCTGGCGCTGGCGTGCCGCTACCGGGTGGCCTCGGACCATCCCAAGACCCGGATCGCGCTTCCGGAGGTCCAGTTGGGGATCCTCCCGGCCTGGGGCGGAACCACGCGCCTTCCCCGCCTCATCGGCCTCCAGGCTGCCCTGGACCTTCTCCTCACCGGCAAGCGGGTGGATGCTCGCCGCGCCCGGAAGATGGGACTGGTGGAGGAGGTCCTCCCCCACCAGCTCTTCCGGGAGGCGGCCCTGGACTTTCTTCGCCAACGGGTGGAAGAGGGCAAGGTGCCCACCGGCAGCCGCCGGAGCTTCACACAGCGGCTCCTGGAAGACACCGCTCCCGGCCGCCGGATCATCCTCAGAACCGCCCGGAGCAAAGTGGAGGAGCGCAGCGGGGGGCATTACCCCGCTCCCTTCCGGATCCTGGAGGTCCTCCAGAAGGGACTGGGTCGATCAGTGGAGAAGTCGCTGGAGCTGGAAGCCCGGGCCGCCGGTGAGCTCCTGGCCTCCCGGGTCTCGAAGAACCTGGTGCACGTCTTCCATCTCCGGGAGCGGGCACGGAAGGGAACGGGCGTCGACGCACCCGCCGAACCCCGGGAGGTGGCGGACGTGGGAGTCCTGGGCGCCGGTACCATGGGCGGAGGCATCGCGCAACTGGCAGCCTACCACGGCCGCAGGGTCCGGATCAAGGACATCGAGCACGAACCCGTGGCCGAGGCCCTGCAATACGCCCAGGGCCTCTTTGACCGCGCCGTCGAGAAGAGGCGCATGGAGGCCCGGGACGCCCGGGACGCCATGGAGCGGATCTCGGGCGGAGTCGAGTACAGCGGCTTCCGACAGCTGGACCTTGTGGTGGAGGCGGTGGTCGAGCGGATGGACGTGAAGCGTCAGGTTCTGGCCGAGGTCGAGGGGCTGACCCCGGACGAATGCGTCCTCACCACCAACACCTCCACCCTCTCCATTGACGAGATGGCGACGGCCCTGGAGCGTCCAGACCACTTCTGCGGGATGCACTTCTTCAACCCGGTCCACAAGATGCCCCTGGTGGAGGTCATCCGGGGCCGAAAGACCAGCGACTCCACCGTGGCCACCGTCTACTCCCTGGCGCTGGAGCTGGGGAAGGTCCCGGTGGTGGTGAAGGACGGCCCCGGCTTCCTGGTGAACCGGGTGCTCGCGCCGTACCTGAACGAGGCGGGTCACCTCCTGGCCGAGGGTGCGTCGGTGGAGGCGGTGGATGCGGCGGCCACGGCCTTCGGCCTTCCCATGGGGCCTCTGCGTCTGGTGGACGAAGTGGGCATCGACGTAGCTCGCCACGCCGGCGAAGTCCTCCACGACGCCTTCGGCGAGCGGATGGTCCCTTCGGCGCCGCTGGTGGCCATCGGGGAGTCCGGCCGGCTGGGTCGGAAGGGCGGCAAGGGCTTCTACCGGTACGAGGATGGCGACGAAAAGGGAGTGGACCCCGAGATCTACCACGTTCTGGAGAGTGCAGTGCCGGCCCAGCGGACCCAGGTGGACGAATCGGAGATCCGGGCGCGGCTGGTCCTCACCATGATCAACGAGGCGGCGCGGCTCCTGGACGAGGGAATCGCCGACTCCGCCGCTGATGTGGACCTGGCCATGATCATGGGAACGGGCTTCCCGCCCTTCCGGGGAGGCCTCCTCCGCTTCGCCGATGAGATCCACCCCAGAACGCTGGTGGAGCGCCTGGAGGCATACGAGGAGGCCCTGGGCCCGCGCTTCACCCCCGCTCCCCTCCTGCGCCGGCTGATCCGGGAAGACCGGGGCTTCTACGACGCCTTCCCCGGCGACGAGGACTGAGGCCTCCCGCCATGGCTTCCATTCTGGGGGTCGTGCCCGCCGCCGGGCGCTCCACCCGCATGGGCAACCCCAAGCCCCTCATGGATGCCGACGGGGCCACCTTTCTGGAACGGACGGTGGCGGCACTCCGAGAAGGCGGGGCCGATCCGGTGGTGGTGGGGGTCCGGGACCACCGGGGTCCTATTCACGCGGCGGCACGCAAGACCGGAGCCCACGTCCTGGTGCCGGATCGGGTGGACGACGGTCCCATCGCCACCGTCAGGGCCGCAGTGGAGTGGGCCACGAACCCTCCGACGCCGGAAGAGGCCGAACCGACCGTCCAGGCGCTCCTTCTTCTGCCCGTGGATCATCCCAAGGTGAAGGGCCGGACCGTCGGCCGACTGGTGGAAGCCTTCCTCGCTGCCGAGCCGAGCCCTCCCCTGGTGATCCCGGTACACGGCGACCGGAGCGGGCACCCGGTGCTCTTCGGCGCCTCTCTCTTCTCCGAGCTCGGGGAGGAGGAGCTGGACGAAGGAGCCCGCACCGTGGTGCGACGCCACCGTTCCCGGGCCCTGGAGGTCCCGGTGGACGACCGGGGGGTCCTGGTGGACATCGATACCCTTCCGGACTACCGCCGCCACTACCCCCGCGCCTACCGGAAACGCTTCCAGAAGTGGTGATGGATGCCCTGAACGCCGCCCGACGGATCCTGGAGGCCCGGCGAACCGAAGTGGGGGTGGCGAGCCTGCTGATCCTGGACGGCCCGGCCGAGGGCGCCCGTCGACTCGTCTTCGCCGACGGCACTGCCGAGGGAGACGTGGGCGACTCCGACCTCGCTGCGGCCCTGGATGACCTGGGAGCCCGGCTGGTCACCGGTGAGCTGGCGGCGGGGCGGCGGGGTCGTGATGCCGGAACCCACCAGGTGGACGCGCCGGCCGGGGGCCCGGTGCAGGTCTACGCGGAGGTCTACCTTCCGCCGGCCACCCTCCTCATCGTGGGCGCCGGCCACCTGGCCCTTCCCCTCTCCCGACTGGGTCACCTCCTGGGGTACAGGATCACCATCCTGGACGACCGCCCAGCCTTCGCCCGGGGTGAGCGGTTTCCCGATGCCGACGACGTTCGGCTGGTGGACTTCCAGGCACCCTTCGCCGGAGTGGAGGTGCGCCGGACCACCCATGTCCTCCTGGTGACCCGGGGCCACCAGTACGACTACGAGTGTCTGAGACGGCTTCTGCTCCTGGACGAGCCCCCCGAGTACGTGGGCATGATCGGAAGTCGGCGGCGGGTCCGGGCCACCTTCCACCAGCTCCGGGAGGAGGGCATCGCCGTGGAGACGCTGGAGCGGGTCCGGGCCCCGGTGGGGCTGGACCTGGGGGCCGAGACCCCCGAGGAGATCGCGGTGGCGGTAGCGGCCGAGCTCGTTCTGTTCCGGAGAGGGGGCAGCGGCCGTCCCCTTGTGGAGGTGGAGGGGGTGGCGCGCCGGTTCTTCGGTGAGAGTGATGCGGGGTAGGGGACGGCACCCTGCCGCGAAGCCGGGGATAGTACAGAGAGCCTTCAACACCACCGAGACGCCATGAACACCGCCGAAGCCATCGACACCCTGGAAGCCCTGGTCCGCGCCGGCGCCGGCGGCGAGCCCGTGGTCCTGGCCACCGTGGTGCGCACCCGGGGGTCCACCCCGCGAAAGGAGGGCGCCCGGATGGTGGTGGGCCGAGGCGGGATCCTGGCGGGCACGGTGGGCGGCGGATGCGGGGAGGGGCAGGTTCTGGAGACCGCCGGCGAGGTCCTGGGGGACGGAAGAACCCGGACCGTCGAGGTGGACCTCACCGAAGACCTGCTCACCCTCTCGCCTGCGGTCTGCGGAGGGATCCTCGAGGTGAGGGTGGAGCGCGTGGATCCGCCGGAGATCTCCTGACGCCCCCCTGCCTTCCCCGGCCGGTCCGCATCCACTACCTGCGGCCGCCCGACCGGCTCACCATCTACCGACAGACGCTGCTCCACGACGATGGGGGCACGAAGGTAACGCTGGCCCGGAACCTCCAGATGGACACCCCCCTTCTGGTTGGCGAAGAGACCGCGCTGGAGCCCGGCTCCGACGCCGTCTGGTTCACCTTTCCCGGCGCCTGGCACGACATCGGGCGGTTCTACCGGGCCGACGGCCGATTCAGCGGCATCTACGCCAACGTCATCACGCCCTGCCGCTTCTGGCCGGGGGGCGTGTGGCAGACCACCGACCTCTTCCTGGACGTCTGGGTTCCGTCGCGGGAGGGCAGCCCTCGTCCCGACGAAGCCCGGGTGGAAGACCGCGACGAACTGGAGGTCGCCGTGGATCGAGGGGCCCTGGAGCCGTGGCTGGCCCACCGGGCAGGGCAGGAAGCCCACCGGATCATGGCGGCGGTCCGAAACGGAAGGTGGCCTCCGCCCGTGGTGGAGCGCTGGACCCGGGAGGTGGCGCGCGTCTACTCCTCCGCCACCTGAGCCGAGCAGAGCCGGCTGAGGTCCACGAAGGTGTGTTTCAGCACGGCGGGCTCCTCCTGCAGGAGATCGATGAGCCGTTCGTAGCGCTCCAGCGCCTCGGTGGGCACCTGGATCTCCTCGTGGTGGTAGTGACCCTTGTCCACGAAGAGGAGGCGCACCGTAGTCCGGCCCGCCCCGCTCACCGGCCCTCTCCCGTGGGATCGATGACCTCCGGCTCGTCGTCCGGAATCTCCTCATCGGGAAGCTCGTCACCGTAGCCCAGGCGCTCCAGGGCCTCCTGGATCCTGGGGCCGAAGTCGGCGGGAAGCCAGTCCTCGACCCGCTCGCCACGCCCCTCGCCGGTATCCAGGAAGATTCCGGGCGTGCCGGTCACGCCGAGGCGCTGCCCCAGCTCGATGTTGGCGGAGACGACCTCGGCGTACTCATCGCTGCCCAGACACGAGCGGAAGTCGCCTCGGTTCAGCCCCAGGTCGGCGGCATAGCCCACAAAGGTGGGGAAGGGGTCCGACTGGCCCGACCACTCCGGCTGCCCTGCGAAAAGCCGGTCATGATACGGCCAGTAGGCCTCCTGATCTCCGGCACAACGGGCGGCCCTGGCCGCCAGAAAGGAGTGGGGGAAGTGCGGCAGGGGGAAGTCGTAGTAGACGAAGTTGGCGAGCCCCTCGTCGATGAACTGGTTCTGCAGGAAGGGCTTGGACTGCAGCGCAAAGCTCCGGCACGCCGGGCACTGGTAGTCGGAGAAGTCCATGATGGTCACCGGAGCGTCGGGGTCCCCCATCTCCATTCCCCGAGCCATCTCAACCAGCTCCTGGGTGGAGCCGTAGACCACCTGCACCGGCTCCCGGGCTCCCTCACCGGCGGTGCTGAAGACCACGTTCCACAGCACCAGCCCCACGGCGAGTACTCCTACCGCGATGAGGATCCGGTTCATGGTGCTGGAGGAGCGCCCGTGGGTCGCCCTCTGCTGCTGTTGCCTCTCGCGACGTCGCTTTTCGGCACGATTCGCCACCGTGTCACTCTCCTGATCTCGTTCAAGTCAATGTGATGCGATCTGGGGACTCCCCCGGCCCGTCAGGCCGCGGGCTTCCAGCTTCTGAGAAGCTCCAGCACCCCGTCGGTTCCACTCAGGTCGTCCACCACCGCGTCGGCCCCGCTGCTCCGGAGCTCCTGGCTGCTGAAGCGGCCGGTGGCCACCGCCAAGGTCCACGTCCCGTGATGCCGCCCGCACTCCACGTCCCTGGGCGTATCGCCGATGACCACCGTCTGCCGGGGAGCGAAGGGGGTGCCCCACCGCTCCCGGGCTCGGCTCATGGCGATTCCCGGCAACTCGTTCCGGATCTCGTGATCCGACCCAAAGGCGCCGATACCAAACCGTCCGGTGAGCCCCACGGGGTCCAGCTTCAACCGGGCTCCCCGGGAAACGTTCCCGGTGACCAGTCCCAACGCCACCTCCTCCTGCGCGGCAAGGGCGTCAACCAGGGTCCGGACCCCTGGCAGGATCTGGGTCGGCTCCTTCGGAAGGCGCCGCTCCATCTCCTCCAGGTAGATCTCCCACAGCCGGCCCAGGCCCTGGTCGATGCGGGCGTCGTCGAGTCCCGCCGCCTTCAGGAGCTCCCGGGCGATCTGCGGATCGGTCTTGCCGGAGAACTCCCAGCTCTCGATGGGACCGGTGGTTCCGTAGACCTTCTCCAACGCCAGCTTGAAGGCGCCTTTGGCGGGGCCGCCGGTGACGAGGGTGCCGTCAATGTCGAAGAGGATGAGTCGCTTCATTACCTACACCTACACTCGAGCTGCGTGTGTGGAGCCACGAATCGTCGTGACGTGAGGGCCGGGCTCGGGTCTCACTGGACACCCCGGACGATGGATTCCGCTAGCGCCCTGCGGGCTCCGACGCCCAACGCCAGGAGCTCCTGCCCCGAAAGACGGCCCTCATCCGGAGCCGTGGACAGGGCAAAGATCAGGTCCCCATCGAAGGGAGTGTACACCGGCCGGATCCGAAGGGCCAATGCGGCACATGCCATTCGGGCCAACTGCCCGAGCTGTACCTGCGAGGCGGGTGCATCGGTAGCCACCACCGCCAGGGTCGTGTTCTCCCCCCCCGTGAGGCCACCTTTGCCGTCGAGGCCTCCGCCACGCACAATGGGCGCGTCGGGATCCATGAACCCGCCCCGCCCGTCCCGCACACCGGCCACCACCGAACCGTCGGCGGCGACCACACTCCCCAGGGCGTTCACTACGGCCAGCGCGCCCACCCGCCAACCCTGCACCTCCAGCGAAGCCGACCCCAGCCCCCCGGGACTGGTCCGATCCGGTCCCCCGAGGTTGCCCACGGTGGCCCCGGTTCCGCCCCCCACCCGTCCCTCCTCCACCGGCGCGGTCGTGGCGGCTTCGCACGCCCTCCATCCCTCCTGCGGCCCCGGCTTCTCCCGGTCGGCAGCCAGGTCGTAGATGACGGCGGCGGGAACGATGGGTACCGGCTCGACCCGTGTGGCGTAGCCTCTCCCCTGCGTCTTCATCCACCGCATGACTCCCTGCGCCGCACCGAGGCCGTAGGCCGATCCTCCGGTGAGGAGCACCGCGTCTGCCCGGGGGACCACGTGACGGGGCTCCAGGGTGTGGAGCTCCCGGGAGCCAGTGGCCGCCCCCACGATCTCCACCGCTCCCCGGAAGGGTCCCAACACCACCGTGCACCCGGATCCGCCCCCGGGGACCACGGCATGCCCCACCGCAATGCCGTCTACGTCGGTGAGGGAGCCGACATCGTCTGAGGAGAGGGGTGACACGATTCCCGAGGGGCTCAGAGGAGCGATTGCAGGAGGGACGGATCCAGGTTTCCACCACTCACGGTGATCCCCACCCTCCGACCCGAAAGACCCACGGCGCCGCTCCGGAGGGCCGCCACACCCGCCGCACCCGAGTATTCCACCACCAGCTTCTGCCGATGGAGGAGCCACCCCGTGGCTTCGCGGATGGCGTCATCGGAAACCGTCACCACATTGTCCAGGAGACGGCTCACGTGACGAAAGGTCAGGTCGCCCGGCCGCACCGGCGCAAGGCCGTCGGCAATGGTGTCGATCTCGCTGAGAGTCACCGGTTCGCCCGCATCCAGCGAGGCCCGCATGGAGGCCGCTCCCTCGGCCTGGACTCCCACGATCCGGATCGACGGCCGCAGCGCCCGCAACGAGACGCCGGAGCCCGAGGCCAGTCCTCCTCCTCCGATGCAGACCAGCCAGGTGTCCATCTCCGGCCAGTCGGACGCCGCCTCCAGGGCTGCGGTTCCCTGTCCGGCGATGATGGCCGGGTGGTCGAAGGGCGGCACCATGTGCAGGCCCTCCTCCAGAGCCAGCGCCTCGGCCCGACGCTTCCGCTCCAACGAGGTGGTACCCTCCAGCACCACCCGGGCGCCCAGCCGAACGGCGCCCTCCCGCTTCACCCGCGGGGCGTTGGTGGGCATCACCACCACCGCCGGCACTTCCCTGAGACGGGCCGCCAGTGCCACCGCCTGCGCGTGGTTTCCGGACGAGTAGGTGATGACCCCCCGCTCCACCGCCGACTCCGGGAGGGATCGGATGAAGTTGTAGGCGCCCCTGAACTTGAAGGAGCCGGACCGCTGGAGGGACTCCACCTTCAATCGGACCTCCCCCTCGATCCGCTCCGAGAGCTCGGGAGCCGCCACCAGGGGGGTCCGAACCGCCACCCCCAGCAGCCGTTCCGCGGCTGCCTCCACCTCGCGCAGAGGGACCAGGCCGTCGGGCCCGAGGGCCACACCGGTGGCGTCCGGTCCGGCGACCCCCTGCGTCACTCCATGTCCTCGGCCGACTCGCCCGGCTCCCCCGCCTGTGGGCCGCCCGATCGCGGTCCGCCGACTCCCGCCGGGCCGGCCTCGATCTCCCGCTCGATCTCCTGCTCCTCCTCCTCGGAATCCTCCGGGATGATCCGGGCCACGTCCATGATCTGGTCGTCCTCGTCCAGGTTCACCAGACGAACGCCCTGCGTCGCACGGCCGATGACCCGCATCTCACCCACCGATTGCCGGTTCACCACCCCGTTCCGGGTAATGAGCATCACCTCGTCGGTGGGAAGCACCGACTTGATGCTCACCACCTCGCCGGTACGCTCGGAGACCTTCAGGTTGATGACGCCCTTTCCGCCCCGGTGCTGCAGGCGATACTCCTCGATCTCGCTGCGCTTGCCCATCCCCCCTTCGGTGACCACCAGGAGGGTGGAGTCTTCACGCACCACCACCATTCCCACCACGTGGTCGCCCTTGGCCAGCGAGATCCCCTTCACGCCCTCCGCGACCCGTCCCATAGGCCGCACGTCCTCCTCGTTGAACCGGATCGCCTTCCCTTTGCGCGTGGCCAGGATCACCTCGTCGTCGCCGTGGGTGATCTGGACATCGATGAGCTCGTCGCCTTCCCGGATGTTGATGGCGTTCAGCCCCACCGACCGGATGTTGCCGTACGCCGAGAGGGCCGACTTCTTGACCCGTCCCTTCCGGGTACAGAAGAGGAGGTACTGGTCGTCGGAGAACTCCCGCACCGGCACCACCGACGCGATCCGCGACCCCGAGTCGAGCTCCAGGAGATTCACGATGGGCTTGCCCCGGGAGTTCCGACCCCCCTGGGGAATCTGCCATACCTTGACCCAGTGACACTGGCCGTCGCGGGTAAAGATCATGAGGACGTCGTGGGTGGAGGCCACGAAGAGGTGCTCCACCCAGTCCTCGTCCTTCGTGCCCATCCCCCGGAGGCCCCGTCCGCCGCGTCGCTGGGCCCGATAGGTGTCCACCGGGATCCGCTTCACGTACCCCTGATGGCTCACGGTGAGGACCATCTCCTCGTCGGCGATGAGGTCCTCCATCTCCAGGTCCGAGCGCTCCCCGACGATCTCGGTGCGCCGCTCGTCACCGTACTTCTTGACCAGCTCCTGCAGCTCGTCGCGAATGAGCTGCATGCGCACCTCGCGGCTCCCCAGGATCTCCTCCAGGCCCGCGATCCGGGCCCTCACCTCTTCCAGCTCCGCCTCCAGCTTCTCCATCTCGAGGCCGGTGAGGCGGGCCAGGCGCATGTTCAAGATGGCCTCGGCCTGCTTCTCCGACAGATCGAAGCCCTCCTGCAACCGGGTGGACGCCGTAGGCGCGTCGTCGGAGCCCCGGATGATCTTGATGACCTCGTCGATGTTGTCGACGGCCACCTTCAGCCCTTCCAGGATGTGCTCCCGGTCCTTCGCCTTCCGCAGATCGAACTCGCTGCGCCGGATCACCACCTGGTGGCGGTGGTCCAGGAAGTGGAGAAGCATCTGCCGCAGGCTCATGACCCGGGGCACGCCGTCCACCAGCGCCAGGAGGATGGTCCCGAAGGTGGACTGCATCTGGGTGTGCTTGTAGAGCTGATTCAGGACCACGTGGGGAATGGTGTCCCGCTTCAGCTCCACCACGATACGCATCCCGTCCCGATCCGACTCGTCCCGGAGGGCCGAGATGTCGGTCACCTTCTTGTCCCGAACGAGCTGGGCGATCTGCTCGATGAGCCGGGTCTTGTTCACCATGAAGGGGATCTCGCGGATGACGAGCCGCTCCCGACCCGTCTCCATCTCCTCCACGTCGGCCTGGGCCCGCATCACGATCCGGCCCCGGCCCGTCCGGTATGCGTCCCGGATTCCATCCCGCCCGCAGATGTAGCCGCCGGTGGGAAAGTCGGGTCCGGTGACGAGGGACTCCAGCTCTTCCTGCGGGAGCTCGGGGTCGTCAATGAGGGCCGCCAGCGCCGCCACCACCTCGTTCAGGTTGTGAGGCGGGATGTTGGTGGCCATCCCCACTGCGATTCCCGAGGAGCCGTTCACCAGCAGGTTCGGAAAACGGGACGGAAGAACTGTGGGCTCATCGATGCGACCGTCGAAGTTCGGGCTGAACTCCACCGTCTCCTTGTCGATGTCAGCCAGCATCTCCACGGCGATGGCCGTCATCTTGGCCTCGGTGTAGCGGTACGCCGCCGCCGAGTCGCCGTCGATGGAGCCGAAGTTCCCCTGCCCGTCCACCAGCGGGTAGCGGAGGGAGAAGTCCTGCACCATCCGCACCATGGAGTCGTAGACCGCCGAGTCGCCGTGGGGGTGGTACTTCCCCAGAACCTCTCCCACCACCGACGCACTCTTCTTGTACGCCCGGCCTGGAGAGAGGCCCAGCTCGTTCATGGCGTAGAGAATGCGGCGGTGCACCGGCTTGAGCCCGTCCCGCACGTCCGGGAGCGCCCTCTGCACGATGACGCTCATGGAGTAGTCGATGAACGATTCCCGCATCTCGTCTTCGAGAAGGCGGGACAGGACGGTCTGTCCGTTGTCCGAATCCATGGATCAGCCTGTTGT
>SLNQ01000038.1 GCA_007132965.1 Gemmatimonadota bacterium | reverse complement strand
CCGTTGCGATTTGCCTCCGCGAGGCGAATGCTTTTACCGTTGATATACACGCGGCTTCGGCCGGGGTAGCGCCTGTAGAACACATAGTCACTGTCCTCGGGATCACCGTTCGCTACATCGAGCCGCACATACCCAAGGTCGTCGATAAGGTGCTCTTGGGCGACGGTCCTTGCCCCTCCGAACGTCGACAGCCGTGAGCGCTCGCGGGCGTCCTGGTACTGGCCTTTGAGGATCTGCCCCACAAAATGCGGTATTTCGCGTGTTCTGTGGACTGTCTCTCCGATCTCATTACCGTCGGAGTCGAACACCCGAAAGCCGGTTGTGTGATTCAAATGAGATCTATTGACGACGTACTCAGGAGGGTCCAGCGGACCGACAGAGACGAACGGGACCTCAAGCGTTGCCGCACGACACCGGTCACGGCTTATCGTTTGGTGCCAGGCCCGCGCCATAAATCCGGCATATACATACGGGTTTCTCAGCCGCAGGAACGTGACCTCAGATATGGTAGAAGTAAACGCATCATCCACAAGGCTCCCGTCTTCAGTTGCAAACGCATGCGCCTCTGGATAGAAGTTTTCATCGTCTTCGGTGAATTGAGTGAGCTCAAAGAGATCATCTTGGTGATCGAAGTTGGTCCTTCCGATGGTGACCTCAAAGAATCGGTGTTCCGGCTCGTCTCCTCCCTTGGAAAGAATGAACTGCGCCTCAGATCCCTTATCATTCACCACAAGAAGGCTGTAACGCTGCCCCGCCTCAACCTCCACCGCAAACCGGTCTTCATCTTCACCCTCCGGTGAAGGCGCAGTGAATCCTGTCAGCCACAGGCGGTATGTTCCAGGCCGGCGCTGGAGCGAGCCTTGGTTGTTGATTATAAAGTCCTCGATCACCGCGGCGCCGGCGTGGTAAGCCTCGGTTTCAACGCGACCGTGGAACTTCGGGCTTATGATCCCGCGGCTGAAGTTGGTGGAAAGCGGCGTCTGCATTACAGGTTGTCTCCCGTCCAGGACGGCACCGGCCCCGGCATCTGATCCTGGTGCGTGCCCTCGCGGGCCCTGGAGGCGTCTGCGAACTGCGCCTCGGCGTATTTCAACTGGTATTCCTGCATGAGCTGCGAGGCCATGCGCTGCGAGGAGGTGATCGCGAAGGCCATGCGCGCTGCAAGACGGAGCACGATGAGCTCGATCACAAATGGATCAAGCCTTCCGGTCTGCGCCGAGTAGTCGCCGACGTAGACGAGCCCTGCATCCGGCAGGTTTGTAAACAGGTAGTCACCCTCGATCCGAAACTCGTGATCGGAGCGTTGATAGGCCCCGAAGGCATAGGTGAACAGGTGCATCACCCGGATCGGCCGCGGGTTCTGCGGCACGTAATACTGGAGCGAATAGCCCGAGTACGGGATATAGGCTGGGCTTTCCTCCGGCACCAGAGTGAGCGATTTTCGCTCAATCGCGCTCGACCAGTCGAAGGCGGCCATAACCTCGCTCACGGTGATGCGGTAGTAAAGCTGGCCCCAGCGGGCACCGGGGGAGTTGTCGGTGACGTCGGCGATCGGCTTCTGCCCGAGTCTTCCAAGGGCCATGTTGATGATGTTCACCTGGCCGTAGATGTTCAGTAGGTGGTCAACCGCACCGCCTGTTTGCGTGACGTAGTGCAGATCATCGTAATCACCCGCACCGTTCCAGACCTTCCACCGGCCGGTGTCGATCTCGTACATGATATCGAACACGCCCACGCCGGCATCCTCAAGCTGCTGCGCGGTCATGCCGAACCATTGCGTGCTGTCGTTTGGGGACTGGCTCACGCGGTAATGAACCATCGGCTCTCTGTCGATCACCGGGATCTCCGGCTCTTCCGGTTCTGCCTCAATCTGTTCAAGCGGAATAGAGAAAAGCCACCCTGTCCATTGATACCAGTTAGCAGCGGGTTGCCCGACGACAACCCCTTCTTGACTCGGCTCTTCCAAGAAAAACATCAACGTATGAGAGCGCTCAGTCGGTTCTTCGGGCCGGACCTGCTGGGCCTGCCAACCAAGAGTATAGTTCGCCGGGATTTCTCCCTCCATCTCTTCAACCAAACCAGTCGCACTGAATAACGCCAGCATAACAGATGGATCATGAACCGTAGCCAGCCCGTCTACAATCGCGTCATTCCTGTACCCCTGAGCATTATTGTAGCTGGCAAACACCTGTTCGGGAGCCGTACCGAGCTCTCGGAACACAACAATTCCACCACTAAGCCGGGGCATATAACCAGTGATCTGGAACATATACTTCCTCGGCTCTAGATCAGAAACGCTACGCCACGCTACTGCCGACCAGTTATGCCCCGACAAGGTGCCCGTCTCGATCTTTCCGATAATGTTCCATCCTTGCCCAGTCAAATCGCCGACAGCTTGATTCCCAGTCACCCGACCACCAAGATACGCAATCATTATGTCGCCTTCGTACACAGCGTCAGGACGTTCAAGCTCCCAAGTGTAAGATCGATCCTCTGTCGGGTAAATCTCAGTTTTCCAATTCCTCAGTCCGGGAGTGTTTATACGCTCTCCCGGCTGATCAAGCACTTCAATAAATGTGTGTTCTTCCTCGGGGTTGTTTTCATCTGCATAGTAGGCAAGATTTTCAGCGTACTCATCCATTGCCGGTGATATGAGCCGATGCGAGACTTGTCCAAGTGTAACTACATTATTCTCATCAACCTCGATGCCCAGATACTCTTCCAAGTGAGCAGCGTGAGCCGATACCTGTGCAGCCGTCAACTGGTATCCTATCGGTGGGGGCGCAATCTCTGCGATCCCTTGTGGATACTGATACAACCTCAAACCCGCACGGCCACCAAAGGTAACTGCATCGTTTCGAGCCTTATCGCACGCAGCTTGAACACCGGCCCTATG
>SLNQ01000250.1 GCA_007132965.1 Gemmatimonadota bacterium | reverse complement strand
TTCCGGCTCCGTTGGCTCCCATGATGGCCACCGCCTCGCCGGAGGCCACGGTGAGGTCCAGGCCGCGGAGGACCCAGTGGCGACCGAAACGGTGGGCCACCCCTTCGAGCTCCAGGGGAGGTGGGGGGGCGGGACGGGGGGAAGCGGTTGGGGAGGAGGCCGACCGATCCAGGGTCATGAAGCGGGAGGTGCCTGTTCCACCAGGGTCTCTTCGTCCTGCCGGCGCTCGTCCTGCGGCGCCTCTCCGGGAGTGCCGTCAGACGGCTCTTCCTCAGAGCCGGCCGCCAACCACCGCCTCATGCCCACCACCACGATCCCGCCTCCCAGGAAAAGCACTACGAAGGGGAGGATGTAGACAAGGAGGTTGAAGCCGGCGGGGTCGGGCGAGAGGAGGACCCACTCGCCGTAGGCGTCCACGAAGGTCTGCCGGACCTCCTCCGGGGTCATGCCCTCCTGGAGTCGGAGGCGGATGACCCCTTCCATCTCCCGGGCCAACTCGCTGGGCGAGTCGGCGATGGAGAGGGCCTGACACGTGGGGCACCGGAGCTGACGGGCCAGCTTGCGCACCTGGGCCTCCAGCTCCGCGTCATCGGTGGGCGCGGCGGCCTCGAACTGGTCGGGGTCCGGGATCACTGACTGTCCCGGGGGCCTGGCATCCTGGGCGTGGAGGTGCGCACCGGATTCCAGCGCCGGGATCGCGGCCAGGGCCAGGGCACAGAGAAGAGCGAGCAGAGAAGCCGAAGTCGCCCACCGGCGGCTTCTCGGTTGGCTTCGGTCTCTCACCGGTCCTCCTGGAGCTCGGTGCTGGAGGCATCGCCCACCGGTCCGGACTCGACGGGGCCCGTCTCCCACTCCTCGGCCAGGAGGCGATCGATCCACTGGACGATGAGGTCGTGGCTCACCGGCCCCACCTGCTTGTGGGCCACGGTGCCGTCGCGGGCAATGAAGAAGGTCTCCGGCACCCCGGTGAGCCCGTAACGGATGGCCGTTCCCGATCGGCTGTCCAGAAGGGTGGGATAGGACTGCCCTCCCATGCGATCGATGAGGCTGGCGGCGTTCTGGGCCCGGTCGTTGTAGAGGATCCGGAAGAACTCCACGTCCTCGTCGGCGTAGCGCTCGGCGAGCTGGGAGAGGGGAACGTGCTCGCTGCGGCATGACAGGCACCAGGAAGCCCAGAAGTTGACCACCACCACGTTGCCCCGGAGCTCCGAGAGGTCCACCACCTCACCCGGGCCCGGCTCCCGCACGGAGAACTCACCGGTGGTCTCCATGACAGGCAGGCTGAAGTCCGGTGCCTCGCGGCCCGGCAGCGGCGACGGGATGAACCGAGGGTCCCGGTCCAGCCCCCATGCGAGGAGGGCGATGAAGGGGACGGTGATCACAAGCCCCAGCAGCATTCGCTTCGTGTTCATCGCTCGGCTCCCGTGGAGATCATCTCTCGCTCGGTGGAGGGATCTTTGGGCTCGGCCGGATCCTCTCCCTCCTCCGTTACCCGGCGACGGCCGGCGCGATCCCGGCGGGAGCCGCCACCGGGCCCGTATCCACCGTCACGTCCGAAGACCAGGCCGAAGGTAGCGCCCAGGGCAATCATGACGCCCCCGATCCAGATCCACATCACCAGCGGCTCCACGATGGCCGAGATGGTGGCCGTGGATCCGTCGGGTTGGAAGGCCATGAGGACCACGTAGAGATCCGTCATCCGGCTCCGGACCGCCGGTGTGGGGACTGGATCCTCCTGGGCCGGATAGTAGTTCAGCCGGGGCTCCATGGTGGCGATGTCCCGGCCGTTCTTCGAAACCGCGAGAGTGGCGCCTACCGAGAAGCGCTGAGGCTGGTCCTGCGCCCACATTCCGTCGAAGCGGAGGGTGAAGTCCTCCACCTGCATGCTCTCGCCCGGTCGGAGGGTCTGCTCGTGGTTGGTCTGCAGCGCCGAGGACGCGGTGATTCCCACGGCCATGACGATGACGCCGAAGTGGGCGAAGTACCCGCCGTAGCGCCGGGGGTTGGAGAACATGACCCGGCCCAGCGCGTTCATGACGTTCTCCTGCTTGGCCTTCATCCGGGCCCGTACGGGCAGGACGTACTCCCGGACGTTGGTGACCAGGGCGAAGGCGGCGAAGGCGAAGGCCAGGACGGCGTACGGGTCCCTCAGGCCAAGGACCACCGAGAGCACCGCAACGACAACCATGGCCGTGCCTGCCTGGACGAAGTTGTCCCGGACGCCCGTCCGGGAGGCCTTCCCCCAGGGGAGCGCCGGACCCACGCCCATGAGAAACAGGAGGGCCACCACGAAGGGGAGCGTCATCTGGTTGAAGAAGGGTGCGCCTACGCTGACGGTCACACCCCGGAACGCTTCAGCCAGGAGGGGGAAGAGGGTGCCCAGGAGGACCGTGAAGGTGAAGGCCACCAGGACGACGTTGTTGAAGAAGAAGACCGTCTCCCTGGACGCCACCGAATCCATCGACCCCGGGGTCTTGAGCTCTTCACTCCGGCCCAGGAGGAGGAGGACGGAAAAGACCAGGATGATGGCCATGAAGACCACGAAGTAGGTTCCCACCGTCCCCTCGGCGAAGGCATGTACCGACGAGAGGATCCCGCTCCGGGTGAGGAACGTGCCCAGGATGGTCAGGAGGAAGGTGGACACCGCCAGAGTCAGGTTCCAGACTCGCAGCATCCCTCGCCGTTCCTGCACCATGGAGGAGTGGATCAGGGCCGTGGCCGTGAGCCAGGGGAGGAACGAGGCGTTCTCCACCGGGTCCCAGGCCCAGTATCCGCCCCAGCCCAGCACCTCGTACGACCACCACATGCCGGCCACGATGCCCAGGCTCAGAAAGATCCAGGCGAAGATGGTCCACCGCCGGGTCAGGTGGAGCCAGCGGTCATCCAGCCGGCCCGA
>SLNQ01000357.1 GCA_007132965.1 Gemmatimonadota bacterium | reverse complement strand
GCGCTGGGCGGCTGATGGGCGCGACCGACGCGGCTAAACTGGCCTGATCATGAACGAGCACAACGTGATGCAAACCAATCCGGACGACATCCTGGCCACGGCGCGCAAGGTTCTGAGCACCGAGGCCGAAGCGATCACGGCGCTCGCCCGTCGCCTGGACGGCGGCTTCGTGGCCTGCGTCAGCCGCGTGCTGGATTGCCAGGGCCATGTCATCGTCACCGGCATGGGCAAGTCCGGCCATGTCGGCCACAAGATCGCCGCAACCCTGGCCTCCACCGGCACGCCGTCCTTCTTCGTTCATCCGGCCGAAGCCAGCCACGGCGATCTCGGCATGATCCGGCGTGATGACCTGCTGCTGGCGCTGTCGAACTCCGGCGAGACCGAAGAAGTGCTGCGCCTGCTGCCGGTGATCAAACGGCTGGGCATCGGCCTGCTGGCCATGACCGGCAATCCGGATTCCACGCTGGCCCGCCACGCCAATGTGCATCTCGACACCTCCGTCGATCAGGAGGCCTGCCCGCTGGGCCTGGCCCCGACCGCCTCGACCTCGGCCCAGCTCGCCCTGGGCGATGCGCTGGCCGTCGCCCTGCTCGAGGCTAGAGGCTTCACCGCCGAGGATTTCGCCCGCTCGCACCCCGGCGGCAAGCTCGGCCGGCGCCTGCTGGTCAGCATTGCCGACGTCATGCACGGCGGCGAGGAACTGCCGCGGGTGACGGAATCAGCGGCGCTGGCCGACGCCATCTTCGAGATGACGCGCTCGCGTCTGGGCATGTGCGCCGTGCTCGACCCGGCCGGCGAACTGGTCGGCGTGGTCACCGACGGCGACCTGCGCCGCCACGCCGACAAGTTCAGCGATCTGCACGCCCACCCGGTCAGCAGCGTGATGACGCGCCAGCCGCGCACCGTGGTCGATACCGAACTGGCGGCGGTGGCGGTGGACATCATGCAGAGCCACCGCATCCAGGGACTGCTGGTCACCGACCGCGCCGGCCGCCTGGTCGGGGCGCTGAACTTCCAGGATCTGCTGCAGGCCGGCGTCGTATGAGTCGAATGGACGAAGCCGAGCTGAACCAGCGCGCCGCGGCGATCCGCCTGGCCGTGTTCGACGTCGACGGCGTGCTGACCGACGGCACGCTGTACCTGGACGATCGCGGCACCCAGATCAAGGCCTTCAACGTACGCGACGGGCTGGGTCTCAAAGCCCTGATGCGCCACGAAATCACCGTCGCCGTCATCACCGCGCGCCGTTCGGGCGTGGTCGAGCGGCGCATGGCCGAACTGGGCGTGTCCCACCTGCGCCAGGGCGTGGCCGACAAGGAGAAAGCGCTGCTGGAGCTGGCCGCCGAGCTGGATTTCCCGCCGGCAAAGACGTCCTTCATGGGCGACGACCTGATCGACTGGCCGGCCATGAAGCACTGCGGCCTGAGCGCCGCGCCGGCCGATGCCGACGCCTGGATTCGTGCCCACGTCGATATTGTCACCCGGGCCGGGGGCGGCCGCGGGGCGGTGCGCGAGTTCAGCGAACGGCTGCTGGCCGCCCGCGGGGCGCTCGAAGCCTGGCAGGACAGCTATCGATGAGGCGAAGTCTGGTTCTGGCCGCCTGCTTCGCGCTGGTGCTGGTGTTCCTGATCCGCTGGCAGTTTCCAGACCACCGCAGCACCCGCATGTTGCCCTCTTTGCCAGACACCCGCTTTGACTACACCCTGACCGACTTCAGCGCCCTGTTTCGCGCCCCCGATGGCACGGTGGAGCTACTGATTTCCGGGCCGCGGCTGGAACATGACTCGGCGGCGCGCGTGGCCACGGTGTTCGAGCCGGCCTTCCACATTGAGCCTGAGGGTGCCGACTGGCAGGGCCGCGCCGACCGCGCCCTGCTGCTGCGCGAGGCCGAGGAAACCGTGCTCGAGGGCAATGTGGTGCTGATCCACGGCGACGGCGACGGCGAAGTCAGGATCACCGCCGACCGCCTGCACCACCATGCCCGCGCGCGTACAATCGAATCCGTGAGCCCCGTGGATGTGCAGCATCCGGGCTCGTTCGTTCAGGCCGGGCGCGCAGTGCTCCGGCTCGATGATGACATCTTGGAGTTTTCGGACCATGTACAGGGCGATTTGCATCCTGGCCGGTCTGGCCCTGGCCCTTAACCTGGTCACGGCCTCGATCACCGCCAGCGCTGACCAGCGCCAGGAGCGCATCCAGATCAGCGCCGACGGCGGCGCCTACGACATGCGCACCGGCGTGCAGACGCTGGTCGGCAATGTGCGGATCGTCCAGGGCGATCTTGACGTGCGCGCCGACGAGGGTCGCGCCTACCGCACCGACGAGGGGCTGCAGCGGGTGGAATTGTTCGGTGACCCGACCACCTGGCGCATGCGCATGGAGGACGGGTCGATCGCCACCGGCCGCTCCCTGCAGATCATCTACGACCTGCTGGAAAACCAGATCACCATGATCGGCGATGCGCGCATCGAAGACGCGCAAGGCTCGTTCACGGGTGCGACCATCACCTACAACCTGGGTACCGAGCGCATCGAGGGCACCGGCGGCGTGGAGTTCACCATCGAACCCGGCGAGCGGCGGCCGCGCGAGGGGCCCGCGCCCGAAAACCCAACCGACACCGAGGCTGAAGACGATAGCGACCGCGCCGACGAAGCACCCGAGCCACCGCCGGGCGATGAGCCAGCGGGACGCTGAGCGCATGAGCCCGGGGAGCCGCGCATGCTGATCGCCGAGCAGCTGGTCAAGCGCTATCGCGGCCGCGCCGTGGTGCACGATGTCTCCCTGCAGGTCGACCGGGGCGAGATCGTCGGCCTGCTAGGCCCCAACGGCGCCGGCAAGACCACGACTTTCTACATGGTGGTCGGGCTGGTGCCGGCCGACGGCGGGCGCATCCGCGTC
>SLNQ01000093.1 GCA_007132965.1 Gemmatimonadota bacterium | reverse complement strand
TGGGACCGCGAGATGACGGCCCAGGAGGTCCGGGACGACGTGGACTACTGGGTGGAGCGAGGGGTGCGCCACTTCAAGGCCAAGGGAGCGGCCCCCGAGCACCTGGAACCCCTCATCGAGCGAGTCCACCACCACGGCGGCACCGTCACCGGACACCTGGACTCGGGCTTTCGGGGCACCACCAACTCCGCTGACGCCATCGCCATGGGCATCGACAGGGTGGAGCACATCCTGGGCGGCCCCGTGCTGGATCCCGAGCAGCCGGCCTACCCGGTCTGGAACCAGGTGGACACCACCGACGCCGCCTTCCGGGAGGTGGTCCAGCTCTTTCTGGACAACGAGGTCCACTTCAACGCCACCATCACCGCACCGGTCTACTTCACCGAGCTGGAGGAAGGCTTCGACGACTGGGGCAACGAGCGGAGCTTCTTCACCCCGTACGTTCAGGAGCGGGTGGCCCAGCGCGAGCGGACCCGAAACGAACTGATGTCGAACCTCTACCAGGCCATGAAGCGCACGACCAAGGCCTTCTACGACGCCGGGGGAGAACACCTCATCACCCTGGGCACCGACACCCCCAGTCGCGGTGAATTCCTTGCAGGCTTCTCGTCGCACCGCGAGCTCCACGCCTTCACCCTGGCGGGGATCCCGCCCGCGGGCGCCCTCCGAGCCGGCACCATCAACGCCGCCCGGGCCCTGGGCATGGAAGAAGAGATCGGCTCCATCGCCCCCGGGAAATGGGCCGACATGGTGGTCATCCAGGGCGACCCGCTGGAGGACATCCGCAACACCCGCAACGTGGAGACGGTGATCCGCGAAGGTCGCATCTACAATCCCATCGAACTTCTTGACCGGGCCCGGGGGCAGATCGGCCCCACCGGCCCCGACGAGCACGAAGACTGGTACCTCTGGTGATCGCCAGGCATCCCGCCCTCCCGTGAACCCGCACGTTCAACCCGGAAGAATCCCATGATCAGGTCGCGACACTCCTCCGCAGTCACCCTCGCCGCCACCATTCTCGCCGCCGTCATCCTCACCGCCGTCCTCGGGCCCAACCCCCTTCACGCCCAGGGCACGGTGCAACTCGATCCGGCTGTCCAGGAGCTGGTGGCCGAGGTCTCGGAAGAGAACCTGGAGCACCTGGTCCACACTCTGGCCGGCTTCGAGACCCGGCACACCCTCTCCTCGGTGGACGACCCGGACCGGGGGATCGGAGCGGCGCGGGAGTGGATGGTGGACGAGCTCTCCGGCTACAGCCCCCGCCTGGAGGTGAGCCTGGACTGCTACGACGTGGTGGCCCAGGGCCGGATCGCCGAGGACGTGGAGCTCTGCAACGTGAAGGCTGTGCTCCCGGGCCACAGCGACCGTCGGATCTACGTGAGCGGCCACTACGACTCGGTGGCCCAGCTCCTGGAGGGAATGGCGGAGGAGTACGAGCGCTTCAACAACCCCGCTCCCGGCGCCAACGACGACGCCAGCGGCACCGCCGTGGCCATGGAGCTGGCCCGGGTCCTCTCGCAGAGCGGCCTGGAGTTCGACGCCACCCTCGTCTTCATCGGCTTCGCCGGCGAGGAGCAGGGGCTCTTCGGCGCCCGGCTCCACGCTCACCGTGCCTACGAGGAGGGCACCCGGATCGACGCCGTCTTCAACAACGACATCGTAGGCAACATCCGGGGCGGCGACGGTCGTCGCGACGGGACCTCGGTGCGGGTCTTCGCACCGGGACCCGAAGACTCGCCGGCCCGACAGCTGGCCCGCTACGTCCACCGCTTCGGCTCGGCCTACATGCCTCACCACGAGATCCGCCTGGTGGCCCGGGAAGACCGGTTCGGCCGGGGCGGCGATCACACCCCCTTCAACTACTGGGGCTTCGCCGCCGTCCGCTTCACCGAGCCCATGGAGGACTACTCCCGACAGCACACCGTGTACGACACCGCGGACGGCGTGCACGCTCCGTACCTGGCCCGAAACGCCAGGGTGAACATGGCGGGGGTGGCCACCCTGGCGCTGGCGCCTTCCGCCCCCGACGTGGACACCCAGGGCGGCAACCCCCGCCTGAGTCGAGGGGACACCGGCTACGACGCCCACCTCCAGTGGGACACCTCGCCGGGAGCCACCTCCTACCGGATCTTCGTCCGGGGCGGGTGGTCCATGGACTGGGAGCAGGTGGTGGAGGTAGGTGACGTCACCGAGTTCACCTTCCCCGGGCTCTCCATCGACGAGCACTTCTTCGGCGTGGCGGCGGTGGGCCCCGACGGGCACGAGAGCCTGGTGTCACCCTACGTGCGGGGGCCCCGCAGCGTGAGCGAGGTGGAGACGCGCTGAACGATCAGCCCCCCTCCAACTTCCAGAAGGCGATGCCGCTGGCCTGGAGTCCCACCTCCACCGACCCCACCATCTGGAAGTCCGTCAGGTCGAAGACGTCCACCTTTCCGGGCTCAGCGCCGACGCCCTCGACGCTGATGAAGGCGTAGCGCGAATCCGGGCTCAGGGCCACGCCGTGCACCACCCGGGTGGAGGTGTCGACGCGCGCCGCCGTCTCGCCCGCAGCCAGGTCGATGAACTCCACCCCGTGACCCTGCTTGAGGGTCACCACCAGGAGGCGGTTGTCGGCGGTGACGTCCACGTTGTACGGTCCCCGACCGGTGTCGAAGCGGCGAAGCACCTCCCACCCTTCGAAGTCCACCTCCAGGATCTGGTCGGAGCGGTTGCACGCCACGTAGATCCGCTCTCCGTCATGGCTGGGCTGGACCCAGGTGGGAGAGCAGCTCGCCTCGTAGTGGCCGTGGCCCGTGGCCCCGTGCTCGCCGTGCCTCCCATGGGCGGCGTCCGGATCGTGGAACCCCCGGTCCCCGGGGTCCAGTGCCCGCTCCTCTCCCATGCCCAGGAAGAGGCGCCGGCT
>SLNQ01000181.1 GCA_007132965.1 Gemmatimonadota bacterium | reverse complement strand
TCGCCCGGCAGCCCGAGGCCGCCGGCAACATCCAGACGTCGGCCATCATCCTGGCGGCGCTCATCGAGGGTGCGGCCCTCTTCGCCCTGGTGATCACGCTCCTCTACAAGCTGCTCTGACGGGCAGACCACGAGCGTAAACACCCCCACGGAGCCGAGCGCGGATCCGGGGTGGCGTTTCTCGACGACCGGCTGGTCGACGACGACCGGCTGGCTGGGACGCCGCCCCGGGTTCCCCTCGCCGGAGCCTGAGAGAGCACCATGAAGATTCCCGCAGTCGCATCGCTGGCCCTGTTGGCGACGCCGCTTCCCCTCCTGGCAGCCAATGGAGGCGGTGGTCTGTTCGCCATTGATCCGGGGCTCAGCTTCTGGACCATCGTGATCTTCCTCCTGGTCCTCTTCGTGCTGGGCAAGTTCGCCTGGCGCCCCATGCTGGGGCTCATGGAGGAGCGGGAGGCGGGGATCCGTCGGTCCATCGACGAAGCCCGGGAGATGCGGGCCGAGTCGGAAAAGCTCCTGGAGGAGCACCGCAAGCAACTCGCCGAGGCCCGCCGCGAGGCGCAGGAGCTGGTGGCCGAGGGCCGGGAGGTAGGTGAGCGGGTCCGCCGCGAGGCGGAGGCCAACGCCCGGGAAGAGGCCGAACGGATCCTGGAAGGCGCGCGCCGCGAGATCGAGCGGGAGCGGGACCGGGCCCTGGAGACGATTCGGACCGAGGCCGTGGACCTGGCCCTGGCCGCCGCCGCCCAGCTCCTGGACCAGAAGCTGGACCGGGAGCGGGACCGGGCCCTCATCGAGGGCTATCTCCAGCAGATGGAGGCCGAAGACGAGGGCGCCCGGCCTGCGGCGGAGGCCTGAGCCGTGAGAGGAGCCATCATCGCCCGCAACTATGCGGAGGCGCTCTTCCAGCTTGCCCGGCGGGAAGACCGCCTGGAGGAGTACGGCGCCGCGCTGGACCTGGTGGCAGGGGTGCTGGAGGACTCACCCCGGTTTCGCCTCTTCCTGGAGACGCCCCGCATCGCCACTGACCGGAAGAAAGAGGTCCTGCGGGAGGGGTTTGGCGAACACGTGCCTCCCTTCGTGCTGAACTTTCTCTTCCTGACGCTGGACCGGAGGCGTCAGCGCCTCCTTCCCCAGATGGCTCGGGCCTTCGGGGACCTGCTGGATGAGCTCATGGGACGGACCCACGTGGAGGTCCAGGTGGCCCGACCCATGGACGACGACGAACTGGAGGCGGTGCGGCGGCGGCTGTCGGAGGTTCTCGGCAAGAAGGCCATCGCCCACCTGAAGGTGCGCCCGGAGCTTCTGGGCGGGATCGCCTTCC
The DNA here is from genome assembly GCA_007132965.1 of Gemmatimonadota bacterium. Taxonomy (GTDB): domain Bacteria; phylum Gemmatimonadota; class Gemmatimonadetes; order Longimicrobiales; family Gaopeijiaceae; genus PWLA01. Next base: position 1,586 of record SLNQ01000181.1, on the reverse strand, counting down.
GGAGTGGAGACACCATCTTCGACGGCTCGGTGCGTCGGCGTCTGCAGGGCATGCGCCGCCGGCTCCTGGCCGCCGACATTTCTACGCCCTGACGTTTCGACGGACCAAGGACACCAAACCAAATGGCCAACTCCGATACCCAACTCCGCGCCAGCGAGATCAAGAGCGTTCTCCTGGGCGCCATTGAGAACTACCAGGAAGAGCTTCACGCCGAAGACGTGGGGGAGGTCCTGGAGGTCAAGGACGGGATCGCCCGCATCTACGGGCTCACCAGCGCCATGGCCAGCGAGATGCTGGAGATCACCCCGGCTGACGGCGGAGACCCCGTGGTCGCCCTGGCCCTGAACCTCGAGGAAGACAACATCGGGGCCGTGATCATGGGCGACTGGACCGGCCTGCACGAGGGGAACCAGGTCCGGCGCACCGGGCGCGTGCTGGAGGTGCCCACCGGCTCCGGCTATCTGGGGCGGGTGGTGAATCCCATTGGCGAACCCATCGACGGCAAAGGTCCCATCGAGCCCATCGAGGACTCGCGGCAGATCGACGTGGTGGCGCCGGGGATCGTGAAGCGGCAGCCGGTGGAGGAGCCCCTCCAGACCGGGATCAAGGCCATCGACTCCATGATCCCCATCGGTCGAGGCCAGCGGGAGCTCATCATCGGTGATCGCTCCACCGGCAAGACGGCCATCGCCATCGACACCATCATCAACCAGCGTGAGACCGACGTCATCTGCGTCTACTGCGCCATCGGACAGCGGGCCGGGAAGGTGGCTTCCGAGGTGGAGATTCTCCGGGAGGCCGGTGCGCTGGACTACACCATCGTGGTGGCCGCCAACGCTGCGGACCCGGCCCCGATGCAGTACATCGCCCCGTACGCCGCCACCGCGCTGGCCGAGCACTTCATGTGGCAGGGCAGGCCGACCCTGGTGGTCTACGACGACCTCACCAAGCAGGCCCAGGCCTACCGGCAGCTCTCGCTGATCCTCCGGCGGCCCCCGGGGCGTGAGGCCTACCCCGGCGATGTCTTCTACCTCCACAGCCGGCTGCTGGAGCGGGCCGCCAAGCTCTCCGACGCCGAGGGCGGCGGATCGCTCACCGCGCTTCCCATCATCGAGACACAGGCCGGCGACGTGTCGGCCTACATCCCCACCAACGTCATCTCCATCACCGACGGCCAGATCTTTCTGGAGCCCGACCTCTTCTACTCGGGCGTGCGGCCGGCGGTCAACGTGGGGATCTCGGTCTCCCGGGTGGGGGGTGCCGCCCAGGTGAAGGCCATGAAGAAGGTGGCCGGGCGCCTGCGGCTGGACCTGGCCCAGTACCGCGAGCTGGAGGCCTTCGCCCAGTTCGGCTCCGACCTGGACGCCGCCACGCAGCGGCAGTTGGCCCGGGGGGAGCGGACGGTGGAGATCCTGAAGCAGCCCCAGTACGACCCGATGGCGGTGGAGCGGCAGGTGGCCTCCATCTACGCGGTCATCAACGGGCACCTGGACCGGATCCCCGTGGAGCGGGTCCGGGAGTGGGAGAAGGGCTTCCTGGAGTTCATGACGGCGCACTACGACGAGATCCTCACGGGGCTCCGGGAG
>SLNQ01000152.1 GCA_007132965.1 Gemmatimonadota bacterium | reverse complement strand
GGAGGGGCGACCGGGCCCGGTGGCGTCAGATGGCCTGGAAGGTGCCCCGCATCTCCATGGGCTGCATGAGGAGCCAGATCCCCATCAGCGAGAGAATGGTCGCCAGAACGGCCCAGGGAAGGAAGGCCCTCAGCGCTGACGTCTTCCCTCCCTCTTCTCGCCGCGCGATGCGGAAGCTGGCCACCAGGCTCACCACGAGACCGCCCTGCAGGAAGACGAGTTCGATGGGCAACAGCCAGCTCTCCGGCACCAGGGCGCCGGCACCCCAGCGGGGATCGCCACCGGCGGGGACGCCCAGGTCCCTCAGGTACTGCTGCACCACCGGCACGATGGTGAGCCCTCCGATGAGGAGGTGGTAGAGGTAGTGGGCCAGCCACATACCGAATCCCAGGGGCACCAGTCCCCAGGCGTAGGTGGAGGCTCGCTCCACCAGGGTGTCCGAGCCCCGGGACAGGGCGCGGGAGGCCCAGGCCGCCGCGCCGGTGAGGAGGCCCGGAAGCACCACCAGCCCAAGCCCGAAGAAGAGGGCCAGCAGGAGGAGGGGAGAGGTCAGCCCCAGGGCGGCGGCCATCCACTCCTGCAGGCGAAAGACCGGCTCCACCATGCCGAAGGCGTTCAGGAAGGCGCCAAAGGTGAGCAGGAGGGCCAGCGCCGCCCAGTCCGGTTTCCGGGACAGCCGTCCCACCCCGGAGCGAACCGGATCCCGGGTGAGCTCGTCCAGGGGTGAGCGAACCAGGATGCCCACGTTGTCATGCGGACAGGCGTGGATGCACTCCATGCAGAAGGTGCAGTCGCCGTTTCCGGTCTTCTGGGGCTGGAAGAGGGCCAGCTCGCACCCGCTCTGTACCAGCCCTTTGCCCCCCAGCGCCCGCCCCGAGGCGGCATCCGCGGTGGCCAGCCGCACGACGCCCGAGTCGGCGTCCAGCTCCAGGGGGCGGGGGCCGCGCCCTGGGTCGGCGGCGCCGCTGGCCTCGTAGCGTCCCCGGATGCAGTCCAGGGTCTCGCACCGCTGGCAGACCTCCGGGTCGCGGACGGCCACCTCCGTGGGCGAGACCATGGCGTTCACGAAGTGGAACTGGCCGATGGCGCACACGTGCTTGCAGAACGACGCGCCCTTGAAGAAGCCGTCGATGACGAAGGCCAACACGAAGTAGGTGACGGCGACCCAGGCCGTGAGCCAGGGGCTGGCCCAGAGCCCGAAGGCCTCGTAGGCCCAGAAGAAGAGGAGGAGGATGGCCACCGCCAGCCACTTGGAGCGAAGGGGGGCCGGCCACGGGAGCCGGGCCGGCCCGAAGCGCTTGGCCAGGCGCCGGGGAAGCATGAAGGGACAGGCCATGCAGAAGAGGTTCCCCACCACCAGGAGGGCCAGGACCACGAACCCTCGCCAGTGGACCCAGGGAAGGGTGCCCGCCAGGTTCCGCGGCGCCAGCTGCGGGCCGAAGAGACCGTCCAGGATGATGAGAACCGCCAGCCCGAGGCAGGTGGCCTGGAGGACCGTGCGGGCGTGCCGCCAGCGAAGGAATCGTCCCAGGACCGGAGCGTTCAGGAGGTCCCGGCCCACGAGCCGGCCTCGGGGATGGGGCGAAGACACCGTCAGCGTTCCGAGCCCTCCGGTGGCGCGTCCAACGCTCCGTCCGGGGGCGGGGCACCGCCCACCACGCTCATCTCCCGCTGCCGGACCGCCTCCCGGCCGTCGGGGAGCCTCACCCGGGTTATGAGAATCCAGTCACCGCTCATGGTGAAGTCGAACTCCGGGACCACCCAGCGACCCTGCCCCTGGTGCGAGGCGGTGGCGTGGACCGGGGTCATGCCGGCGTGGGTCATGGTGCCCTCGACCCGGACCTCGGCGTCTTCCACCGGCTCACCGTCGTCGTCGGTGATGGTGATGACCATGCGCACCGGCCCCACGATGGGTGGGGTGGGGGCCACGGAGACATTGACCTGAATGGGGACGTCGTTGGGGGGCGGGTCCCCCCGGCAGGCGGCCAGCGCCAAGGCGAGCAGGAGGATCACCGCCAAGCGGACCGGCGAGGCGAATCCGGAGGAGGCGCGGGGTGGGGCGGAGCGACGGACTAGCATGGGCGGCTCAAGGGTCCAGGAGGCGGCGAAGCGCCTCGGCGATCTCCTCAGGGGTGAGGTACGGGGCCAGCGTTCCGGCCACCCGACCCCGGGGGTCCACCACCAGGGAGCGGGCCGTGTGGTCCACGGTGTAGTCCGGGGCGTCGTCAGGAAAGGGGAGGTCTCCCGGGTCCGGGACATCGGGGAGGTGGGCGGCGTGGTCATGGGCCTCGTGGGGATCCGGCGCGCCCTCGGTGAGCTCCACGTAGGCCACGTGGATCCCCCAGTCCCGGGCCACCTGGCGGACCTCGTCCTCGGGGGCGGTGAGGGCCGTGATGGCGGGATGAAAGCGCTCCATGTAGCGGTCCAGGACCTCGGGGGTGTCGCGGCGGGGGTCCACCGACACGAAGAAGGCCTGGACCTGGGGGCCGGGTTCGTCCTCGAGGAGCTCCAGCGCCCGGCTCAGGTTCCCCAGGCTGATGGGGCAGACGTCGGGGCAGCTGGCAAAGCCGAAGAAGACCACCGAGACCGCCCCCTCCAGGGCCGCCTCCGTCAGGACCCGGCCGTCGGGGGTCTCCAGCGAGAAGCCGGGGGCCGGGTAGGGGTCGTCCAGGAAGAAGGCGCCTGGAGGGACCTCCGGGAGGGGACCGGCGCCCTGACTTCCCAAGCCGACCGGACTCCGCTCGGCGCCGGGCCAGGGCAGCCCGAAGACGGCCACCGATACCACGGCGAGTCCCAGGAGGATCCCGGTGATCACCTGCAGCGTGCGGCGAACGATGAGGGGGTCCATTGGTCGGGTCGGGTGCGCGTGGTGGTGAACGGATGGACGGGAGGTGGTCGGATGGGCCTCGGTGGGCGCCTGGCCGCAGGCTCGCGGTCGATGACGCCCACACCCTCCTGAATCCCCACCCTCCTGAATATGGTGTCCCAGGACAGCGCTGTAGGGAAGGGGGGAGCGTTGATCCGGGGTGGGGAGCCGACTATATTAGCTTCGGCTAACTTAGGTTTTAGGTAACCCTAAAATCCCCATCCGGGTTCGGGTTCGCAGTGGCTGCGGCCCGGGCTTTCCGCTTTGCGAGGAGGTTCGTGCATGTTGGGATCCAGGCATCGCCGTTTCATCAAAGTCGCCGCCGGCTGGAGCGGGGGCCTGCTGGCGGTCCTGCTGCTGCTCACCGCCTGCGGCGTCGGTACCGGAGACGGGGCGGAGGCCGACGACCGATTGAACGTGGTGACGACGGTGGGGATGATCACCGACATCGTGGAGCGTGTGGGAGGCGAGCGGGTCCGGGTGACGGGTCTCATGGGCCCGGGGATCGACCCTCACCTCTACAAGGCCAGCTCAGGCGACGTTCGCCGGTTGGGATCGGCGGAGCTCATCTTCTACAACGGACTGCACCTGGAGGCGGCCATGGCCGACGTACTCCGGGAGATGGACGGCCGGACCCGGACCCGGGCGGTGACCGACGACATTCCCCGGGATCGGCTCCTGGCGCCGCCGGAGTGGGAGGGGCAGTACGATCCCCACGTCTGGTCCGACGTGAGTCTCTGGATGCTGGCGGCCGAGACGGTGACGGAGACCCTGGTGGAGGTGGACCCGGAAGGGGAGGAGTACTTCCGCTCCAACGCCGCCGAACTCCTGGCCGAGCTGAGGGAGCTGGATGAGTGGGTCCGGGAGCGGGTGGCCGCGGTTCCCGAGGAGCTCCGGGTGCTGGTCACGGCCCACGACGCCTTCAACTACTTCGGTGAGGCCTACGGCTTCCAGGTGGAGGGGCTCCAGGGACTCTCCACCGTAGTGGAAGCGGGCACCGGCGACGTACGGCGGGTGGCCCGGCTGGTGGCCGAGCGGGAGATCCCAGCCATCTTCATCGAGTCGTCGATTCCCCGACGGAACGTGGAGGCGGTGCAGGCCGCCGTGCGGGCCCGGGGCTTCGAGGTGGAAGTGGGGGGCATGCTCTACTCCGACGCCATGGGCGATCCCGACACCGACGAGGGCACGTATCCGGGAATGTTGCGCCACAACGTGAACACCATCGTGGAGGCGCTGGCGCCGACCGTGGTGGCGGAGGACCGGGAGGACCGTTGATCCGGTCCGAAAGCGGTGCCCCGGCGCCTGCCATCGAGGTGAACGACCTCACGGTGGCCTACGGGGAGCAGCCCGTCCTCTGGGACATCGACCTCACCATTCGCCAGGGATCCCTTACCGCCATCGTGGGGCCCAACGGGGCGGGCAAGACCACCCTCATCAAGGCCGTCCTGGAGCTGGTGCCCAGAGCTGCCGGTCGGGTGGAGGTCCTGGGACGTCCGTACCGCGAGGCCCGGGGTGAGGTGGCCTACGTACCGCAGCGGGGAAGCGTGGACTGGGACTTTCCCACCTCGGTCCTGGACGTGGTGCTCATGGGAACGTACGGTCGCCTCGGGTGGATCCGACGCCCTGGCCGCCGCGAGCGCCGGGAGGCCATGGAGGCCCTGGAGAAGGTGGGCATGGAGGCCTTCGCCGATCGGCAGATCTCCCAGCTTTCCGGGGGCCAGCAGCAGCGCGTGTTCCTGGCCCGGGCCCTGGTGCAGGAGGCCCGGATCCACCTCATGGACGAGCCGTTTCAGGGGGTGGACGCCCGGACCGAGAAGGCCATCGTGGAGGTGCTCCGGGAGCTCCGAGCCCGGGGCGACACGGTGGTCTGCGTGCACCACGCCCTGCAGACCGTGCGGGAGTACTTCGACGAGGTGGCGATCCTGAACGTGCGGATGATCGCCGCCGGTCCGGTGGACGAGGCGTTCACGGAGCAGAACCTCCGGCTGGCCTACGGGGGCCGGGTGCCCTTCCTGCAGGGGGTGACGGGGTTCGAGGTCCCGGGAGACGGCCCTTGACCGACGGCGGTCTCTTCCACGCCCTCCTCTTCGACTACACCCTCCGGACGGTGGCCCTGGGAGCCGGGGCGTTGGGGGTGGTGGCCGGGGCGTTGGGCTGCTTTGCGGTGCTGAGGCGGCAGAGCCTGTTGGGCGACGCCATCTCCCATGCGGCCCTCCCTGGGATCGGCTTGGCCTTCCTTCTCACCGGCTCGAGGGCCACCCCGGTCCTGGTGCTGGGTGCGGCGCTGGCCGGCTGGATCGGCACCCTCTTCGTGCTGGGGATCGTGAAGCACTCCCGGATCCCGGAGGACTCGGCGCTGGGGATCATCCTCTCGGTCTTCTTCGGGATCGGGCTGGTGATCCTCACCTTCGTGCAGCGCCGGCCCACCGCGGCCCAGGCCGGCCTGGAGACCTTTCTCTTCGGGCAGGCCGCCACCCTGATGGTGCGCGACGTGCTCCTCATCGTGGGGGTGGGCGCGGGGGCGCTTCTCCTCCTGGCCCTCTTCTGGAAGGAGTTCAAGCTCCTGACCTTTGACCGGGAGTTCGGGGGGGCGCTGGGCTTTCCCATGGTCCGCATCGACATTCTTCTCACCACCCTCCTGGTGGTGGGGATCGTGCTGGGGCTGCAGACGGTGGGAGTGGTCCTCATGAGCGCGCTGGTCGTGGCGCCGGCCGCGGCGGCGCGGCAGTGGACCAACTCCCTCTCCGTCATGGTGGTCCTGGCCGGGGTGCTGGGTGGGGTGGCCGGAGTGACGGGTGCCCTGGTGAGCGCCACCGGCGGCGGCATGCCCACCGGACCCGTCATCGTGCTCATGGCTTCGGCCGTGGTGGTGGTGTCGCTCCTGGTGGCGCCGGGGCGGGGGCTGGCGTCGGAGCTGGTGCGTCGCTTCAGGGTGCGGCGGCGGGTCCGGGCCGACGTGGTGCTCTCGGACCTCTACGCCCTGGCGGTCCAGCACGACGAGAGCGGGGAGCACGCCCACCCCGTGGCGGTGCTCCGGGCCATGCACGGCGGACAGGCTGGAACGCGGCGGAGCCTGGGGGTCCTGGCGGAGCGGGGTTGGGCCCGGGAGGTGGAGCCGGGCCGCTGGGCCATCACCCCCAAGGGGGTGGAGCGGGCTCGGACCCTCTTCCTGCCTGGGGGCGAGGAGGACGGGGTGGAGACGGTGGGTCGAGGAGGCGTGGCTCCGGGAGGGGGACTGTGAGCACTCTCGACGTGGAGATCCAGCTCCTGGCGGTGGTGGTGGCGGTGGCTTGCGCCCTGCCCGGCGTCTTCCTGGTGCTCCGGCGGCTGGCCCTCATGAGCGACGCCATCTCCCATTCCATCCTCCTGGGGATCGTCCTGGCCTTCTTCTGGGTGCAGGATCTGGCGCACCCGTTCCTGGTGCTGGCGGCCACCGCCACCGGGGTCCTCACGGTGGCGCTGGTGGAGGCCCTCCACCGGACCCGAAGGGTGAAGGAGGACGCCGCCATCGCCCTGGTCTTTCCGGCCCTCTTCTCCATGGCGGTGCTCCTCATTGCCCGCTACGCCGGAGACGTGCACCTGGACGTTGATGCGGTGCTTCTGGGCGAGATCGCCTTCTCCCCCTTTCGCAGGCTCGAGGTGGCGGGGATGGACCTGGGACCCCGGTCCCTCTGGCTCATGGCGGTGATCCTGGTGTTGAACATTGTGGCGCTGGCGGTCTTCTGGAAGGAGCTGAAGGTGTCCACCTTCGACGCGGGGCTGGCCGCCGCCATGGGTTTTTCGCCGGCGCTGATCCACTACGGCTTCATGGGGCTGGTGTCGGTGACGGCGGTGGGCGCGTTTGACGCAGTGGGATCGATCCTGGTGGTGGCTCTCATGATCGCCCCGCCGGCGGCGGCCTGGCTCCTGACGGACCGGTTGCCCGTGATGGTGGTGCTGAGCGGAGCTCTGGCGGCCCTCTCGGCGGTGGCCGGGTTCTGGGCCGCCCGGGCCATCGACGCCTCCATCGCCGGCTCCATGGCGGCCATGGCCGGCGTGGTGTTTCTGGCGGCCCTCCTCTTCGCCCCGGATCGGGGGGTGGTGGCGGGCGTTCGCCGCCGGGCCCGTCAGCGCCTGGACTTCGCCCGGACCATGCTCATGGTGCACCTGTTGAACCACGAGGGAAGTGCCCGAGCCCGGGTGGAGAACCAGATGGACCACCTGCAGGAGCACCTCCGATGGTCCCCCGAGTTCGCTCGACGGGTGGTTCGAAGGGCGGAGCGACAGGGGCTCCTGGAGCGGCGACCCGGGGGGCGCCTCCGGCTGACTCCCCTGGGGCGGGAGGAGGCACGGCACCGGATGGTGCGATGAGGGGTATCGTCATATCCGACCTCCGTGTCCCGAAAATGAAGGTCCTCGATTGACACCCCCGCACCGCTCTGCGAATATAAGAGGCTAGACGGGTCACCTTCCGGGGCGGGGGTGGCTCTCATGTATTCTTCATTGGTTCCCCACACCCCCTGACACCATGTTTTCCTCCCTTCGAGTGCGGATCATCCTGATTCTGGCCGTCCTCGGCTTCTCAGGTTGGTACCTGTACTCCAACTACCAGCAATCCGGCTCCGTCGTGAAGCTGGGACTCGACCTCCAGGGCGGCATGCACCTGGTCCTCGAGGTGGACGATCCCGACGGCTTCATGTCGCTGGAGGATCGGGCCGATGCCATCCAGCAGTCCGAGCGCGTCATCCGCAACCGGATCGACGAACTGGGCGTTGAGGAGCCCATCGTCCAGCGGGTGGGCCAGGACCGGCTCATCGTGGAGCTGGCCGGAATCGATGATCCCGAGCGGGCCCGGGAACTGGTGGGACAGACCGCCATGCTGGAGTGGCGTCTGGTGCGTTCCACGTCGGCGGTGGAGGGAGCCCTGGGCCGCATTGACCGGGCGGTGGTGGCCACTCTGGGTGCCGACTCCCTCCGGGCGTTGGGCCGTGCGGTGGGCGCCGAGACCGATCCCGGCGCAGATGACGTGGAGGACCTCCTCTTCGGCACCGAACAACCTCCTACCGCCGATCCCGACGTGGATCCCGACACCCTTCCGGAGCCGGAGGAGCCAGAGCTCACCGAGGAGGAGCTCCAGGAGCTGGAAGAAGCCGAACAGGCGCTGGAGGAGTTGGAGGACGAGGCCCAGCTGGCGGCGGAGGAGATGGCGCTCCGGCCCTTCAGCTCGCTCCTCCTGACGAGCCAGGGCGACGGCGAGTTCTGGGTCATGAACGAGGACTTCCAGCTCGCCCGCTCGTTCCTGGAGTTGCCCGAGGTCCAGGCCGTGTTGCCCCGGGACATCTCGATGGCCTTCCACTGGGAGCCCCAGGCGCTGGGCGGTCAGATCTACCGGACGCTCTACGTGCTCGAGCGGCAGCCCTTCATCACGGGTGAGATGCTGGAAGACGCCAGCGCCACCCGGGACCAGCAGTTCAACCAGGCCATCGTGCAGTTCGAGCTCTCCCGGGCCGGCGGCAGGATCTTCGGCGACGTGACCGGGCGACACATCGGCGACCGGATCGCCATTCTCCTGGACGGAGAGGTGGTGAGCGCGCCGGTGGTTCGCTCCCGCATCGGACAGCGTGGTCAGATCGAGCTGGGCCAGCAGGACATGCAGGAGGCCCGTGACCTGGCTCTGGTGCTTCGGGCCGGTGCCCTTCCGGCCCCGCTCCGGATCATGGAGGAGCGGACGGTGGGGCCCTCGCTGGGACAGGACTCCATCGACCAGGGCATGCTGGCTGGGATCATCGGGCTGCTTTTCGTCGTGCTCATCATGATCGTCTACTACCGGTTCACCGGGGTCCTGGCGGTGCTGGCCCTGTCGGTCTACGTGGTCCTGGTGCTGGGAGGGCTGGCCGGGCTGAACGCCACCCTCACCCTACCGGGGATCGCCGGGTTGATCCTCTCCATCGGAATGGCGGTGGACGCCAACGTGCTCATCTTCGAGCGCATACGGGAGGAGTTGGCTGAGGGTCGAGCGGTGCGCACGGCCGTGGACGAAGGATTCGGACACGCGCTCTCCGCCATCGTGGACGCCAACATCACGACCCTCATCACGGCGCTCATCCTCTTCCAGTTCGGTACCGGACCGGTTCGGGGATTCGCCGTGACCCTCTCCATCGGGATCATGGCGTCCTTCTTCACGGCTCTCTACGTCACCCGGACGCTGTACCTGGTCTACCTCCGGGGCAAGACGGCCACCGACACGCTGAGCATCTAAGGGTCTGCCGCACATGCAATTCTGGATTTTCAGAAACGCCAAGTTCCCCTTCCTCAACTGGCGCCGGAAGGCCTACTGGGTCTCCGGCGTGGTGCTGAGCCTGGGGATCCTGGCCATGGTCGTCAACGTGTTCGCCATCGGAAACTGGCAGAGCTACGGGGTGGACTTCACCGGAGGCACCCGGATCGTGGTGGAGCTGCCCGAGGGCGTCGTTGAGGGGGATCTCCGAGAGGCGCTGGGAGGGGTCGAGGCGCCCCCCATCACCCGGTTCGGAGGCGAGCGGGAGTTTACGATTCGCGCTCCACTGGAGGAAGGAGTGGAGTCGGAGGAGACGGCCGAGCGGATCCAGGCCCAGATTCTCGCGAGCCCGGCGATCCCGGACTTCGAGATGCTCCAGATCGAGTTCGTGGGGCCCACCATCGGTGAGGAGCTGCAGCAGCAGGCCCTGCTGGCCATCCTGTTGAGCTTCCTGGCCACCCTCATCTACCTGGCCATGCGCTTCGAATTCCGGTTCGGCGTGGCCTCGGTCATCGCCACGGTCCACGACATCGTGCTGACCCTGGGATTTCTGGCCCTCTTCCGAATCGAGATCTCGCTGCCCACCGTGGCGGCGGTGCTCACCATCATCGGTTACTCGCTGAACGACACCATCGTGGTCTTCGACCGCATCCGCGAGAACCTGAACAAGAAGGGCGGTCGCCGTGAGGACCCGCTGAAGCTCATCAACCGGTCCATCAACGAGGTGCTGCCCCGCACGGTGCTCACCTCCGGAACGACCCTGGCGGTGCTCTTCTCGCTCCTGATCCTGGGAGGGGCGGTGATCCGTGACTTCACCATCGTCCTGATCCTGGGTGTGGTCATCGGGACCTACTCGTCCATCTTCGTGGCGTCGCCGGCCCTCCTGGAGATCCAGGAGCGCTGGGGCACCAAGGAAGAGGCCGAGAAGCGGAAGCGGAAGAAGGCTCGGCCCAAGAAGGAGGAGGCCATCCCGGTCTGACGCTCCGGCGTCCCGGGAGGCGTCCTCCGGAGCCGGAGCTTCGGTCGTGGGCTGAAGTGCTCGAGCCGGGGCTCCGGTCCCCCTCCAACAGGCTCCCATGCTCATCGACACCCACTGCCACCTCACCCACCAACGCTACACCCACGACTGGCCCTCCGTGCTCCGGCGCGCCTGCGAGGCCGGCGTGGGCGAGGTGGTCTCCATTGCCTCGGATCTGCCTGACGCAGGACGCATCGGGCAGCTCATGGCCGAGGCGGGAGAGCTGACGGAGGAGGAAGCCGGATCGGTGGCCGCCCTTCATCGCACCGCCGGGGTGCACCCGCACCAGGCCGACGAGGCGCCGGACGACCTCCGGGACCGACTGCTGGAGGCGCTGGCCGAAGCGCCGGTCCCCGTGGCGGTAGGGGAGTGCGGGCTGGACTACCACTACGACCTGAGTCCCCGGGAGCGACAGCGACGGGTCTTCGACGTGCACCTGGAGGTGGCGGCGGAGGTACAGCGGCCGGTGGTGGTCCACTGCCGGGACGCCGAGCGGGAGATGGAGGCCTTCGTTCGGGACGCCGGCTCGGCGGGGGTGGTAGGCGTGCTGCACTGCTACCCTGGCGACCTGTCGCTCCTGGAGGCGGCCATGGAGGAAGGATGGTACGTCTCCTTCACCGGTCTGGTGACCTTCTCGTCCTATGAGGGAGACGAGGCCGTCCGCCGAGTGCCCGCCGGGCGCTACATGCTTGAGACCGACGGGCCGTACATGGCGCCCGTCCCCCACCGCGGACAGCGGAACGAACCCGCCTGGGTGCCCCGGATTCGCGATCGCGTGGCGGAGCTCAGGAATGAGACCCCGGAGGCGGTGGAGGCAGACACCACCCGGGCGGCTCGCCGGTTCTTCGGTATCTGAACCCCGAACGTGCCCATGGCCCGAACCATCCGGATCCTCCCCGATGCTGTCGCAAACCAGATCGCCGCAGGCGAGGTGGTGGAGCGGCCGGCCTCGGTGGCCAAGGAGTTGGTGGAGAACGCCCTGGACGCCGAGGCCTCCAGGATCGACATCCGGATCGAAGGTGGGGGAAAGCGAAAGATCCGGGTCTCCGACGATGGCCGCGGGATGGGCCGCGAGGACGCCCTCCTCTCGCTGGATCGGCACGCCACCTCCAAGATCCAGAGCGCCCAGGACCTGCGCGAGGTGGTGACCTTCGGATTTCGGGGTGAGGCCCTCCCCTCCATCGCTTCCGTGTCGCGCCTCACCCTGGAGACGCGGGCTGCAGGGCAGGACGTGGGCACCCGGATCCGGGTGAAGGGGGGCCGGATCACCGCGGTGGACGACGTGGCCCGGACCCGGGG